>NZ_CP083663.1:603402-905104 GCF_020097815.1 Haloprofundus salinisoli
GGCTCTCCTGTCCGGCGACCCGCTACGAGCAGGCGTGTGCCTCGGCGGGCGTCGCCGCTCGGCAGGCGATAAAAGACGTCCGCAACGGCGAGAACGACGTCGTCCTCGTCGGCGGGATGGAACGGATGACGAACCTGGAGACGGCCGAAGTCACGGAGTCGCTGGCTATCGCGGCCGACGAACTGTACGAGGTTCGCGCGGGCATCACCTTCCCCGGCGCGTACGGGCTGATGGCGCAGGCGTACTTCTCGCAGTTCGGCGGCGACCGCGAGGATCTCGCGCACATCGCCGCGAAAAATCACCGGAACGCCGTCAACAACGAGTTCGCCCAGTACCAGCGCGAGGTGTCGGTCGAGGAGGCGCTCGATAGCCCGCCCGTCGCCGAACCGCTGCATCTGTTCGACGCCTGTCCCATCACCGACGGCGCGAGCGCGCTCGTCCTCGTCAGCGACGAGTACGCCGAGGAACACGACATCGACGCGCCCGTCGAGATCACCGGCACCGGACAGGGGGGCGACAAGATGGCGCTGCAGGACCGCGACCACCTCGCGCAGACTCCCGCGGCGACGAAGGCCGCCGAGGAGGCGTACGCCGACTCGGGACGTACCCCCGACGACATCGACGTCGCCGAGGTCCACGACTGCTTCACCATCGCCGAGGTGCTCGCGCTCGAATCGCTCGGCTTCTACGAACCCGGCGAGGCCATCGGCGCGGCCCGCCGCGGCGAGACCACCCGAGACGGCGACAGACCCATCAACCTCTCCGGTGGGTTGAAGGCGAAAGGCCACCCCGTCGGCGCGACGGGCGGCAGCCAGCTCGTCGAGATGACGCGACTGCTCCGCGGCGACCACCCGAACAGCGACGTCGTCGCCGACGCCGAAATCGGTCTGACGCACAACGCGGGCGGCACCGTCGCCAGCGCCGTCGTCCACGTACTGGAGGTGGTGAACTGATGGCCGACACGGGATACGACGACTGGATAGAGACCGTCGAAGCGGGCGAGGGGTACTACCTCGAATGCCCGAAGGGGCACGGGTCGTTGCCGCCGCGGCGCACCTGCCCGCACTGCGGCGCGTTCGAGCTGGAAGAAGAACCGCTCCCCGAGTCGGGGAACGTAGAGACGTTCAGCGTCATTCACGTCGCCACACCGTCGTTCGACGGCGACACGCCGTACGCGACGGCCGTCGTCGACTTCGGCCCGGTGCGACTCACGGGCGTGGTTCGCGGCGTCGAGTTCGACGACCTCGACGTCGGGATGTCGGTCGGCGCGACCGTCGAAGAACACGAGACGACCGGCGACCCCGTCGTCGTCTTCAGACCGCGGTAGCGACGCCGGGCGCGGTCGCCAGCGCTACCGCGACCACGAGGACGACCGCTAGCAGTGACTGAACGTCTCGTCTCATCGGGAGAGAAGATTTTTAGCCTACAAGTAACTGCGGCTAGCGCTCTCCAGAACGGGCAGTAGAACGTCCGAGAGAGCCACACAGCGTGTCTGAAACCCAAGCAGATGCCGAGTTTCGTCGTCGAACGTCCCACTAGCCGCCCGCAGAGTGAGCACCTCAGCGGCGCAACGACAGCAGCGGAGACACGGTGAGCGACGTCCCGTGGTTACGCCGTTTCCGCGAGTTCCTCGCGGACGGTCCGGAGGAACGACTCGGGGTGTTCGACGTGCGGTAGCAGCATCGCGTCGTCGAAGACGACGAGTCGGGCGTCGGCCTCGTCGGCGAGCGCTCGGCCGTCCGACAGCGGCGTCACGTCGGCTTCGCGGCCCCAGACGAGCGTTACGGGCACGTCTAACTCGGCGAGCGTCTCGCCGAGGTCGATATCCGAGTTGAGGTAGCCGCTGACGAACGAGGCGGGCGCGAAGCGGGCGTTCTTCTGGTGGGTCGTCCGCCACTGGTAGTCGAGCCACTCGTCGGAGAGCTTCGACGCGTCGTAGTAGCCGTGGTCGGCGCTGAAGTAGCGAAGCGAGCGCCGAGCGGTGATGAGGTTGTACGCGGCCGACCCGAGAAGCGGCGCGCGGACCAGTTCCCGAAGCGCCTGTTTCGGTTCAGGCCCCGCTTTCGCCGTCGGGCAGACGAGAATCAACTGCGAGACGGGCGTGTCGCGGGCCGCCGCGGCGGCGTACGCGGCCGAAAGCGACGACGCCAGCACCGCGGGTTCGTCGAACTCGCCGAGAAAGTCGGTGACGAAGTCCTCGTACAGCGCCGCCGAGTAGCGAAGCGGCGGACGGTCCGACCGACCGAATCCGGGTAGGTCGGGGGCGACGACGTGGTACTCCGACGCGAGTTCGGAGAAGAGTTCGCGGAACTCGCCGCTGGACGCGGCGGCGTTGATGCCGTGCAGGAGGACGAGGTCCGGGTCGTCGGGGTCGCCCGCCTCGGTGTAGGCGACGTTCGTCCCGCGCCAGCGATACGTGCGCTGCTCGCCGATGAGCCCCGGTTCGAGTTCACCCGCGGCCTGCGTGAGCATCCGGTTCGCGGCCGCGACTGCACCGATACCGAGGACGGCACCGCCGATGGCTCGTCGGAGTGTCATACCGACTCGACGGGGGCGAGAGACTTGATAGCTACGCCCATCTGCGCGAAGCTCAGTCGACGACGGTCACGTCGAACGTCGAGCGCCAGCGGTAGCGCCGACCGCCCCACCGGAACGTCGGCACGACGAGCGCGTAGCAAAAGGCCAGTGAAACGAGCAGCGCCGACGGGTACGCCAACAGCCACGTCGAGCGGTCGACGCCGAAGAACCGGTACGCGAGGTACGTCGCCGCAGTCAGCGTCGCGGCGGCGACAATCGGCGCGACCAGGCAGAACAGCGCGACGAGCGAGACGGACGCGAACGCGACGACACCGCCGACGGGGTTCGGGACGGTGACGATCTTGACGAACCGGACCAGCCGGTCGTGGACCGTCCGCGGGTCGCCTTCGACCGGCACGAGCGTCAGCTCCGAACGGAGCGTCGTCAGTTCGTCGCCGAGGTACTCCCACAGCAGGCCGTCGTCGCTGACGGTCCGGCGCAGATCCGAGACGTACGCGTCGAGGTCCAGTTGGTCGCGCCGGAAGGTGACGCCGCCGCCCCACGGGGCGTTCGCCACCCACACCGCGAGCGTGACGGCGAACACGAGAAACGGTTCGACCGCCCGCCAGTAGCCGTCGCCGACGAACACCGGGAGCGCCGACACCGCGCCGTGCTCCTCGCCGAGCGCCTTCATCCGGTTCAGCCACTCGTCGTCGCGCGGCACGTCGTCGTCGGTGAGGACGAGTCGCTCTTGGTCCGCCCGTTCGAGCGCGTACGCCAGCGCGTTGGCCTTCGCCGAGCAGCCGACCGGGTCGCCCGCGACGAGGATACGGACGCCGTCGGGAGCGTCGTGACTCGCCACCGGGTCGGTCGGCCGGTCGCAGACGACGAACAGTTCGTCGTCGGGACCGAGTTGGGCGGCGAGCGACTCGCAGGAGTCGGTCCACGTCGTCGTCGGGAGGATGACACTCGCCATTACCCGAACCTGCATCGGAGAGGACCAAAAAGTCGAGCGTCGGACGAGGAACGCTGTCGGCGGGACCGGTCGCCCCCGAACTCACTCGCCGTTTTCGAGACAGTCGCGCAGCGGTTCGACCAACTCGTCGGCGACGGTGTAGGGGTCGGTCTTCCTGTCGACGACGGCGTCGACGAACGACTCCATGCCGCCGCGACGGTCGATTTCGTCCTCCAACAGCGCGCCGGTGTCCTCGCGCAACAGCGTCCGAATCTCCTCGGCGTAGCGCGTCCGCGCCTTCTCCGTGAGACGACCCGAGCGTTCGAGGTACTCGCGGTGTGCCGCCAGCGTCTCGACGAGTTCGTCGACGCCGTCGCCGGAGGTGGCGACCGTCTCGACGACCTGGTCGGTCCAGCCGCCGTCTCCGTCGCCCTCGCCGTTCTCCTCGTTCTCCCCGTTCTCTCCGGGGCCGTCGGCGACTTCGGGGGCGTCGAACCCGCCGCCGGCCGTGTGGTGACCCAAGTCGAGGTTCGCCGTCGGGTCGCCCTGGAGGTGAATCATCTCTTCGAGGTCGGCGACGGTTTTCGACGCGCCGCTCATGTCGGCTTTGTTGACGACGAACACGTCGCCGATTTCGAGGATGCCGGCCTTGAGCATCTGCACGTCGTCGCCGCTGCCCGGTTGGACGAGCACGACGACGGTGTCGGCGGTCCGGACCACGTCGATTTCGTTCTGGCCCGCGCCGACCGTCTCGATGATGACCTTGTCCTTGCCGAACGCGTCGAGGGCCTTCACGGCGTCGCCGGTGGCCGTCGAGAGGCCGCCGAGGGTGCCGCGGGCGCTCATCGACCGGAAGAACACGTCCATGTCGCCGACGTTCGACGCCATCCGGATACGGTCGCCCAGAACGGAGCCACCGGTGTACGGCGAGGACGGGTCGACGGCGATGACGCCGACGGTTTCGCCGCGGTCGCGGTAGCTTTTGGCGAGTTTGTCGACGAGCGTCGACTTGCCCGCGCCCGGACTGCCCGTGATGCCGATGACTTCGGCGTCGCCGGTGTGCTCGTGCAGCGCCGACACCAGGCCTCGGTAGCCCGGCGAGCGGTTCTCAATCTTCGTGATGGTCCGCGCGAGCGCGCGGTGGTCGCCGTCGAGCAGACGGTCGACGAGGTCGGCTTCTTCCGTTCGACTCATGCGCGGTCGGGCGCGTTGTTACGGACGAACTCGATAGTGTCGGCCATCGGCGTCCCGGGACCGAACACCTCGGCGACGCCCATCTCTTTCAACTCTTCTTTGTCGTCGTCGGGCACGATGCCGCCGACGAGGATGAGCGTGTCCTCGAACGCGCCGTACTCCTTCAGGCCGTCGATGACTTTCGGGACGAGCGTGTTGTGCGCCCCCGAGAGAATGGAGATACCGAGGACGTCGACGTCCTCCTGCACCGCGGCCTGGACGATTTCGTCCGGTGCGCGGTGGAGTCCCGAGTAGATGACCTCGAACCCGGCGTCGCGGAAGGCGCGCGCGATGACGTGTGCCCCGCGGTCGTGGCCATCGAGTCCGACCTTCGCCACGAGACACCGAATCGCTCTCTGGTCTGCGTCTACGCTCATGGGGTCGGATTCGCTATCCGCCGCTTTGACTCTAACGGATATTCACGAAAAATCGGCGGCGTAGCCCGCCTGAGGTTTACTCGTTCCGTAGCAAAATCCCCGGAGCGCCGCGCCGGTGGGGCGTTGGTCCGGATTCGGGCAGACGGCTTAGCGCCGCCCGACTCTGACCACGTCGCCGTCGATCTCCGCCGAGTCGGCGACCTCGACCGTCCCCCCTCTGACGTTACCGTCTATCTCGGCGTCTTCGCGGACGACGACGCGGCGCGGTCCGACGACGTTGCCGTCGATCTCCGCTCCGGGGCCGACGTAGACGCCGCGTCCGGCGCGGACGTTGCCGTCGATTTCCGCCTCTCGCCACACATCGACTCGTTGCCTCGCCATGAGGTCCCCGTCGATTTCTGCGTTCTGGCTGACTCTGATGCGGCCGCCCGAGTTGATATTGCCGTCGACCTCGACGCCGGGGGCGACGACGACGCTTCGCCGAGTCCGGATGTCCCGGTCGGCGTCGCGTCGAATCACGAGCGCCCCCTGCTGTTGGCTGCTTCCGAGTTGGCCGGTCAGCCCGCCCGCTACCGCGACGCCTCCAACGCCGAGGAGGCGTCTACGAGAGATGGTTTTTTCCACAAAATTAAGTGGACCTCGGGCGGGGATAACCCTTTTTCGGCGTTTCGTGAGACTCCGCGTTTCCGGACGTTCGCGGCCGCGAGTCGAACTGGCGGCTTCGGTCGAAACCGCGCCGTGAGACGAGTGACGCGTGAAGTCGCGAGTCGGCCTACCCGAGCGTCACGTCCAGATACAGCATCACCACGACGCCCAACATCGTTCCGAGCGTCGCTATCCGCTCGTGGCCGCGGGCGTGCGTCTCCGGGACGATCTCGTCGCTGATGACGAACAGCATCCCGCCGGCGGCGAAGCCCATCGCGTAGGGGAGAATCGGCGCCGCGACACCGACGGCCCACGCGCCGAAGACGGCGAGCGGAATCTCGACCAGGCCGGCGCGGACGCCCGTCAGCGCCGCGTAGAAGTACCGGCTGAGTCCGGCGTTCAGCGCCGCGACGGAGACGGCGAGGCCCTCGGGGATGTTCTGGATTCCGATGGCGAGCGTCAGCGCCAGCGCGTTGCCGAGGTTCCCGGAACCGAACGAGACGCCGACGGCCAACCCCTCCGGCATGTTGTGGAGCGTGATGGCGACGATGAAGAGGATAACCGAGGCCGTCCGCGGGTTCCCCCGCCCGGGGTCCTCGCGGACCCGACCGGTGATGACGAGGTGGACGTGCGGCACCCAACTGTCGGCTCTGTCGAGCACCGCGACGCCGAGGACGATACCGACGACGACGGGGACGACGCCGCCGATGTCGATGCCGGGAAGGATGAGACTCGTGAAACTCGCCGACAGCATCACGCCCGCGGCGAAGCCGAGCGCGCCGTCGAGCGCTCGTTCGGTCGGATTTCGCCAGACGAGGACGACGAGCGCGCCGAGCGTGTTGAGCACCGCGATGACGACGCCGCCGGCGAGTCCCTGTACGACGGGGTTCGTCCCGACTATCTCGACGAACAGCTCTTCGAACGTCACCATCTCGAATCGTGTCACCGAGAGAACGGTGCGCTGGCGGATAAATTCGGGTGTCGAAGCGGGGCGGACGGTTCCCCCGAGACGGCTCAGGCCTTCGACCCGACGTGTTCGTCGAGGAACTCCACGACGGCGGCGTAGGCGGTCTTTCGGTTCTCGAGCTTCGAGAAGCCGTGGCCCTCGTCCTCGAAGATGAGTTCGCGCACCGGCACGCCCCGCTCGCGCGCCCGTTCGACGATCTGGTGGGCCTCGCCGACGGGCACCCGCGGGTCGTTCTCGCCGTGAAGGACGAACAGCGGCGCTTCGATTCGGTCGATGTTGTGAATCGGCGAGATAGATTCGAGGAACTCCCTATCTTTCTCGAGGCTGCCGTACTCGGCCTCGCGGAGTTCGCGCCGCCACTCGCCGGTGTTTTCGAGGAACGTGACGAAGTTGGCGATGCCGACGATGTCGATCGCGGCGGCCCACAGTTCGGGGTACTCCGTCACCGACGCGAGCACCATAAACCCGCCGTAGGAGCCGCCCATAGCGACGATGCGGTCGGGGTCGACCGAGGGGTGGTCGTGGAGCCACCCGACGGCCGTCTCGATATCTTTCACCGAGTCCATCCGTCTCTCGACGTCATCGAGGTGGCCGTAGGCTTTCCCGTAGCCCGCGGAGCCGCGGACGTTCGGCTCGAAGACGGCGTAGCCGTGGTTGAGCAGGAACTGCTTGACGCCGTTGAAGGAGGGGCGGCGCTGGGCCTCCGGACCGCCGTGGATGTCGACGACGACGGGCGTCTTCGACTCGTCGCCGGCGCGTTCGGGCAGGGTGAAAAAGGCCGGGATGTCGCGGCCGTCGAACGTCGGGTAGTGAACGAGCTCGGGTTCGACGAACGTGTCACGGGGGATACCCGCCGTCGACGCGCTGGTCCACCGCTCGGTTTCGCCCGTCTCCACGTCGACGACGTGGACGTTCGTGTTGTCGGTGCTGCGCGTCGCGGTGATGGCGAACCGCTCGGCGTCGGGGCTGAAACTCACGCCGCCGGCGACGCCCTTCGGCAGGTCCGGGTCCGGCAGCGGGTCGATGCTGTCGGGGCCGTCGAGCGTGCCGACCGAGAGTTCGGTGTAACCGTCGACGTTGCGCGAGTAGACGATACGGCCGGTGTCCTCGTCGATAGCGACGCCGTCGATGTTCCACCGCTCGTCGCGTTCGACGACGGTGAATTCCAGGGTTTCGAGGTCCAGTCGAGCCAGATCGAGCGTGTCGCTGTCGCGGTCGGTGACGAGATAGAGACTCTCGCCGTCGGGCGACCACTCGACGCTCTGGTAGCGAACGTTGCCCTCGTGCGGTGTCACGTGTTCGAGGTCGCCGGTTTCGAGGTCCAACACGGAGACGTCCATGTCGAAGTTCGAGTACGCCTCGTGGACGACGAGTCGGTCGTCGTCGGGCGACCAGCCGCCGAGGGTGAGCCACCCGCTGCCCTCGTGGACGAGCGTTGCGTCGTCGCCGACCTCTTCGCGGCCCTGGACGTACACGTCGAAGACGGACTCGTCGCGGCGGTTCGAGGTGAACGCGAACCGCTCGCCGTCGTGGCTCCACCCGCCCCAGCGGTGTTTGGCCTCCGGCATCGCGGTGAGCTCCGTAATCTGGCCGTTGACGGCGTCGAGCAGGTAGAGCTGCTGACGCTCGTTGCCGCCCTCGTCCATGCCGAAGACAAGTTCCGGTCGCTCGGGCGACCACGAGGCGAAGGTGACGCGCTCGTCGAAGAACGTGTGCTGTTCGGGCCACTCGCCGGGCGCGCCGACGCTCCACACCTGCGGGGTGCCGGTCGTGTCCATCAGGAAGGCGATGCGCTCGCCGTGCCCGTCGAAGACCCCCTCGGGGCCGAACGACGCACCCCCGGCGCTGCGGACGTTGAGATACCGCTCGATGTCGTACGTCTCCATACCTCGGTGTGTCCCGCCCCTACCAAAACGGTTCGCCTCGCGGAACCAGTAACGGAGAATTTCTGCGCGAGAGTCGCCGATTCGGCGCAATTCGCCGACTCTACTCGTTTCCCTGGACGAGTACTCGCCGACACCGGACAGTCGCCCCTTCGGAACCCTCGGGGCCGCTGTCGGGACCACGCTGCGATTTCCTGTGTGTTGTTAGCAAATAACAATGACTCGGATTTTCGTCTACCGCCCATGTACACACCCCGACAACGGCGAGCGTCGAAGTACGCCATCGGTGCAGTCGTCCTCGCGCTTCTCGCCGGGACGGTGTTCGCGGGCGTCGGTCCCCTTGCGGCGCTGGGGATCCAACCGCAGGAAACGACGGCGGAGGCGACACAGACACAGCAGACGGGCGACCCCTTCGGCGGAACCGTCGAGGGTGACCGGAATCTCTCGACGGCGAACACCACCGTCGTCGGACAGAACGCCACCGACCGAACCGGGTGGCGCGTCGTCCCGGCGGGTGACGTGAACGGCGACGGCGAAGGCGACGTGCTCGTCAGCGCCCCGCGCGCCGACCGCGGCAACGCGACGAACGGGACGCCGAACGTCGGTCCCGACGCTGGCGCGGTCTACCTCTTCTACGGTCCCGTCGACGCCGAACGGCTGAACGTCTCGGAGGCGAACGCCACCCTCGTCGGGGTCGAAGGCGGCGACCTCGCCGGGTCGAGCATTACTGCGGGCGACGTCGACGGCGACGGACTGAGCGACGTCGTCGTCGGCGCGCCGGGCGTCGACGGCAGCACCGGAGCGGTCTACGTCCTGTTCGGCTCGGAGGACCGCTCGGGCGTCGTCTCACTGGCCGACGCGAACGTCACCGTCACGGGTCCGGCGACCGGCGACGAGTTCGGTCGGTCGCTGGCGGTCCTCGGCAACGGGAGCGACAGGTTCGCCAACGCGACGAACGCGACGGTCCTGCTCGTCGGCGCGCCGTACAACGACAGCGCCGAGACCGACGCGGGTGCAGCATACTCGTTCGACGCCACCGCGCTCGCGGCGGACGCGTTCGAGAACGCGACGAACGCGAACGCGACATACGTCGGCGAGGGGACGAACGACCGGGCGGGGTGGTCGCTCTCGCCGGCGGGCGACTTCGACAACGACAGTCGAGTCGACTTCCTCGTCGGCGCTCGCGGCAACAACAGCAGCGACGGCGCTATCGACGCCGGGGCCGCGTACGTCGTCACCGACGCCGCCGACGCGCTCGACGACGAGGCGGGCGAGCGCTCGCTCTCGAACGCGACGCTGAAACTCGGCGGCGCGGGCGAGGGCGACAACGCCGGCTTCGCCGTCTCCGACGCGGGTGACGTGAACGCGGACGGCTTCGACGACGTGCTGGTCGGCGCGCCCGGCAACGACACGAACGGGTCGAACGCCGGCGCGGCGTACATCGTCTTCGGCGAGAGCGGCGAGGGCAGCGACAGTGACGATGCGGTGCCCGAGACGCGCCCGCTGAGTGACGCGAACGCGACGCTGTACGGCGTCGGCGACGGCGACCAGGCCGGGTGGTCGGTCTCCGGTGCCGGTTCGGGCGACGTGAACTGCGACGAGTTCGACGACGTGTTGGTCGGCGCACCCCGCAACGGGACGAACGGGTCGAACGCCGGGGCGGCATACCTCGTCTACGGCGACGACGCGCTTGCCGGTCCGCAGAGCCTCGCCGACGCGAACGCGACGTTCCGCGGCGCGAGTCCGAACGACCGGGCCGGATTCTGGGTCTCCGAGGCGGGTGACCTCAGCGGCGACGACAGAGAGGACATCCTCGTCGGCGCGCCGTACGCCGACGGCGTCGAAGCCGGCGCAGGGGCGGCGTACCTGATTCAGGGTCGCTGCGAAGTCGAGCAACCGCCGGAACCCTCCGTCGGCGACGGAACCGACCGACCGGGCGGGCCGAGCGGCGGCGACGGCGACACCGGTGACGGGCCGCGCGACACGCCGACCGAGCGGCCGGGACCGACGGTGCAGTCGGTGTCCGCGGAGTCGCTCGACTGCGAACAGCTCAGATTCACCAACCCGAACGATTTCGCGGTGAACGTGAGCTACACCGTCGTCTACGACACCGAGGGCGTTCCGGACGCGGAGACGGAGTACGTCGTCCTCTCGCCGGGGGAGACGCGCCTCGTCAACGACTCGGCTATCGGCGCGGACTCGTTCAACCAGTCGACGATACGCGTCACCGCCGAACGCGATGGCGGCAACGCCGAGCGGGTGCCGGTGAACGGCGACCAAGAGGCCCGCCTCGACGGCATCCGTTGCGGCGGCGACCCGAACATCAACGTGACAGCGGCCGACTGCGGGGAGTTCGTCCTCGAAAGCTCGAAGCCGTACGCGGTGAACGTGACCTACGACATCGTCGTCGAAAACGACTCCGTGGCGACCCGGAACGTCACGCTCGCGCCGAACGAGACGCGTGTCGTCAACGACAGCGAACTCTCGCCGCCGAACCCGAACGCGAGTGTGGTGGTCGAACTGACTGCCGAGCGAGTCGACAACGGAGCGGTCGTGTTCGTCAACGGGAACGAGACTGAGTCGGTGCGAATAACGCCCTGCCCGCCCGAGCAGCCCGAAATTCAGTCACTCACCGTGGTTTCTGAGGCGTGCGAGCAGTACACCATCACGAACCCGAACAACTTCTCGGTCAACGTCTCGGTCGTCCCGAATCTCGACGGACCGCCGATCCAGTTCGTCGAACTCGGGCCGAACGAGTCGGTCACGGTAGAGAACGCCGAACCGACCGACACTCGGTTCGCGGCGTACTCCTACGAGATCGACGCGCGCGTGCCGGTCAACGGCGTCGAGCAGTCGGACGTCGAAATCGCGCCGTGTCCGGAACCACAGGACATCGTCGTCGAATCGACCGACTGCGAGGTCGTGACCGTGACCAACCCCAACGAACTGAACGCGACGGTCCGCTATCGCCTCTCGAACTCCGAGGAGGTCCGCTCGGTCGAACTCGCGCCCGGCGAGACGAGCGTTCTCGAAGATCCGACCTTCGGCGGCGAGACGGTGGTGTTCTCGGCGGTCCGCGGTGACGGCTACCGACTACAGGTCAACGGTGCGGACACCGCGGAGATAGCGGTAGCGGAGTGCGCGGAGACGCCAACGGAGACCGCGACCGGGACGCCGACGGAAACCACGACTGAAACCCCAACAGCGACAGAAACCGACACCGAAACGCCAACGGAAACCACGACAGAGACTCAGACGGAAACGGACACTCCGACTGAAACGGCGACCGAAACGCCGACCGACGAAGAGACGGAGACGCCGACGGAAGACGACACTACGACGACAGCCGAACTGCTCGCCAGTTCGGTCAGTACGTCCGCGAACGCACTTCCGTGGGCGCTGTTGGTCGCGCTTCCGTTGCTGGCATTGCGACGCCGCTCAGGGTAGCCGCTCGACGCTTTCGCCGCGGCGTATCAGCCGAATGGCATGGATTTTTATCACCGCCCGACATTCCGCTTCGTATGCGTGTCGCGTTCGTCTCGATGCTCACGACGCATCACGAGGAGACGCCCGAAACTCGGCGAACGCGACGGACGATTCGATTTCTCCAGAGCCGCGGCCACGAGGTGGTCGTGCTCTGTGCGCAGTGGTGGGGCGGCGACGTCTCCGAGTTCGACCACGAGGAGATAACCTACCGACGGGTGACCGACGAGCCGACGACTCGCGGATTCGTCTCGAAACTCCCGTTCGCGCTCCGAAAAGCCGGTGCGGACGTGATTCACGCGACGAACAGCCCGCCCGGACAGGTCACCGCCGCGAAGGCGGCCGGTCGGTTCCTCCGGACGCCCGTCGTCGTCGACTGGTGGGACGACGTCGGCTACGCCCGTTCGGGCTACCGCCGCGCCGCCAAGCGCGCCGATCTGGTCGTCGTACCGTCGCAGACGGTAAAGACGCAGGTCAGAGAGTACGGCACCTCCGAGAGCGACATCGAAGTCGTCCCCGAGTGCATCGACACGTCGCTCGTCCGCGAGACCGACGCCGACGAACGGGCGCAGTTAGTTTACGCGCGCCACCTCGACGAGCACGCGAACGTCGAGTCGTTCCTGCTCTCGCTGGCGGAGCTGCGCGACAGAGACTGGTCGGCCGTCGTCGTCGGCGACGGCCCCGAACGCGGCCGTGCCGAGCGAACCGCTCGGGACCTCCGAATCGACGACCGAGTGGCGTTCCTCGGCGAACTCTCGGACGCCGACCTCGTCTCGGTGCTGAAGGGCGCGCACGTGTTCGTCCAGACCGCAGAGCGCGAACCGTTCGCGCGGAACCTCCTGTGGGCGCTCGCCTGTGGCTGCGTCAGCGTCGTGGAGTACCAGGTCGGATCGAGCGCGCACGAACTCGTCGAAGGCCGCGAGCGGGGGTCGCTGGCGACCAGTCCCCAGGAGATCGCCGAACGCATCGCCGCCGCCGGCGCGTTCGACCACTGGACGTACGACGAGGCGTTCGACGGGTACGATTGCGAGAACGTGCTCGGACGCTACGTCGACTGTTACGAGCGCGTCGTCGACGGCTACGGGCTGTTCTGACCGGTTCTCCGGTCGACTCGTAAAACGCGAGCGGTACGAGCGGGTTCGTCTACGACTCGTAGTCGCCGCCGTACTTGATGAAGAAGTAACCGAGACCGAGCGTCGCGACCATCGAGAACGTCGTCGCAACGCCGAGGGATTTGGCGCTGTCGGGGACCGACGGAGCACTGGACCCGCCGCCGCCGCCACCGCCGCCGCCGCTTCCGGCGTCTTGGCTGACCTCTATCGTCCCGACCATCCCGGCGTCCTCGTGCGGTTCGCAGACGTACTCGTACGTCGCCTCCTCCTCGAACGTGTGCTCGAATGAGTAGCCCTCGTCGTGAATCTCCTCCTCGCCCCAGTCGCCCTCGTTTGGAACGACGTTGTGGCCGTTGGAAGCCCACTCGAAGACGACCGTCGTCCCCGGTTGGATGGAGAGTTCGGAGGGGTCGAACGAGAGGCCGTCGCTTCCGGCACCGACCGTGACAGTCTCCGTGCCGCCGCCACCACCGGAGCCGCCCGCGGACTCGTTGCCGGACGATTCGTTTCCAGCGGACCCGTTGCCGGACGACTCGTTTCCGGCGGACTCGTTACCCGCGGTTTCGTTGCCGGACGACTCGTTTCCGGCAGTTCCGTTTCCGTCCTCTTGAGCGGCCGCGGTCGTCGCCCCCGCAACTGTCGCGGTCGCACCGGCCGTTGCCCGGAGGAACGTGCGCCGCGAGATAGCGTCCTTGCTCATGATGGCGAGTTAGAAACGGGCGGTAGTGAATACTTTGGTTCGCACCCGCCCCACGGACGGAGATTCATATGCGAAGACGGGACCATCGCGGCCGTGCGCTGAGAATCACCGCGGCCGAACGAGGCGAGTGTGCGGCCCACCGACCGCGGAGTCGACGCTGTGGCCGCCTGTACGCCAGCACTCGTCAGCCGACGGGAGTCCGACGAGCGACCTGTTCAGAGCGTGTAGTCGTGCTTGCCGGTCTCGGTCTCCAAGAACGCCGTCAGGAGATCGATAGTCGCCGACACGTCGTCGACGTGGGCACTCTCGGTGACCGTGTGGAGGTAGCGGGTCGGAATCGACAGCGCACCAACCGGCTTCGCGCCGTGAGTGTTCTGGAAGCCGGCGGTGTCCGTCCCGCCCGCGGGGAGGATCTCCAGTTGGTACGGAATTTCCCGGTCTTCGGCCACAGAACGGAGTCGCCGGTGGACCTTCGGGTTCGTGATGACGCTCGAATCCTTGAGTTTGATCGCCGTCCCCTCGCCGAGCTCGGTGACGTAGTCGGCGTCGTCGAAGTCCGGCACGTCGTTTGCGACGGTGACGTCGAGCGCGACGGCCAGATCGGGGTCGAGGTCGCCGCCGAGCGCCGTCGCGCCGCGGATGCCGACCTCCTCCTGTACCGTCGCCGCGAAGTGAATCGTCACCTCGGGGTTCTCGATGCGACGGGCCGCCTCCAGCATCGTAAACACGCAGATGCGGTCGTCGAGCGCCTTCCCCGTCACGTGGTCGCCGAGTTCGACGGTCGTCTGGTCCATCGTCACGAGGTCACCGCGAGAGACGCGCTCGCGGACGTCGTCGCCGGAGAGACCGAGGTCGACGTGGACGTCCTCGACTTTCTCTTTCTTCTCGCGCTGCTCCTCGGAGAGCGTGTGTGGGGGAACGGACCCGATGACGCCCGGCAGGTCGCCGTCTTCGGTGTGGACGGTGACGCGC
Source organism: Haloprofundus salinisoli (assembly GCF_020097815.1). NCBI lineage: Archaea > Methanobacteriati > Methanobacteriota > Halobacteria > Halobacteriales > Haloferacaceae > Haloprofundus > Haloprofundus salinisoli. The sequence goes on from NZ_CP083663.1 coordinate 618,247, forward strand.
TGGGCGCGGAGGACGCGGGCGTCGAAGCCGCCGAGGGGGTCGAGCTGAAGGAAGCCCTCGTCGGTGATGTGGCGGACCATGAAGCCGATTTCGTCCATGTGGGCCGCGATGGCGACGCTGTAGTCGCTCTCTCCCTCGATAGTGCCGACGACGTTGCCCATGGCGTCGGAGCTGACGCGGTCGGTGCTCGCTTCGAGTTCGCGGCGGACGAGCTCTCGGATTCGGTCCTCGTACCCGGGGACGCCGCTCGTCTCCGTGAGTTCCTGCAGAAGTTCGAAGTCGAAATCCATGCTGGTGGTGACCGACCCGGGAGGAAAAGCACATGGGTCCCGGCGGTCGGTGCCGTGAAACAACTCACAACTCGTTCTTCATGGTTCCGGAACGTTTTTGCGCCGGATACGTCCATGGATAGCTATGGCAGACGACTCTACCGAAGCGGAACTCCGCGCGCAGCTGCAGGAAGCCTTCGAGGGCGCAGACTACCCGGTCAGCAACCAGATGGACCTCGTTCCCGCGCTTCCCAACGGGCCGGGCACGCGCTTCGAGGCGGGCGACGTGAGCTTCACCGCGATGGAGATGGCGGCGAAACTCGGGAGCCACCAGAACTTCCCGTACGACAACGCCGAGAGCCTCGTCGACGACGTGATGGAAGGCCTGCGCGCCGAAGGGATGCTCTAATATCCGGGAGTTGCTTCCGATTTTCTTCTGTGACCAGCGGCGCGTAGCGGCTCAGTCGCCGCGTCGCTTCCGACCGTGTCCCTCACAGAGCACCTCGCCCGCCTCGGAGTCGAGATAGAACGGGTCACCGGTCTCGATGGCACGGCCGCACACCGCACAGCCGTCGTCGTGCCGAAGGAAGTACTTCCCCTCTGCGCGGCCGGTTTCGAGACGCTCGGCTTCGACCGCAGGACGCGTGAGTCCCTCGCCGATTTGGGTGCGCTCGGGACTGTCCGCCGCCTCGAATCGGATGATTGTCACAGCGTCGCTACGACCGCGGCCGACAAAGCTTCCCGGGCGAGCGATTCTTAATCGCTCGCGCCCAACCACGAGTGTGCTTTCGGAGTGGCTCGCTCTGTTTCCCCCGTGGCTGCTCGTCGGCCTCTTCTTCGGAGCGGTGGCTTCGGTGTTCGCCGCCGGCGTGTTCGTCGTCGGCGGACGACTGTTTCCGACGGCCCCCGTCGACGAGAGCGCGAAAACCGACGGAACGACCCGACGCCGCGCCGAGATTCGGGAGTACCTCACCGCCATCGGCGAACCGTTTGCTGAGGACCACCCGGTCCACGGACAGACAGTCGCCTTCTACCTCCCTTCACGGGACGTCGCCATCACGTTCGACGCGCAAGCGTACTTCCGCATCGAACGCGCCGGAACCTACGCCGTGCTCTGCGAACACGAGATGCCCGGCGCGCAGCTCGGGCGGCGACTCCCGTTCGAGGTGCCGGAGCTCGAACCCGAACTGGCCGACCTCGACGATCCCATCGCCGAAGCGTTCGAGCGCCTCGGCCTCCCGGCGACGGCCAGCGCCGACGACGTGAAGGCCGCGTACCGCTCGCAAGTCAAACGCGCCCACCCCGACCACGGCGGCAACGAGGCGGAGTTCAAACGCGTCCGAGAGGCGTACACGACGGCGAAAGACCACACCGAAGCGTGAACACGGGGAGAGAACTCAGCGGCCGTCGAGCTCTTTGACCTCGTGTGAGATATCCTCGTCTCGGAGCGCGTCGGTGACGCGGCCGACGGCGTCCATCGTGGCGACGACGAGAACGGACTGCCCGCGCGCCGCGGCGGCGGCGGCGACTTCGCCCGCGGCGACGGTGACCGCGGGCTCGACGCCCGCCGAGCGGAGCGCGACGGTCGCTTCGACGCCCGAGGCGACGACGACGTCGACGTCGCCGCACCGTTCGGCGAGCGCGTCCGCGTCGACGGCGCGACTGCCGCCCGTTCGAACCGCCGGCACTTGGACGACGGTGACGCCTCCGGCATCCATCTCGATGACGCCCTCGAACCCGGTGACGCCCACGTCGGTTCCGGCCTCGGCGGCAGTCGTCGCAACCCCCGTCGCCGGGCCTTCGTCGCCGGGTGTCGCGTGCAGCAACCCCCCGCGAATCGACAGCGAGACGGGGTCGCCGACCTCGACGTCGTCGGTGGCGATGGCGGCGTCCTCCTGGACGCTCTCCAGGACGTCCTCGGTCACGTGTTCGGCGTAGCGCCGCAGCGACTTCGCCTCCCGAAAGAGCCAGTCGACGCCCTCCTTCGTCACGCGGTAGCGCGACCGGCCCTCCTTGTCGACGAGCCCCTCGTCGACGAGCTCGCGGATGTACTCCGAGACGGCTTGGCTGGTGACGCCGACCGCCGAGGCGATCTCGCCCTGGCTCACCGCCGGTTGTCGGTCCGCGATTTCGGCGAGGATTCGGAATCGCGTGGCCGTGCGTTTGTCCTGCAGGGCGTCGCTCATGTCGCCAGGGTAGACCGGCGGCGTGAAAAAGTCACCGTCGCGGCGGCGCTCTCGACCGGAGAACAGCACCGATTTGACGACCGCGGTTCTCTCCGCTCACGTGCCCGAGTTCGTCGTCGGCGACCGCGCGGTTTTCTTCCCCGCGAGCGGGACGCTCGTCGTCGCCGACCTCCACGTCGGACGCGACGAAGCCTCCGACGTGGAGTTCCCGCTGGGTGAACGCGAGGATCTCCGCGCCAGACTCACCGCGCTGCTCGACCGGTTCTCGCCCACCGAGGTCGTCTTCGCGGGCGACGTGCTCCACTCGTTCGGTCGCGCGTCTGCGGCGACGGCGGAGAGCCTCGACGGGCTGGCCGCCGCCTGCCGCGACCGCGGCGCTCGGCCCGTCCTCGTCGCCGGGAACCACGACGCGATGCTGTCGTCGGTGTGGGAGGGACCGATTCACGACGAGTACCGACCCGGCGGCGAACGCGACGACGACGGTGACGAGGAGATACTCGTCTGCCACGGCCACGAGGAACCCGAGGGGGTCGCCGACTGCTACGTCGTCGGACACGACCACCCGACCATCGCTATCGAAGGCCAGCGCCGACCCTGCGCCCTCTACGGACCCGGAGCCTACCGCGGAAGCGACGTGGTGATGCTCCCGGCGTTCAACCGCCTCGCGCCGGGCGTCGAGATCAACGGGATGCGGACCCGCGACTTCCAGTCGCCGTTGGTCACGAACGCCGACGCGCTTCGACCGCTGGTCTACGACGAAGCGTCGGACGAGGCGCTGCAGTTTCCCCCGCTCGGAAAGTTACGGCGACTGCTCTGAGCCGACCTGTTTTCGAATCGGAACCTCGTTTCGCGCAGAGCGAACTGGTTTATGACCCTCCGTTGGCCCATCACCCATGGCACGAGTGTTCAAATCTCCGGCCAGCTACGTACAGGGAGCAGGCGTCGCCGAGCAACTCGGCGAGCACACCTCCGAGTTCGGCGAGTCGGCGCTGCTGCTCGCCGACGAAATCGTCCTCGACATCGTCGAGGAGACGGTGCGGTCGAGCCTCGAAGACGCCGACATCGAGCTCTCGACGGTCACGTTCGAGGGCGAAGCGTCCGAGACGGAGATAGAGCGAGTCACCGACGAAGCCGAAGCGCAGGGCGTCGATTTCATCGTCGGCGCAGGCGGCGGGAAGACGCTCGACACCGCGAAAGCCGTCAAGGAGGACGCGAACATCCCCGTCGTCTCGATGCCGACCGTCGCCTCGACGGACGCGCCGACGAGCAGCCTCTCGGTCATCTACAGCGAACACGGCGAGTTCGAGCGGTACCGGTTCTACTCGTCGCATCCCGACCTCGTGCTCGTCGACACCGCGCTCGTCGCGGCGGCCCCGGCGCGATTCTTCGTCTCCGGCGTCGGCGACGCGCTCGCGACGTGGTTCGAAGCCGACGCGACCTACCGGTCGACGGGGGCGACCATCTTCGGCGAGCGACCGACGCGCAGCGGCCACGCCCTGGCGGAACTCTGCTACGAGACCCTCCGCGATCACGCGCTCTCGGCGGTGCAGGCCGTCGAGCGCGACGCTGTAACCGAGAGCGTCGAAGCCGTGACCGAGGCGAACACGCTTCTGAGCGGTCTCGGATTCGAGAGCGGCGGCCTCGCGGCGGCGCACTCGATACACAACGGCCTGACGCAGTTGGAGGCGACGCACGACGCTACCCACGGCGAGAAAGTGAACATCGGGACGCTGACGCAACTCGTCTTGGAGGGAAAGAGCGACGCGTTCGTCCAAGATATCGTCGAGTTCTCCGCGGCGGTCGGCCTCCCGGTGACACTCGAAGACATCGGCCTCGAAGACCCGAGCCGCGACGACCTCGACCGCGTTGCCGAGGCCGCCTGCGACGAGGACGAGACCATCCACAACGAGCCGTTCTCGGTCGAACCCTCGATGGTCCGCGACGCGCTGTTGACCGCGGACGCGCTCGGTCGGCAGGTCCGAGAACGCTGAACCGGAGGCGGAGTCGCCGAGGGCGTCCGCGCGCGTCAGCCACCGCAACCGTTCGAGCCGCTCGCTCTCTTTTCCTCGTCTCGCTACGAGAAACACCGTCCGAGCGAAGAATCTCCGGTAGTGGTGTACGTCTGTAAACATCTATGCGTTCTCCGAGTGTCAGTAGCTACCACGATGCAAGCTGCGAGATTACACGAGTTCACCGACGACATGGAGCACGCGCTGTCGATAGACGAGGTTGACCGACCGGACCCCGGCCACGGAGAGGTCGTCATCGAAGTCGAGGGCGCCGGCTGGTGCCAGACGGACAACCACGTCATCGAGGGGATGTGGACCGACTACATGGACCAACAGCTCCCGATGACGCTCGGCCACGAGAACGCCGGAACGGTCGTCGAGATCGGCGACGGCGTCGAGACGATTTCGGAAGGCGACTCGGTCATCTGCCACCCGGTGATGACCTGCGGCGTCTGCCGCGCCTGTCGGATGGGCGAGGACATGTACTGCGAGAATCTCGAATTTCCGGGGCTGAACCGCGACGGCGGCTTCGCCGAGTATCTGCTCACCTCTCAGCGGTCGGTGATTCCGCTTCCCGGAGGAACCGACACCACCGACATCGCACCGCACGCCGACGCCGGTATCACCGCGTACCACGCCGCGAAGAAGGCCGTCCGCGAACTGAACCCCGGTGACCACGCCGTCGTCATCGGTATCGGGGGCCTCGGCCACATCGGCCTGCAGTGCCTGAACGCGATGAGCGCCGCGAACATCGTCGCCGTCGACCTGAAGGACGAGGCGCTGGAGCTCGCGACCGAACTTGGCGCGCACGAGACGGTGAACTCCTCGAGCGAGGATGTGGCATCGGTCGTCGACGACCTCACCGACGGCGCGGGCGCGCGGCAGGTACTCGACTTCGTCGGCGCAGACCAGACGACGGCGCTCGCCCCAGAAATCGTCTCCGCCGGCGGCGACCACCACATCATCGGCTACGGCGGCCACATCCACGAACCGTCGCAGGCGCTCGTCAACGGCGAGTTCAGTTTCCGCGGCAACATCGTCGGCAGGTACACCGAACTGCAGGAACTCGTCTCGCTGGTCGACCGCGGCGACGTCGAACTGCACACGTCGCGCTACGATTTGGACGACGTGAACGCCGTCGCGGAGAAGCTCGAACACGGCGAAATCGAGGGACGCGCGGTCATCACGCCGTAAGTCGGTCTGACCTACTGCAGGTCCTCGACGACCGCCCGCGCCGCCTTCGCCCCGCTCTCCATCGCGCCCTGAATCGACGACCACTCGGTGTAGTCGCCCGCGAGATACACCCACCCCTCGGGGTCGTCCGCGTCCGGGAGCGTCTCGTAGATTCCCGGCGGCTGGACGAACTGTGCGAACGGGACGCGCGTCGTTTTCAGGAGGCGGAGTCCGTCGAACGTCCGGTCGGGGTACCACGCCGACAGCTCCTCGCGCGTCCGCTCGAACAGCGTCTCCTCCTCGGCGCTCTGGGCGTTTTTCCCGAGGAACGTCGCGCTGAGAAACACCGTGTTCTTCGGCGCGTACTCCGGAGCGACCTCCGAGAGCGGCGCGACCGTATTGGGCGTGGCGTCGCCCGCGTTCAACAGCAGTTTGCGGTCGGTCCCGAGCGACGCGCCGCCGCGAATCGCGTAGTACTGGGTGACGCAGCCGGTTCCCTCGGTCGGAATCGACTCGACGCCCGTGAGGTCGCGCGCCGTCTTCGGGTCCGCGGCGACGACGACGGCCTCGGACTCGACTTGCTCGCCGTCGACGGTGACCGCGACACCGTCGTCCTCGCTGGCTCCTTCGACGGTCTCGACCGACTCCCCGAGACGAATCTCCGCGCCCGCCTCCCGCGCCTTGGCCGCCAACTGCTCGGGAACCGCCCCCATCCCCGCTGCGGGGACGCCGATTTTCCCCCGCGAGAGCGACCGGAATGTGTACTCGAAGACGGATTTGGAACTGCCGAGCGACCGGTCGAGCGTGATACCGCCGTAGAAGGGGGCGACGAAGTTCTCGATGTAGTCGTCCGAGAAGCCCCAGTTTTCGAGGTACTCTCGAATCGACGGCTCGGAACCGGTGAAAAACTCCGACTCGCGGCCACTGGAGACGTGTTGACGGAGCGCGAGCGTCCGCGCCTTGTCCCAGAGCGTCACCTCGTCGTTGCGAAGCGTCTCCGGCAGGGAGCTGAGGTCCCGAAGCGGGTCCGACAGCACCGAGCGCTTGCCGGGTCGCGCGATGACCGCGCCGGGCGAGAACGTCCGCAGGTTCAGCGCGTCGAGGTCGAGCTCCCGCTGGACTGCGGGGTAGGCGGTGAAGAGCACTTGAAAACCGCAGTCGAACGTGTACCCGCCTTCGTGTTCGGTTCGGACGCGGCCCCCGACGTCCTCGCGTTCCTCGTATACTGTCACGTCGAACCCCGCGTCGGCGAGGTGGCGAGCGGCGACGAGGCCCGCGAGACCCGCGCCGACGACGGAGACGGCTGTATCGTCTGGCATACACCACTGTTGAGTGGCGCGATACAAAGCATCACCTGACGAGTCGGTCCGGGAGTCGTCCTCCCACCCGGCGTCGGACGCCTCCGCCCAACGGGAAGCGATTAGTCGGTGCCGTCGCAACGGCCGGTATGCAGACTAGCGAGGCGTTCTCCGGACTGGCGTGCGTCGACTGCGGGACGGTCCACGGTGCGGAGGTAGCCGGCCGCTGCCCCGACTGCGGCGGACCGCTCGACGCGCAGTACGATTACGACGCGGTCGACGCCGACTGGGAGTCGTTCGCGGGCGAGACGCGGGGAATGTGGGCGTTCGACGCGCTTCTTCCGTTCTCGGCGAGCGACGCCGTCAGCGCCGCCGAGGGACGGACGCCGCTCGTCGACGCGCCGCGACTCGCCGAGGAACTCGGCGTCGGACGCGTCGTCGTGAAGGACGAGGGACGCAACCCGACCGGGACGTTCCTCGACCGGGGGATGAGCCTCGCGCTGACCGCCGCCGCCCAGCACGCCGCGGACGACGATATCGAACCGCTCGCGCTGGCGACGCCGGGTAATGCCGGACAGGCAGCGGCGGCGTACGCCGGGCGCGTCGGCCTCCGCTCGTACTCGTTCGTCCCCTCCCGGTCGGCCTTCTCGAACAAGGCGATGATCAACGTCCACGGCGGCGAGATGCGCGTCGTCGGCGGGCGCTATCCGCAGGCGAAAGACGCCGTCGACGAGCAACTGGCGACCGAGTACTACTCGCTGCAGGAGTTCACGACGCCGTACCGCCACGAGGGTGCGAAGACGCTCGCGTTCGAGCTGGTCGCGGACCTCGACGGCGAGATTCCGGACGCCGTCGTCGTCCCCGCCTCGACGGGCGAACTCGTCGTCGGTCTCGAAAAGGGGTTCCGCGAACTCCGCGAAGTCGGACTCGTCGACGACGTGCCGCCGCTGTACGCGGTCCAACCCGAGAAGTGCGCGCCCGTCGTCGCCGCCGTCGAACGCGGCGACGAGCGTATTGAACCGTGGGAGCTGCCGGACACCATCGTCGGCGAACTCGAAGTGCCGGACCCCGAAGGCGGCGAACTCGCGCTCGCGGCGCTCGACGAGGCCGGCGGCGACGCCGTCGCCGTCTCCGACGACGACATTCTCGCATCCGCTGTCGCCGCGGCCCAACACGAGGCCATCGAGGTCGGGCTGGCGGGCGGGGCGGCCCCGGCGGGCGCGTGGAGCCTCGCGGAAGAAGGGAGACTTGGCGACGACGACACCGTCGTCCTCGTCAACACCGAATCGGGACTGAAGACGCCCGACGTGCTCCGCAGTCACCTGATGGGACAGGGTATCTGAGTCGGAACCACGCGACCGACGACCGCGACTGACGACCGAACCCGACACCACCGCGCGCTTTTCCCGCCGCCGGTCGTACTCTCCTCGCTCTCAGTTCGACCGTCGAGGCGGACTGCGCGCGACGGACCAACCATGACCGCGAACGCGACACCCGAAACAGGAACGGAACGCCTGACCCCCGACGTGGTCGTCGTCGGGGCCGGTCCCGCCGGATGCGTCCTGAGCTACGTGCTCGCCCGCAGCGGCGTCGAGACGCTTTTGCTCGAACGCAACGCGACGCTCGACCGGGAGTTCCGCGGTTTCGGCTTCCAGCCGTACGTGGCGTGGGCGTTCGACCAACTCGGTTTCCTCGACGACGTGCTCGACTTACCGCACGAGCGAGTGCGGCGGGCGTACGCCTCGGTGTACGGTCGACGATACCGGCTCCTCGACTTCACGGACGTCTCGCCGCGGGAGGACTACCTCCTACTGATGGACCAACCGCCGCTCTTGGAACTGCTCGTCGAGCGGGCCAGCGAGTTCGAGACGTTCTCGTTTCGGCCGTCGACGGCGGTGACCGACGTTCGAACGTCGGGCGAACGGGTCGTCGGCGTCGACGCGCGCGACCGGGAGGCGACCGTCGACCTCGAAGTCGAAAGCCGCCTCGTCGTCGGCGCGGACGGTCGTTACTCGACGGTTCGGAAGGCGGCGGGAATCGACGCGGGACTGCTGGAGTCGAAACTCGAAATCGTCTGGTTCAAACTCGAAGACGCCAGCATCGACGTGACGACGCAACTGCGCGTCGGCGAGTCGGGTATCCTCGTGTACGCGCCGCTCAGCGACTCGGTCGCCCAGTGCGGGTGGCCCATCGAGAAGGGGAGCTACAGTGACCTCCGTGAGCAGGGGATCGAGGCGTTCCGCCGGGACCTCGTCTCCGTCGACCCCGACCTCCACGGCACCGTCGAGACCCAGCTCGGGGGTTTCGAGGACTGCTCGCTGCTGCACGTCGAACCGGGGCTCTGCGACCGCTGGGTCGACGACGGCTTGCTACTCCTCGGCGACGCTGCCCACGTCGCCTCGCCGTTCGGCGGGCAGGGCAACAGCCTCGCCGTTCAGGACGCCGTCGTCGCCCACGAGACGATTGCGACGGCGCTCGCGGAGACGGACCGAAGCGACGGCGCGCTCCCCGCCGAGCGGCTGCGCCCGTACGAGAAGCGGCGGTATCCGGCCGTCGAGCGGGTGCTCCGACTCCAACGCCGGACCGAGTCGTTCGTGACGGGACTGCTCCTGCACGGCTACCGCGTTCCGCGGTGGATTCGCGTGCCGGCGCTTCGCGCGACGTTCGGCGCACTCTCGCACGTCGGGCCGTCCCCGCTCGCCCGCCATCAGCAGCGGCTGCTCGCGTACGGGCCGGACCCGCCGCGGGTCGACACGACGCGCTTTGCCCCCGACGAGTCCGCAGCGGAGACGGACTAACCGCTCCGTTCGCCGCGCCAGATATAATAGTTCGTCGCGTCTAATTCCGTCCATGTTGAGCGACGTGATGGAGGACTACCTGAAGGCCATCTACACCCTCCAGACCGAACACGGCCCGCCGGTTTCGACCTCCGCCATCGCGGAGTATCTCGACAAGACCGCGCCGACGGTGACGAGCATGCTCGGCAAACTCGAAGAGCGCGGACTCGTCGAACGCGAGAAGTACAAGGGCGTCGAGTTGAGCGACGAGGGGCAGACGGTGGCGCTCGAAGTGCTCAGACACCACCGACTGCTGGAGGCGTACCTCACCGAGCATCTCGACTACTCCTGGAGCGAGGTCCACGACGAGGCCGACGCGCTCGAACACCACATCAGCGAGGCGTTCGAGCGGCGCGTCGCCGCGGCGCTGGACAATCCGGAGTTCGACCCCCACGGCGACCCGATTCCGAACGTCGATCTCGATCCCGTCGAGGACGACACGACCCGACTGAGCGAGTACGGCGAGGGCGACCGCGTCGTCGTCGCGCGCGTCTCCGACCGCGACGAGGAGGAACTGGAGTATCTCGCGGAGGCCGGACTCACCCCCGGAACGGAGGTCGAAATCGTCGACGTCGCGCCGTTCGGGATGGTAACCGTCCTCGTCGATAGCCACGAACAGAGCCTCCCCGAGTCGGTCGCGCGCTCGATTCGCGTCGAACCCGTCGGCGAGCCCGAATCCGCCCCCGCAGGGGTGGGTGGTGTGTGAACTGGTCGGAAGTCGTCGTCATCGCGTTCGTCACGCAGCTGGCCGTCCTCCCCGGCGAGAAAGTACAGTTCATCATCGCGGGCCTCTCGACGCGCTACCGGCCGCTGGTGGTCGTCGGAGCCGCCAGCGCCGCCTTCGCCGGGTGGACCGCCCTGGAGATTCTCTTCGGCGGCGCGCTCCAGGCGCTGCTGCCGGGCGTCGCCCTCGACGCGTTCACCGCGCTCCTGTTTCTCGCCTTCGCCGCCTTCCTGTTTCGGTCGGCACCCGAGTCGACCGCGGGGGACCCGACGCGAGCGGCGCGCAGCGACGGCGGCGAGTCGAGCGTCTCCTCGCTCGCGCCGGACCTCGACACGAAGCTGTTCGGCTACGAGGTCGGCGCTCGCTTCGGCGGCTTCCTTCCCGTCTTCGCCATGATGGTCGCCGGCGAGTTCGGCGACAAGACTCAGCTCGTCACCATCGGCCTCGCCGCCCAGCACGGCGCGTCGAGCGCCATCTGGGTCGGCGAGATGCTCGCAATCGTCCCCGTGAGCCTCGCGAACGCGTACTTCTTCCACAAGTTCGCGCACGCGGTCGATATGCGGAAAGCGCACTTCGCGGGCGCAGTGCTGTTCCTGCTGTTCGGCCTCGACGTGGTGGTGTCGATGGTCACCGGCTTCTCGGCGTGGGACGCGCTCGTCGGCGTCGCCGCCGACGCCGTGTTGGGGTTCGTCTGAGCGACCGGGGTTGAGTCCAGTCTCGCAGACGACGGAACCGCGGCCCTTTTCGGGCGGTGCGTCCCAGTTCGACCCGTGTTCGATACGTTGACGACCGGCCTCGCGGGCGTCGTCTTCGGACTCGCGCTAGCCGCCCCGCCGGGACCGATGAACGCCGTCATCGCCGAGGAGAGCGTCGTCCACGGCTGGTCCTCGGGCTTTCGCGCGGGTCTCGGCGCGTTCACGGCCGACGTCGTCTTCTTCGTGCTCGCGCTGCTGGGCGTCGTCGGGTTCGTCGAACGCTTTCCGACGGTTCGGGCGGCGATGGTCGGCGTCGGCGGCCTACTGATGCTCTACTTCGCCTACGGCGCGGTTCGCTCGGCGTCCGACTCGTTCCGCGGCGGGACGCTGCCCGACGACAGCGCGGGCTTCAGAAAAGCGTTCGTGCTCGCGCTGACGAACCCCTACCAGATACTGTTCTGGCTCACTATCGGCGTCGGCCTGCTCGAAGCCGGCACCGTCGACGTGCTCTCGCAGACGCCGTACGTGGGCGGAGAGCTCGCGGGACGGCTCGTCGTCGAAACGGGGAGCCCGGCGCTCGTCGCGGGGTTCTTCGGCGGCATCCTGCTCTGGGTGTCGGGCTTTCCGGCCGCGCTCGTCACCGCCGAGCGCCGCGTCGAGTCGCTCGCGCCCGTCGTCGCCGGGGTGAGCGCCGTCGTCCTCGGCGGGTTCGGCCTCGCGTTCCTCTACGACGCGGCGGCGCAACTGCTGTGAGCGGGCGACGGCCGGCCCCTCCCCGGCGGAACCCTCGCCGTATGGCACAAACGGTTTCTACGCGGACGGTGATTTTCGAGTATGTTCGACAAAACGACGTGGATAAAGCTCCCGCGTAACGTCCTCGTCGGCCACGGCGTCGTCGACCAGTTGGCCGACGCGGTGGCGGACCTGCCCTTCTCGGGCAGCCCGCTCGTCGTCACGAGTCCGACGCCGAAGCGACTCGTCGGTGACCGGGTCTGCGCGCAGTTCGACGACCCGGCGACGGTCACCGTCTCGGAGGCCAACTTCGCGTCCGTCGAGCGCGTCATCGACGCCGCCCGCGAGACGGAGGCGGGCTTTCTCATCGGTCTCGGCGGCGGCAAGCCCGTCGACATCGCCAAGATGGCCAGCGACCACCTGGGGAGAGGGTTCGTCTCGGTGCCGACGGCGGCGAGTCACGACGGCATCGTCTCCGGCCGTGGGTCGGTCCCCGAGGGAGACACCCGCCACAGCGTCGCCGCAGACCCGCCGCTGGCCGTCGTCGCCGACACCTCGTTGCTCGCCGAAGCCCCGTGGGAGCTGACGACGGCGGGCTGTGCGGACATCATCTCGAACTACACCGCGGTTCAGGACTGGCAGCTCGCCAATCGCCTGAAGAACGTCGAGTACTCCGAGTACGCGGGCGCGCTCTCGCAGATGACCGCCGAGATGCTCGTCGACAGCGCCGACTCCATCAAACCCGGACTGGAGGAGTCCTGCTGGATCGTGGTGAAAGCGCTCGTCTCCTCGGGCGTCGCCATGTCCATCGCCGACTCCTCGCGGCCCGCCTCCGGCGCGGAACACCTCTTCTCGCACCAGCTCGACCGCATCGCGCCCGGCAAGGCGCTGCACGGCCACCAGGTCGGCGTCGGCTCCATCATGACGGCGTATCTCCACAGCGGGCCGAAGGGCGAGTGGCGCGACATCCGCGACGCCCTGGAAAGCATCGACGCGCCGACGACGGCCGCGGACCTCGACCTCTCCGCCGACGAGGTGCTCGAAGCGCTCACGACCGCCCACGAGATTCGTGACCGCTACACGATTCTCGGCGACGGCGTCAACGAGCGAGCGGCCGAGGAAGTCGCCAGCGTCACGGGCGTCATCTGATTCTCGCCGCACCGTCGGCCGACCGCGGCGACTCGAGGGTTAGACGAGCGAACCCGAACGCAAATAGTCGGGCCACGCTAACCGTTCGGTATGGCAACAGCCAGTGCCAGCGGGGTCGCGAAGGAACACCCCGCGGCCATCACTGCGGTCCTCAGCGTCGTCGGCTACGCCGTCGTCATCGGCACGTTTCTCGGAGTTGTTCCGGCGAGGGTGTTCCCCGAACTCACGCTGCAGCAGGTCAACCGCCTCGCGGACGTCATCGCGCTTATCAACACCGTCAACACGGCCGTCCTCGTCGCCGGGTGGTACTGGATTCGCAACGACGAGGTGAAGAAACACGCGACGGCGATGGTCACCTCCTTCGTGCTCATCCTGCTGTTTCTCGTCTTCTACCTGACGAAGATCGGCGGCGGCGGGACCAAGGAGTTCGTCGGTCCGCAGCTGGTGTACTACGCGTACTTGGCGATGCTGGCGATCCACATTGTCCTCTCCATCGTCTCGGTGCCGGTCGTGCTGTACGCGCTGGTGTTGGGGCTGACGCACACGCCCACCGAACTCCGCACGCAGACGCCGCACAGACGCATCGGTCGCATCGCCGCGGGGTCGTGGATTCTCTCGCTCTCGCTCGGCGTCGTCACCTACCTGCTGTTGAATCACGTCTACGACTGGCAGTTCGTCGCCGCGTTCGTCGGCGTGCCGCTGTGGTGACCGGGTGAGAACGATGTCTGACGACCTCGAAACGCTACTTTCGGACCTCCACGCCGAACTCGAAGCGACGGCCGAACTGCCGATTGCGCCGCGCGCGAACACCTGGCTAGGCGAGGCGGAAGCCGTCGCCGCGGACCTCACGGCCGGGGACGTCGACGAGGATGTGGTCGCCCGTCGCATCGCGCACGTCGGGCGGCTGCTCGACAACGTCGGCGAGACGGAGAACGACGACGCCGACGCGCACGTAGCCGCCGCTCGGAGCCTCGTGGAACGCGTCGAAAAACGGGCCGACACCTGACGCTGTCAGAGTCGGGTTGTGGAGATGGAACGTCCGCAGTCGTAGCAGACGTCGGGGAGCCACGGCTTGTTTTCGACGACGCGGTTCGTCTCGTCGCAGCGAGGGCAGTAAGCCGTTTGTTGGTAATGTGTCGCCATACCGTACGGCCAACACGCAACGTTATAGTACCCACTATGTGTGATATATAGTGATAATTCTGCACGGTCGGCGAACGGAGACGCCGGATTTCGAGACGTTCGGTCGAGTGTAGCCTCTTCGCCGAGAGGTGGGTCTCTCAGCCTATGTAGCGCAGGTCGTCGTCGGTCGGGAGACTCTGTTGCTGTTGCATCTCCTGGATCTTACCGACGACTTCCTCCATCTCCTCGGCGCGCTCTTCGAGCGACGCGAAGTCCACCTCGAAGTCGAGGACGTGCTGGAGGACTTCGATGACTGCCCTCGCGCTCTTGGGGTCGACGAGGTAGCCGCTGGTCTCGCCCATCAGACAGGCGGCGTCGAGGTCGCGACGTTTACCGAGGCCGAGGATGAGCCCCGAGACGCCGACGATGCCGCCCGCCGGTTCGTCCGGGCGGAACTCGACGCCCGCGTCTTCGAGTTCCTCCTTCCCGCCGGCCTCGCTCACCGCGCCGAGGACGGTGTACTCCTCGACGAGCTCGCCGGTCGGGACGCCGCCGAGCGCGAACGCGCGGGAGACGCCGAACTCCTCGGCGATGTCGAGAAACGCGTCGGTGAGTCGGTAGTGGCCCGCGTTGCTCTGTGCCTGATGGTCGCCGGTCAGAAGCAGAAGGTCCGTCCCGTCGACGCTGGCGGCGTGCAGTTCCGCGCAGGTCAGGTCGGCGACGCCCTCGTCGTTGACGCTCACCTGCGGCGGGAAGTCCGAACTGTAGACGCGACGTACCAGCTCGCCGTCGAACTCGTCGCGGAGGTACTCGGCGGCGAGTTTTCCGACGTGACCGACGCCCGGCAGCCCCTCGATGAGAACGGGGTCGGCGAGCTCGGGGTCGGCGACCGCCTCGATGTCGATGTCGTCCATGGCTTTATTGCCGACTGCGCCGCTTAAGAGCGCGTCGGTACTCGCCGTAGGGGTCCTCGGGGTTGAACGGGGCCGGCGCGCTGTTCTCGGCTGCGGCTCCGCACTCCGGACACGTCTCGGAAAGGGAGTACACCGGGCGAGAGTGGCGCTCGCGCCACGCCGAGCAGACCCGGATGTCGGACTTCATTCGGTTTCTTCGTCGCGTTCGCGGTGATACACCGCGGTGCCGCCGACGGCCTCGATGGACTGGCGGGCGCGGTCGGCGCTCGCCTCCAGTTCGGCTTCGGCGGTCTTGTAGTCGGGCGCACGCACCTTGATGCGGTACTCGGGCGACCCGACGTAGGAGACCGACAGTTCGATTTCGTCGCTGACGTCGCCGTTTCCTTCGGCGGCGCGAAGCGCCTCCTTGATGTCGTCGACGCCGTCGCCGGTCGGACACCGGAGGTCGACGTAGCCGGTGACGTTGACGTACGGCACCGAGACGTTCTCGCGGGCCGTCTCGACGACCGCCGAGATCTCCTCGTCGGAGAGGTCGACGTCTTCGAGCGCCTCCGCGCCGTGGATGGCCGCCTGCTCGAAGCCGTCGTAGAGGCTCCCGAACTCGCTGTAGAGGACGTTCGCGACGGTCTCGTACTGCTCGTCGTCGACGTCCTCGCCGAAGGCCAACGACATCCACTTGTCGGCCTTCTGCTCGTTCTTCCACTCCTGTATCTTCTCTTTGCGCTGGTGCTCGTTGACGTCCTTCAGCGAGAGGTCGATCTGCTGGGAGGACTTGTTGACGTCGAGTACCTTCGCGACGACCGTCTGTCCCTCCCGGACGTGGTCGCGGACGTTCTTGATCCACCCGCTGGCGACCTCGCTGATGTGGACGAGACCGCGTCTATCCTCGTACTCTTCGAGGTCGACGAACACGCCGAAGTTGGCGATTTCGTCTACCTTTCCGACGACGAGTTCGCCGTTGTCTGGCCAGCCGCGAAATTTCATGGGAAGAGTGAGGCGTTACCGCGCCTCGACGGTTTCGGTCACTTCGCCTTCGAACGTCGCTTTCCCACCGGTGGGGTGGGCGAGCGTGCTGCCGCAGACGACGCAGTTGACGGGCGTCGACGCGCGGTCGAAGACGACCTGTTCGTTCTCGCAGTCCGGGCAGACGACGCGGTAGAAGCTTCCGGCCATCGTCTACTCCTGGAACTCCAGTCGACCTGCGCGCCAGCCCTTGCGCATGTGGGCTTTCCCGCAGTTCGAACAGCGGTACTTGAGGTTCGTTTTCTTCGTCGGCTTGTCGCCGCCGGGGACTTTCGAGAACTTCCCGGCGTTACCGATGTGCGACGTCTGGCGTCGGCGCTGTCGGTGCTGGACCTTCTTCATCCCGGTGCTGCGTCCGCTGCGTACCTTCTCGACCTCCACTTCGTGGTGGCCGTTGCAGTGCGGACAGTACGTATTGAAACGGCGTGGCATCTGCATAGCTATCTACCTTGCAGGGTCTTTGCCGTCGCCCGTTAAAACGCGTTTGGTTCCGACTCGCCGACGAGTCGACGGCGAATCGCCCACCACACCGCCTTCGAAGCCCGCTGTACGTCCTCGAACGGCCGATTCGCGCCGACGCCGAAGTACACGCCCACCTGCCCCGTGTCACCCTGTCGTACGACCGCCTCCTCCCGGCGTTCGGGTCTGTTTTCCCGCCCCGCGGCGACGGCGGCCGCGACTGCTCGGTGGTTGCCGTCGGCGACGGACGGTCGCTCCCACGGGCGACGCTGGACGCAGACGATATCGGGGAGAGTCTCCGACGCGTCGGCGAGCTGTTCGGCCAGTCGTTCGATGCGCGCGACGTCGACGCCGGTCTCCTCGCTGAGTCTCGACGCGTCCGATTCGACGACGCGCGTCGCTGCGCCCTCGACGGTGCCGTCCGGCGAGAGCGCGTTCCACAGCAGGTTCTCGGGGCCTTCGATGACGCGTACACGTCCGAGTTCGTCCGCCGAGAGGTGGGTGTGGAACCATCGAATCGGCGCGTCCCGCCAGAGAAACGCGGCCGCGCCCGGGTTCGCCCGAAGCAGGCGGTCGACCGCGTCCTCGGTCCGTGAAGGCGGGCCGTTCGACCCGCCGCTCGGAGTGAGGCCCTCGCAGGCGAGCCAGTGGTCGAGTACCTCCCGCCGGGCGACTCGTCGCCCGGGTCGCGTACGGCGGCGACGGCCTTGGGGTTTCGCCGGGTCTCGTCCGCCGGTTCGGCACGTCGGCGAGTGCTCGCTTACCGAAGTCGTTAAGCCCGGACATTCCAAACTCACGGCTATGCAACACCTCATCGTCCACGGAGACCCCGGCATCCGGAAGGACGCGGTCATCAACTACGACGGGAAAGAGCAGATCTGCTTCTCGATTCAGCGCCAAGGTGACTGGCACGGCCCCGACGAGGTGCAACTGTGGTGTACCATCGGGACCGCGGAGGAGCGCGAAGCGTACGAGAAACGCGAGTACGTCCCCCACTGGCTCACGGTCGAGTCCATCGACGCCGAGGCGCTCGACGTCGTGAAGGCGCGCGGCAAACTCTCGGTCTGAGCGTTCCCCGTTTTTCGGCCGACTACGACCCGTCGTCACCCGGCAGTTCGTCGTGGTCGACTTCGTAGATGGTCACCGTTTCGGTCTGATACGCCACGGAGACGCCGGACACGTCGCCGACGGACGTCTCGCCGTATCGTTCTCGCTCCGCCGGCCCGACCCAGATGTAGCGCACGTCGTACTCGCGGAGCACGTCGACGAGCGCCGCGTCGTCGGTGAACGCGGCGTCGACCTGCTCGACGCGCTGGATGTAGGTGTCGAAGCCGCGGTAGCCGATCTCGTGACCCCACCCGGCGACGGTCGGGATGCCGGTCAGCGCCGACGCCGGATTCGAGTTCCAGCTGTAGCGACCCGGCGGATACGGGTACGACCCCGACTCGGCGCTCGGGTACTGGTAGGTCCCCGGCGCGGACAACAGCGTCGGGCGACCCGGTTTCTCGTCGAGCCACGCGATAGCTTTCGCTTCCTCCGGGTGATAGGTCTCGGCGAACTGCGTCGCGTCCAGCGTCGGCTCGCCGGTCTCCTCGAAGTGGCTGTCGAGCGCGAGCGGCGCGTAGAAACTCGTCGAGACGACGAGACAGAGCGTGAGACCGAGCGCGAGCGTCCGCGCTGTCGCCGTCGTCGCCTCCGACGCCCGGACGAGCGACGAGCGGGCCGCGTTCGGGTCGGCGTCGGTTTCGGTGCCCCCGTCGGTCGCGGAGACGGCGCATCGGAGGCGCGTCGGAAGCGGGCGAGCCAGCAGGAGCGTCAACGCCGGGCCGAGCGCCGTCGCCCACAGCACCCACACCTGGATGTACGTTTTGAACACGGTGTTCATCCGGAGCGGTCCCGCCTGCTCGTTGACGTAGATGAACTCGACGAGCAACACGAGTCCGGCCCCGGCGACGACGAGCACCGTCTCGAACCCGACGTCGCGGTCGAACGCGAGCGCGACCCAGCCGAAGACCAGCAGCGGTAGAATCAGCGCGACGGCTGCCATCCCCTGCCCGACGGCGACGAGGGCCACGCCGACGACCGACGCGGCGAGCAGCCACGTATCCCCTTCGACCAACCGCGAGAGGAGGTAGGCGGCGAACCCGACGACGAACGCGCCGTGGACGAGCAACAGCGCCCCGAGTCCGCTCCTGTCGGCCGGCGCGAGGAGTGCGACCTCGCGGCCGGATGCGCCGGCGAGCAGGAACGGGGCACCGAGCGCCGCCCCGAGCACGCCCGCGGCGGCGACGAGGCCGACGGCGACGACGAGACGCCCGAACTGCGCCGACAGCAGGGAGTCGTCCTCGCTGTATCGAACCGCCGAGGCGACGCGGTCGGGAAGCAGCGTCTCGGGCCGCGCGGGGGCGAACACGACCGCGAGCGCCGCGACGCCGAACAGCGACGGAAAACTCCACGTGTCGAGGACGAGTTGGAGACCGCCGAGCGCCGGCAGCGCGACGAAAAGCAGGGTTCGGCGAAGCGGCCGCTCCGACTGGGGCGTCCGGAAATAGGCGAACGCGAGCGCCGCCCCGAGCAGCAGAAACGGCGTCCCCATCATGTGACCGTGTAAGTCGCCGTTGAGCCAGGCGAAGAACGGGAACTCGTTTATCGTCCCCTCGATGACGCGGCTCGCGGTCCAGTAGCTGAACGAGTCGGTGCCCGCCAGCAGCTCGTCGGGCGAGTACTGCGTCGTCTCGGCGGCGATGAGTCCGGCCAGCGGACGCTGCAGCGACTCCGGCAGCACCGCCAACGCGACTCGACCCCCGGTGACGAGGTTGCTGGCGAGACCGACGAAGAACGCCGACAGCAGTCCGGCGGGCCGACGTGCGCCGCCGCGAGCGGACGCGATAGACCCCGCGAGGTCGAACGCCGCGGTGACGAGCATCGCGTAGAACCCCGCGAGCGAGAGGTTGTACGCGAATCTCGCGGGCGTGTCGGTGAGCATCGCCAGAAGCACGGTCAGCAGGTGGCCGCCGTAGTAGTACTTGACGCCCTCGCCCGCGAACCAGAAGTCCTCCGGCGGGAGCGCGTCGGCGCGCAGAAGCGCCTTCAGCAGGCCGAAGTCGAGAAACTTCTCGCCGCCGCCGGCGTGGACCGCGGGGTCGACGGCTCGAACCGCCACCAGGAACGCGAACGCCGCGAGGAAGACGACCGCGGTGTCCGTGACTGCGCGTCTGTCGACGTCGAGACCGGACGCGAGAGCGAGACGGCGTTCTCGAAGCGCCGCGGGGTCGAACGCCGTCGCCGCCGACAGCAAGAGCAGGACGGCGACGGCGACGACGACGGTCCCGAAGCCGAACGAGAACTGCCCGACCCAGTGGGCGACGAGCGTCAAGACGAGAAGCGACAGCGGGAGCGCGAAGCCGGGTCCGCGGCCGGGAACGTATCGAAAGAGCCGCGCCGCGAGCGGGAGTCCGAGAACCGCGAGTACGGCGTAGAGGACGACCCAGACGGCGACGTACAGATACTCCATCTACCGGTGGAACGCGAGCGCGTCAATAAACCGTTTCTGGTTACCGGAGCAGACGCGTTCCGTCGCGCGGTGCCGACTCCCGGTCGGATGGTGCGGCCGGCATCTGGAACGTCGTCGTCTCGACCGTCGCCCCCGACTGTGGCGTCTCGACCGCGGCGTCTCGACTGTCGCGTTTTGACCGCACTGGCGGCGGGTCGATTCCGAGTCAGATACTTTTTTATCGCTTGAAAGAAATCGCGGCCCATGCCACGCTCCGTCGGTGTCGTCGTCCCCGCGTATCGGCCGGACGCCGACCAGCTCGCGAGCTATCTCGACGCGCTGACGGAGCGACTGGATCCGGAGGCGGTCCGCGTCGAACTCGACGCGCCGACGCCGGAGTTGGTCGACGAACTGTCGTCGCTCCCGGCGACGGTGAACGTGTCGCCGGTTCGCCGCGGGAAGGGGGCGGCGATAACCGCCGGCTTCGAGGCGCTGTCGACGGACGTGTTCGCGTTCGTCGACGCCGACGGGAGCACACCGGCCGACTCGTTCTCTGACGTACTCGCGCCGGTGCTCGCGGACGAGGCGGACCTGGGCGTCGGGTCGCGGCGGCACCCCGACGCGACGGTGACCGCCCACCAGACGTTCGCTCGCCGCCGCCTCGGGGACGGCTTCGCGTGTCTCGCAAAACGCCTGCTCGACACGGAACTGTACGACTACCAGTGCGGCGCGAAGGCGATGACCGCCGACGCGTGGGTCGACGTTCGCGACCACCTCTACGAACCGGGCTTCGCCTGGGACGTCGAACTCGTCGCCGTCGCCGCCGCGTTGGACCACGCGCTCGTTGAGGTGCCCGTCGAGTGGGAGGACAGGCCGGGGTCGACCGTCTCGCCGGTCCGGACGACTCTCGATCTCGGGCGGAGTCTGCTGTCGGCGCGCCATCGCGCGAAACTCATCCGCGAAGACCGACTGCACGCGATGTTCGACGCCCGCCGGTCGACGACGCCGTCGCTCGTCGAGCGTCTCGGACCCGACCCGATAGAGGACTGAGAATGAGCCGCGTAGCGACGGAACTGCTGTCGGGCAAGCGATTCGGACAGTTCGTCTCCGTCGGCGCGCTCGGTGCCGTCTTCGATTTGACCGTCAGCACCGTGTTGACCCTCTGGTTCGGCGTACTGGCGGAGGTGGCGAAACTGGCCGGCGCGGAGGTTGCCATCGTGGTCATGTTTCTGGTCAACGACCGCTGGACGTTCGCCGACGAAGGGGCGTCGGGAGCGTTTCCGGCGGTTCGACGGCTGTTGAAGTCGAATCTCGTCCGCAGCGGCGGACTCGCGCTCCAGTTCGTCATCGTCCGCGTGCTCAGACAGCAGGACGTGACCGTGGTCGTCGCCGGATTCGACCTCTGGCAGGTGATACCGCTGCCCATCGCCATCCTCGCGTCGATGCTGGTCAACTACGTGGCGGAGAGTCTGCTCACGTGGCGCGTCACGAGTACGTGAATCGCGATGAGAGATGCCACGGCGAAAACTGACATACGGCGTCGGAATCATAACCCTTAACCCGGGGCATCCTGTTGTCAGAAGTAGCGGGATGGGATAGCCAGGAGATTCCGCCGGGCTCATAACCCGGAGATCGGTAGTTCAAATCTACCTCCCGCTATTCTCCTGACGAATCGAACGCCGAGCGAGGAGGTTTATCTCCGAGCGTTGCTCGATTCGTCGTGAATAGCTTAGTGGTTGTTTGAACGAGAGGACGAGCGAACGATGTGAGCGAGTCCGCGTAGTTCAAATCTACCTTCCGCTGCTCTCCTGACGAATCGAACACCATACGAAAAGACGGACAGAGGAGTCAGTGTCGCTCCGGCGGACCGCCGTCGCCCGAGAGAAAAATACTGTCCTGCGTCGAGTCGAAGTACACTTCGAGCGCGCGTAGCGTGCCTGCGTACGCCGCAGTCATGACGAATGTGAAGCCAATCAGGGCGGGGAGGAGGAGGTCGACCACCATCGTCGGGTCGTCATTGTAGATTGTCAAAAACAGTTCGATGTACGGTGACGCTCCCGCTTGACGTAGTCCTGCGAACGACTCACAGATCCAGTCGAATCTGTTAGTGGCGCTGCTCTACTGGTCCTCAACCGAAGAACAAATCCGTACCCGGTGGTCGCTCCGCGTTCGCCGGGAGTTCGTCGAACCACCCCGCGTCGACGGCGCCACCTTCGTCGACGACCGGTATTCCTACATCTGCCCCGGGCGTCGCGCCAAAGACGACGAAGTTTCGAGTCGTCTCTCTGTTGCCGTCCTCGTGACGCGCCGTGTAGCGCCAGACGCCCTCGACGGCGTCCAGCGTGACGGCGAGTCCGGCTTGTTCCTCGACCCACGCCCGGGCGACGTCGGCGTACTCTTCACCGGGCGCGACCGAGGGCGAGGGAATCTTCCACCGGCAACTCTCGGTTACCCGAAGCACCAGCACTGAACCGTCACCGTTCGTGACGCCGATTGGTGCCATGTCGTCGAGGTCTGCGACGACGCCGAACGTGTCGTTGTCGACGCGGTCCGTTCGCTCGTGGAACGGAACATCGGCGTGCTCGCGGAGGGATTCGAGGTCCGAGCACGACCCGAGGTCGGTGGGCGCTGTGGAGTCTCTCATCGGGGTAACTGGACGGACAGTGAACCGTCACCTGTATAATACCTGTGTCCGCGGGAACCAGCGACCACCTGAGTGGCCAAACGACCGATTGATACCGACGTCGAGCGCCGATGTCGTATGCGACTCTCCGACATCGGTTACCGGCTTCCGAAACGGAACGACGCGGAACGTCGAGGTTACGATTCGCTGGCGACGTTGCTCGTCGCTGCAGGCGCAGAGCACGAGGACCCACAACACCGACTCGCGGCGACGGAACCAGCCAATGCCTTGCCGACGACGACGCTCGACACGACGGACGCCGCACCGCACCTTCGATTCGACGGCATCGAGGTCGACGAACGGGTCGGCGAGTTCGCACTCGTCGGCGACGACGCTGCACCGTCGACGACCAGCACCCAACGGGAGACGGAAGGACCCGCCGACGAGTCGCCGACACTCTCGGCTGTCGCCGCTCGTCTCTCGGAACACGTCGCAGCGCTCGACCACAGCGGCGTCAACATCCCGGAATCGACGCTCTTGGCCACGCGGTGGAACAAACTAATCGACACCTTCGCGGCGGAATGTGCAGTGTACCGTTACCCGACCGGTGCGCCGTTTCCCTTCGTGATTCCGACGACCGACGCCGAGTTTCGGGACGATATCGAGCGGTTCACCGCCGAGCGGACGGCGCGGTTCGAGGTCGTCTACGACGAACAGGCGACGCGGCCTGCTCTCCAGTTCGCCTTTCGGAGCGACCTCACGCGGGCACGTGCGGAGTCACTGTTCCCGAGCGGGTTCACGATTCCCGGCCTCGAAGACGCGTTCCGGTGTGTGCCCGTCACCTCACCCTGGCCGGAGGTCGCCGTCCGCGTCGACGTCTACTACGACGATGTCGAAGACGACTGGGCGACCGGCGAGTGGCTGGTCGCCGAGGGTGGGCGAATCGAACCGTAATCAGGTACCGGTGAAGTCGATTCGACTGCCCGACGAGAGGTCGTGTTCCCCGGAGGGGCCGAGGTGCTCGAAGTCGAGCGAGTCGTCGGCGAGGTACACCGCGTCGCCGCTGACTTCGACGTCGACGGTGTCGAGCGTCGCCCCCTCGCAGGGACCGAAGTCGCAGTAGCCGGTCTCCTGGCCGAACGTCGCGCCGTGTTTCTGACAGATGATGTCGCCGTTTCTGACGAGCGCACCCGAGCCCTTGTCGAGGCGCACGTCCGTCCAGTGCTGGCAGTAGTTCCGGAAGGCGACGACGCTCCCGTCGTCGAGTTTCGTCAGAATCGCCTCGCCGAGGTCGAACCCGTCGCGGAACGTGAACAGCAGCGTCCCGTCCGTCGGGACCTCGGAGAGCCCCGTGATTCGGCGGTCGTCGTCCATACCGTCTCTCGTCGCGCCGCCTTTGAACGTCTTTCCGTCCGCAGTTCCCGCGCTCCGACTCGCGCGACTCTACGACTCGTACAACTTCTCGACTTGCCGCTCGTACAGCTTCGAGAGCAGTCGCGTCACCGGCCCCGTCTCGACGCCGATGCCGTCGACGGTGCCGACGGGTCGAATCTCGCGGGTCGAACTCGTGATGAACACCTCGTCGGCCCCCCGGACGTCGTCGGGCGTGAAAACGTCCTCTCGAACCGGTATCCCTTCGGACTCGGCGAGTTCGAGGACGACGTCGCGGGTGACGCCCGCGAGCACCGGACCGTCGAGAGTCGGCGTGCAGAGGCGCTCGCCGTCGACGAAGAAGACGTTGCTCGTCGCGCCCTCGGCGACGTAGCCCTCGTCGTCGAGGATGAGCGCTTCGTCCGCGCCCGTGACGCGAAGTTCGAGGAGCGCCAGAATGCCGTTGAGGTAGTTGTGCGTCTTCGCTTTCGACGGGAGTGCGCGGGTCGATGGGCGGCGCGTCTTCACCGTCTGCAACGTCGCCGGTCCGTCCCACGATTTCTCGCCGCCGACGCCGCCGCGACCCAGCGGTGTGAGCGTGACGACGACGGTGGGGTCGACCTCCGGCGAAGGAGTGAGTTTCCCGGGTTGGACGCCGCGACTGATGGAGAGCTTCACCGAGGCGTCGTCGAGCTCGTTCGCCGCCAGCGCCTCCTCGATTCGCGTTCGGAACGTCTCGTCGGAGAGGCCGTGGTGTAGTTGGAGAATCTCGCACGTCTCGGCGAGTCGGTCGGCGTGGGCATCCCACTCGAACAGGTGGCCGCCGTAGACGCGAAGCGTCTCGAAGGCGGCGTCGCCGTACATGAACCCCCTATCGCGGACGTTCACCGTCGCCTCCGACGCCGGTACGAGTTCGCCGTCCACGTGGTAGACGAGCTCTCTGCGGGCGCTCTCGTCGCCATCGTCGTGTGTCTCTCGCTCACTCATCGTCGACGTACCCCCGAAGGAAGTTCGCAACCATCTGTTTGCCGTGTTCGGTGAGGATGCTCTCGGGGTGGAACTGGACGCCGACGTGCGGACGCGTGCGGTGTCGCACGCCCATCACGACGCGCCGCTCGTCGTCGGTCCAGGCCGTCTCGACGAGTTCGCCCGGCAGGTCGTCGCGTTCGACCGCCAGCGAGTGGTAGCGACCGACCGTGAGCCGGTCGGGGAGTCCCGCGAAGAGACCGTCACCGTCGTGGACGATGGTCGAGGGCTTGCCGTGGACGACGTCCGGCGCGTGGCCGACCGGCGCGCCCGTAGCCGCGCAGAGCGCCTGGTGGCCGAGGCAGACGCCGAGCGTCGGGTAGTCGAGGTCGTGGAAGACGGCCATCGAGACGCCGGCGTCTTCGGGCGTGCCGGGACCCGGCGAGACGACGATAGCGTCGGGGTCGAGCGCCCGAATCTCCTCGGCGGTGACGGCGTCGTTCCGGCGGACGACGACGTCCGCGAGTTCCCCGACGTACTGGACGAGGTTGTAGACGAACGAGTCGTAGTTGTCGACGACGAGGACGGTGGGGCGACTCTCCGTGTTCACGTCTCGGACCTCGTATCTCCGGACTCGTCTGCCTCCGCGACGCCCAGCGTCGCCCCGTCGAGCGCCTCGTCCATCGCTTCGATGAGCGCCTGTCCCTTCGCCAGCGTCTCCTTGTACTCGCGTTCGGGGTCGGAGTCGTGGACGATACCCGCCCCGACGCGGAGGTGGTACTCGTCGCGGTAGCGAACCAGGGTGCGAATGACGATGCTCAGCGTCGCTCGGTCGTCGAAGCCGAACGCAGCGATGCTTCCGGTGTAGGGTCCGCGACGAGTCGCCTCTACCTCCTCGATGAGTTCCATCGTCCGCGGCTTCGGCGCGCCGGTGATGGTGCCGCCGGGGAACACCGCCGCGACGGCGTCGGCGAGCGTCGCCCCCTCACGTAGCCGCCCTTCGACGACGGAGACGAGATGCATCACTGCCGCGTAGCGGTCGACCCGACGGTACTCGGTCACGTCGACGCTGCCGTACTCGCACACTTTCCCGAGGTCGTTTCGCTCCAGGTCGACGAGCATCGCGTGCTCGGCGCGTTCCTTCTCGTCGCTGCGGAGGTCGGCTTCGAGTTCGGCGTCCGCTTCGCCCGTCTCTCCCCGCCTTCGGGTTCCGGCGATGGGTTCGGTGACGAGTCGGTCGCCGAGACGCTCGACGAGTAGTTCCGGACTCGCGCTCACGAGGTCGACGGCGTTTGGCCCGCGCGCCCCGGAGAACTCCAGGAGTCCCGAGTACGGCGCGGGGTTCACCCGCCGGAGTGCCGCGTACGCCGCCACCGGGTGGACCGCGGCGGGGGCGACGAGGCGCTGAGAGACGTTCGCCTGAAACGTGTCGCCGTCGCGGATGTAGCGCTTGATGGCTCGCACGCGGTCGGCGAACGCCTCGCGCCCGCAGTCGCTCTCGAACTCCCCTCTCTCGACGTCGGCGAGCGGTTCGACGCTCGGGTCGCCGGTCGTCGCGCGTTCGACGAGGTGCGTCGCTCGTTCGACGGCCGCGTCGTACTGTTCGTCGAGGTCGGTTTCGGAGTCGATTCGAGGGCAGGCGGTCACGTGAAGCGTCGTCTCCTCGCCTCTCGGTTCCCGCCACGCGGCGACGCAGTCGTAGCTACCGAGTTGCAGATGCGGGAGCAGTCGGTCGTCGGCCGCCGAGTCGGGCAGCGTTTCGAGCTCGCGGACGAGGTCGTACGAGAGCCACCCGAACGCGCCGCAGGGGTACGGGACCTCGCAGTCGCCGCGGGCGAGCGTCTCGGCGTCAAGTAACGCCGACAGCGCCGATAGCGATGGCGACCCGGCAGCCGGACCGGCGTCGTCGTCTTCGGCTCCGAACCCACCGCGGACGACCGCGTCGGCGCTCACCTGCAACCGCTCGACGGGGTCGACGCCGAAGTACCCCCATCCGGACTGTCCGCCGGTCGTCTCCAAGAAGAACCCGCCCGGACCGTCGCGCGCCCGGCGGTACGCGTCGAACGGGTCCGAGACCGCGATTCGGAGTTCGACGGGAACACGAGCGCCCGGCGGTGCGTCCGTCGCGGTCGCTCGGAACTCGTCTCGGGAAGTTGCCACAGTAAGGTCGGTCATCGGTGTCCGGGCGGTCACGAGGCCCCTACGCGCTCGATGACTGTCACTGCTCTCGAGCGCGCGCGATCCACGTGTCGACGCGTTTCTCGGAGACGTCTATCTTCTCGCCGAGGTCGGCGGCGTCGGCGTCCGCGAGGTCGGCGACCGTCTCGATGCCCACGTCGGCGAGGCGCTGCGCGTAGGCGGGACCGATTCCCTTGATGGTGTCGGCGGCGTCGGTCGACCCCGTCGTCGGTTCGTCGGCCCCGACTTCCGTCTCGTCCGTCTCGGACTCGTCGCTGTCGAAAACCGCCTCGTCGGCGTGCTCCGCGTCGAGATCTTCGTCCTCGCCGGGACCGACGTCCTCGACATCGGCTTCTATCTCTCCGCTCTCGGGGCCGGCGGCCTCCGGCGGTTCCGCGGCGGTCTCGTCCTCGGCATCCTCGTCGACCATCGACCCCGTCGACGCCGCCGCCTCCGTCTCCTCTGCGACCGATTCGGCTCCCTCGTCGTCGACTTCGGCCTCGGTGATGGGTTCGGCCTCCTCGACGACGGGTTCGTCGGTGTCCTCGACGACTGTCTCGTCCGACTCGCCCGACTCGTCGAGTTCCGTTTCGAGATCGGTGTCCATCTCGTCGCTTTCGGGGCCGGCGGCCTCCGCCGGTTCCGCCGCGTCCGGTCCGTCGGCGTCACCAGAACGCGAGGCGTTCTGGTTGGCTAACGAATCGCTTTGCGATTCGTGAACGTCCTCGTCGACTAACGGCTCCGTCGATCCTGCGGCGGCACTGCCGGCGGCGAATTCGGTCGATTCGTCGGCTTCGTCGGTTCCTTTGACTGCCGCTTCCGTCTCCGTACTCGCCTCCGTTCGCGTGTCGCGCTCGACCGTTACGGACGGGTCGCGCTCACGCTCGTCGGTCGACCCGTTGAGGCCGAGCAACGACTTGAGCTTGTCCAAGAGTGCCATTGGCCGGTAGTATGATGGCTCCATATTTAAAAGCCCCCGACAAGTCACAGCCGCGACCGAAGCGCGGCGTCCATCTCGTCGACCGGCGCGTCGCGTCCGGTCCACCGCTCGAAGGCGGCGACGCCCTGATACAGCAGCATCCACGCACCGTCGATAGTCGTCGCACCAGCCTCACGCGCCTCGCGTAGCAGCCGCGTGTCCGGCGGCGCGTACACCGCGTCCAGCACCGCGAGATCGTCGTGCAGCAGGCTCGACGGTACCGGCGTCTCGTCGGACTCCATCCCGACGCTCGTCGCGTTGACGAGCACGTCGGCTTCGGGAACGGCCGCGTCGAGCGAGTCGAGGCCGCCGCCCGTGGCGCGTCGGTCGTTCTCCTCGTCTCCGTTCAGCTCGTCGGCGAGTTCCGCAGCGCGCGAGGCCGTCCGGTTGGCGACGTGGACTGATGCGCCGCCGTCTGCGAGCGCGAACGCCGTCGCGCGCCCCGCCCCGCCCGCGCCGACGACGACGGCGTCTGCCCCGTCGAGCGAGACGTCGTGGCGGGCGAACGACCGGCTGACGCCGGCGGCGTCGGTGTTGTATCCGCGGGGGATGTCGCCGGTGAAGTCGATGGTGTTGACCGCGCCGATTCGCTCGGCGAGGGGGTCGGCATCGACGAGTTCGAGCGCGTCTCGTTTGAACGGAATCGTGACGTTCAGCCCGGAGACACCGAGCGCGTCCGCGCCGTCGAGGGCGGCCTCGAACCGTTCGGGCGACGGCTCGAAGGTGACGTATCTGGCGTCCATTCCGAGCGAGTCGTACGCCGCCTCGTGCATCGGCGGCGATAGCGAGTGACCGACCGGGTTGCCGACGAGTCCGAACACTTCCATACCTCGCGGTGGTCGTGGAAGCGGCATAAGCGCCCCGACAGCGGCGTAACTGGCGACTCGGTCACACGGCGAGAGCGCTCTCTTCACACACGAACTTCGAAGCAGAAGAAATAGGTTTCTCACCTTGGAACTCAATGACGATGAGTTCATTTCTTCGACACCCGCTGGTGGCCGTCGGGGTCGCCACGGGTATCACTCTCCCGTGGGTCTACGTCTGGGCAACCGGGTCAGGAGAGTCGTTACCGACGCTAGGAATCGTCGCCGTCAGCGGTATCGCCGTCCTCGGGTCGTCGTTCCTCCTCGCGTGGGGCGCCGAAACGGCCGAAAAAGACGTGCCGCGCGCGTTCGCCATCGCGGTCCTCGCGGTGCTGGCCGTCGCACCCGAGTACGCCGTCGACGCGCTGTACGCGTGGACCGCCGGAGCGAACATCGGCACGGCCCGCGGCGCGGAGGCGGCCAACCTCGCCGTCGCCAACATGACCGGCGCGAACCGTATCCTCATCGGACTGGGCTGGTCCGGCATCGCGCTGTTCACACTCTACCGAGTCGGTAGCGCCTCGGACCCCGCGGTCGAGTCTCGCCCCGGTATCCTCACCGACGTCGTCAACCTCGACCGCGATATCTCGACGGAGATCACCTTCCTGCTCGCCGCGACGGCGTACGCCTTCTTCGTGCCGTTCAGCAACGGTATCGGAATCGTCGACACGCTCGTGCTGGTCGGTCTCTACGCTCTCTACATCGCCGTCATCGTCCGCGGCGACGTCGAAGAACACGGAGAACAGGTCGGCGTGCCCGCGTACTTCCACGGCTACTCGAAAAGCGGCCGCGTCGCCGTCGTTCTCACGCTCTTTGCGTACTCGGGCGTGATGATCTACACGGCGGTCCACCCGTTCGCACACGGCCTCGAAACGCTCGGCCAACAGATCGGTATCCCGTCGTTCTTCATGATCCAGTGGATTGCGCCGCTGGCCAGCGAGAGCCCCGAGCTCATCGTCGTCGCCTACCTCGTCAACAAGGCGCGGTCGACGGCCGGTTTCAACGCGCTCATCTCCTCGAAGCTCAACCAGTGGACGCTGCTCATCGGGACGCTCGCCGTCGTCTACAGCATCGCGTCGGGCGCGGTCGGCACCCTGCCGTTCGACTTCAAGCAGTCGGCGGAAATCTGGATCACGGCCGCGCAGAGCTTCTTCGCGCTCGCGGTGCTCGTGAACTTCAACATCAGCGCCCGCGAGGCCGTCGCCCTGCTCGTGCTGTTCGTCTCGCAGGTCGGCATCGAGTTCCTCATCATTCGGGACCTCGTGACGCTTCCGTTCGGCATCGACGCTATCGATGTCCTCTTGGCCTACACCGTCGTCTACCTCGTCCTCGGTACTGCGCTGTTCATCATGCGCCGCAACGAGCTCCGGGGCCTGCTCGACCGGACCGCCCACACCGCCCAAGACGCGTTCGGCGGCGGGCAGTCACAGGCCGAACGCGCCGACTGAGCCCTCCGTCTCTCGGCTCTCGCTCGACCGCGAACCGAATCCCGACTCGTTTTACAGTCGCCTCGCCTACGACTCGCCAGTGATTGCCATCGTCGTCAGCCGGGCCGACTACGCATCGGAACACATCGGCGAGCACCTGCTCGAACTCGCCGACTGGGAGGAACACGCAGACGACACCCGCCCGGACGCCGAGGGCGGCGGCACCGTCTACCGCACGCCGGGCTTCGAGCTCCGGACGTTCGAAGCGCTCCACATCTACCTCGACGACCCCGCGGCGGCGTTCGTCGACGCCGGCACTGAGCCCGACCTGCTCGTCTTCGCCTCCCGTCACTCCGGCGAGACGGGACCGCTTCTCACCGCCCACTTCACCGGTAACTTCGGCCCCGAGAAGTACGGCGGCGACGACCGAGAGCTCGCCCGTGCCTGTCCGGGTGCGCAGAAAACCGTCGTGAGCGCGCTCGCGGAACACGCACCGGAGGGCTACGAGGTCGGCGTCGAGGCGACCCACCACGGCCCCACGGACCTCTTGTTCCCGTCGATGTTCGTCGAACTCGGCAGCGGCGACCCGCAGTGGGAGGACACCGAGGCCGCTCGCGCGGTGGCCGAAGCGATTCTCGACCTCCGCGACGCGGCGGCGAGCCTCGAAAGCCCCGGGGACGACCCGAACCGCCACGTCGTCGGCTTCGGCGGCGGGCACTACGCCCCGCGGTTCGGCCGCGTCGTCCGCGAGACCGAGTGGGCCGTCGGCCACGTCGGCGCGGACTGGCAGCTGGACGCGATGGGCGCGCCCGAGGCGAACCGCGACGTGCTCGAACAGGCGTTCGAGCGGAGCGACGCCGAGTTCGCGCTCGTCGACGGCGAGCACCCCGAACTCGAAGCCATCCTCGACGAACTGGGCCACTCCGTCGTGAGCGAGACGTGGCTTCGGGAGGTCTGCGACCGACCTCTGTCGGTCGTCTCAGCGCTCGAAGAGGAGCTGTCGACAGTCGAGGGGGGTCTCCGCTTCGGCAGTCGACGGGTCGAGCACTCGACGGACGTTTCGGTGACCGAGTTCCCCGCCGAGTTGCTCGCCGAAGCGCAGGGCGTCGACGCCGAGGCGGTACGCGAGGCGGTCGTCGAACACGCCGTCGCCTTCGAGACCCAACAGAGCGGCACGCGCGCCGTCGGTCGTCTCGCCGTCGCGGACGGGGACGACTACGATGCGCTCGTCGACGCGCTGGCGGCGATTCTCGAAGCGAAGTACGACGAAGTCGAACGCGACGAGAGCGACCGCGTCGTCCGCGCCAGCGAGAGCGCGTTCGACCCCGAACGCGCGAAGACGCTCGGCATCTCCGAGGGCCCGGCGTTCGGCAAACTCGCGGCGGGCCGAGCGGTCGAACACGGGGGCGAACGAATCGACCCGGAGGCCGTACACGTCGACCGGACGGTCACGTTCTCGTACTAAACCGCCAGACGGGTTTCCGACGAGCTAACCAGTCGGCTATCTGTCCGGATAAATCGGTGGTTACCCGCCTGGAAAAATCGTCAGACGACCGTCCGACGCGAGGGGGAAAAGATAATTAAGGCCGCTCAGTAAGCTTTGCCCATAAATATGGACTCGATCGTCGATGAAGCAATAGACGAGGCCGAACAGTCGGGTGGGACCGGCGGCGAGGGATTCGACGCCGAACCGAAACGTTCGGGGACGATGACGGACGACGAACTGCAGGACATCCTGAAAGACCTCCAGACGAACATCACCGTCGTCGGCTGCGGCGGAGCCGGTGGGAACACGGTCAACCGCATGGCCGAAGAGGGCATCCACGGCGCGAGTCTCGTCGCCGCCAACACGGACGTTCAGCACCTCGTCGACACCTCCGCGGACACGAAGATCCTGATGGGCCAGGAGAAGACCCAGGGCCGCGGGGCCGGGTCGCTCCCGCAGGTCGGCGAGGAGGCCGCCATCGAGAGCCAGCAGGAGATTCACGACGCTATCGAGGGGTCGGACATGGTGTTCGTTACCGCCGGTCTCGGCGGCGGCACCGGCACCGGTTCCGCACCCGTCGTCGCCAAGGCGGCCCGCGAGTCCGGCGCGCTCACCATCGCCATCGTCACGACGCCGTTCACCGCAGAGGGCGAGGTCCGACGGACGAACGCCGAGGCGGGTCTCGAACGACTCCGCGACGTCGCCGACACGGTCATCGTCGTCCCGAACGACCGCCTGCTCGACGCCGTCGGCAAACTGCCGGTTCGTCAGGCGTTCAAGGTGAGCGACGAGGTGCTGATGCGCTCGGTCAAGGGCATCACGGAACTCATCACGAAACCCGGCCTCGTCAACCTCGACTTCGCCGACGTCCGCACCGTCATGGAGAAGGGCGGCGTCGCGATGATCGGTCTCGGCGAGTCCGACTCCGAGCAGAAGGCCCAAGACTCCGTGAAGTCGGCGCTGCGCTCGCCGCTTCTCGACGTCGACATCTCCGGGGCGAACTCCGCGCTCGTCAACGTCACCGGCGGTTCCGACATGAGCATCGAGGAGGCCGAGGGCGTCGTCGAGGAGATCTACGACCGCATCGACCCCGACGCGCGCATCATCTGGGGGACCTCTATCGACGAGGAACTCGAAGGCCAGATGCGGACGATGATCGTCGTCACGGGCGTCGACTCGCCGCAGATCTACGGCCGTTCGGACGAACCGCAGAGCCAGCAGAGCCAGCAGCCCCAACAGCCGCAGCGAACCGAAGACATCGACTTCGTCGAGTAATCGCGGCGTCGAACGCCGAGGATTCGACGAACGGACGTCGAACCCTCGGGAGAGGACGGCGGACGCCGCGAGGCAGGCCGCCGTGTATTCAATAGATAGAAAAGGCATCACGGTCTATCGGTGACAACATGGACGTAAAATACGATATCGCGAGCTACGTGCGGGTACTGAAGATGGCGAGCACGCCCGAGTGGGACGAGTTCAGCCAGATTGCAAAAATCGCCGGCATCGGGATCTTCCTCGTCGGCTTCCTCGGCTTCATCATCTTCGCGGTGATGAGCTTCATCCCCGGAGGCATGTGAGATGGGAATCTTCGCCGTGAAGACGACGGCGAGACAGGAGCGGACGGTCGCCGACATGCTCGCCTCGAAGGAGGAGTCCGAGATACACGCCGTCATCGCCCCTGACTCGCTGACGAGTTACGTGATGGTCGAAGCCGACAACACGGCAGTGCTCGAGCGCCTGATGGACGAAATTCCCCACGCTCGAAGCATCGTCCCGGGTAATTCGAGTCTCGCCGAAGTCGAACACTTCCTCTCGCCGACGCCCGACGTCGAAGGTATCGCCGAGGGCGACATCGTCGAACTCATCGCCGGCCCGTTCAAGGGCGAGAAAGCTCGCGTCCAGCGTATCGACGAGGCCAAAGACCAGGTGACCGTCGAACTGTACGAGGCGACGGTCCCGATCCCGGTGACGGTGCGCGGCGACCAGATTCGCGTGCTCGACTCCGAAGAACGCTAACGCGCTCTTCGTGCTCTGCTTCGCTCGCGCTGCTCGCTCAGGAGAATAGTGAGGAACGATCGTTCCTCAGACCGTGCGAACGGCGGCGAAGCCGCGAGACCGAAACGGACCGTAGTTCTGCTCTGACGAAATCCGCTCAGCCACCTGTCAGCGGTGGTTCTTCGTCGGCGGTGAGACAGAAGGATGCGCGTCGCAGTGACCCGTCTCGCCGAACCGAAGTAGACACGCTACGCAGTCGGCCAGCCGTAATCTGGGGTTCGGAACCGCTTACTCGGTGTCCGCTTCCGACTCCGCGCGTCCGCCGGCGTCCACCTGTTCGATGATTCGCTGGAGGTCCGCTTCCTCCTCGATGGCCGCTTGGATGCCCTCGCGCATCCGAACGGCCGCGGAGTCGGCGTTGTACGCGCGGATGTACTCGGCGCGGGAGTGCTCGTCGAACGCGTGACGGATAGCGAAGTAGCCTTCGGGGACGATAGCGCCGCAGACTTTGCATTCGGTGCGTTCGTGGTCGTTTGTCTGGTGGACGACGGCGGATTCGGCGTCTTCGAACCGCGCGTTACAGCCTGCGACACCACACGTCCAAAGCGACATATCCGCCGACATGTAGGGAACTAATAAAACCGTTTTCCCTCGCCCGGCGTCGTCGAATAGCAACCCCTAATTGAGTACTCTCGAGAGGGAGACTGTGAGTGGAAGCGAACGGACGCGAATCGACATGCACGTCAAGTGCTTGGACGAACGCGTCGTCGCCCGAGCGAAGCGCCGCGGCGTCGACGTACTCGTCTACGCGCCGCACTTCACGCGCCTCCCGACGATTCGCGCCCGCGCCGACCGATTCTCCGACGACGAGTTGCTCGTCGTCCCCGCCCGCGAACTGTTCACCGGCCCGTGGAGCGACCGGAAACACCTCCTCGCCATCGGCCTCTCGGACCCGATTCCGGACTTCATCACCATCGAAGGCGCGCTCGCGGAGTGTCGCCGACAGGAGGCGGCCGTGCTCGTGCCGCACCCGGCGCTGTTGAACGTCAGCCTCGGTCGCGCCGAGATCTCGGCGTTCCGCGACGAACTCCACGCCGTCGAGACGTACAACGGGAAGTGCTTTCACTACCAGAACCGCCGGGCTTCGCGCATCGCCGACGAGTTCGACAGACCGGCGTTCGGGTCGTCGTACGCGCACCTGCGAGGCAACGTCGGCGAGGTCTGGACCGAGTTCGACCGGCGGATCGACTCCGAAGCGGACCTCGTGACGGCGCTCCGCGGGGGCACGTCGCGCCGCGTCGACCGCCGACACGGACTCCGGCACCGGTTCAGAAACCTCGCCGAGTTCGCGCATCTTGGCTACGAGAACACGTGGGGGAAGGTAGACCGTCTTCTCCTCTCCGGCACCGAACCGACGCACCCGCGTCAGCTCGTCTACGAGGGTCGATTCGACGACGTCGCCGTCTACTGACCGGCACGGGTCCGGCTCCCTCAGAAGCCGACCAACGCGACAATCTCGTTGAGGCCGCCGTTTAGCGGCACGACGAAGTAGTGAATCGCCGCGAACAGCGCGACCTCCGCGAGCGTGATGAGCACCGTCACGAGGTCGGCCCACTTGCTCGACGTGGTGACGCCGAACGGGAGGCTGTACTCCTTCTCGTGAGGGTAGAAGAACGCCAACCCCCGCCTGCTGCCGAACAGGTCGAGCACGTAGTGGGTGAGGATGCCGACCCAGACGAAGTGGAGGTTGTCGAAGAGAATCGGGAACGCGACGAAGATGCCGAGGATCGGGAGGTTGTGTAGCGTCTTTCGGTGTTTGCCGAACGCGGTGTCCACGTCGGGAAACAGCGCGCCGAGAACGAGCGGGACGGAGAGCTCGGCGATGGCGACGAACGTCGGCACGTCACCGGACGGTTCGAGCACGTAGCCGAGGCCGATGCTGAGGAGGGCGGCGTTCAACACGTGACCTTTCTTGTTCATCCGACGACGGTCCGTCGAACCGAACGGATACAAACGTTTCCACCTGCCGGCGGCGCGAGGTCCCGGCCTCAGTCGACCAACGCGTCTTCCAGCGTCTCCATCGCCGCCCGCGCGAACTGCTCTTTCACGTCGAGTCGCGCGCCGTCGAACTCGCGGCGCGTCGATTTCACGTAGGACTCGCCGCTTCCCCACTCGGCGGCGTAAGCCAATCCGATATACACCGTCCCGACGGGTTTGTCGTCGCTGCCGCCGCCGGGTCCGGCGATACCCGTCGCTGCGAGGCCCCAGGTCGTGTCCGCGGTGTCTCTGACGCCTTGGGCCATCTCGCGGGCGACGGCGTCGCTCACCGCGCCGTGGTCGTCCAGCGACTCCCGAGAGACAGCCAGCAGGTCGCGCTTGGCGTCGTAGGAGTAGGTGACGACCGAGCGGTCGAAGTAATCGCTCGACCCCGGTACGTCGGTGAAGAGCGACCCGATGAGGCCGCCCGTGCAGGACTCGGCGACGGCGACGGTGTCGCCGCGTTCTCGGAGCGCGTCGCCGAGGCGTTCTTCGACCGACGGGTCGTCGGCGTGTTCTCGCATGGGCGGGGGTACGGAGTCGGGTCCCAAAAGCCTCTCTCGATTCCCTTCGGAGTCGCCCTCCCTCGTCTACCGGGGGCGAAAGAGGCAACTACCCGCCGTCCGACGCCGTACCATGGACTACGAGGAACCGCTGTTCTTCCGGGTGATGCGCTACGCGGCGGCCGCTGACCGCGACGTCGTCGACATGGTGAGCGGCAACCCCGACTGGGACGCCCCCGAGGCGCTGCGAGACGGCCTCTGCGAGTTCGCCGACGCGGACGCCGACGCGTTCCAATACGGCCCGAGCGCCGGCCTCAGCGAACTGCGCGGCGAGATAGCCGACCGCCGCAACGTCGACCCCTCGCAGGTCGTCGTCACGAACGGCGCGGGCGAAGCGAACTACCTGGCGATGGCGCGGGCGCTGGAGCGCGACGCGGGCAACGGCGTCTTACTCACCGACCCGGTGTACCCGTACTACCCCGGCAAGGCGCAGATGCTCGGCGGCGACGTGACGCTCGTCCCCGTCGCCGAGGGCGGCGAGGTGGACGTGGCGGCAATGCGCGAGGCGGCGACGGAGGAGACGGCGCTCATCGTCGCGAACACGCCGAACAACCCCACTGGCGTCGTCTACAGCCGAGAGACGATGGAGGGGCTCGTCGCGCTCGCAGAGGAGGTGGACGCGCTGCTGGTCGCCGACGAGGTGTACGACCACTTCGACTACACCGGTGAGTTCGAGAGCGCGCTCACCATCGACTCCGAGAACCGCATCGTCACCAGCGCGTTCTCGAAGTCGATGGCCATCACCGGGTTCCGCGTGGGCTACGCCGTCTTCCCGGAGGCGCTCGTCGACGCCGCGAAGACCCGACACATGCTCGTCAACGTCGCCGGGAGCAACCCCGCGCAGTACGCCGTCTTGCGAGCGCTCCGCGAGACGGACCCCTCGTACTACGAGGAGACGCGGGCGATGCTCCACGACCGCATCGCCGCGTTCACGGACGCGCTCGACGCCGCCGGGGCCGACTACACCCGACCGGAGGGCGCCTTCTACGTGCTCGCGCGCTTCGACGGCTTCCCGGGGACGATGGCGAACGTCGAGCGCCTCATCGACGAGGCGGGCGTCGCCGGGATGCCCGGCGAGGCGTTCGGCCCCGCTCGCGACGAGTGGATTCGGTTCGCGCTCGTCACGCCGCGGGCGCAGGAGGCGGCGAATCGGTTGGCCGATTACTTCTGAGCGTTCGCTCCGCGCCGAACACCTCCGTATTCTGACGCCCGCACGACGACTGGACCGACGGGTACACAAGCGCTCGGACGCGATGGGAGGTATGGCAAATCTCGACGTGGAACCCGTCGACGCCGTCGACGACTCCGAGGGAGCAGATGGAGACGACGCGGCGTCGATAGACGTGGAAGTCGAGGCGACCGACGACCTCTCGGAGCTCCCGGGCGAGGTCGACGCCGCGGAGTTCGTCCTCTACGGCGGCAAGGGCGGTGTCGGCAAGACGACGATGGCGGCGGCGACGGCGCTGCGGAGCGCCGCCGAGGGGACGACGACACTCGTCGTCTCCACCGACCCCGCCCACTCGCTGTCGGACACCCTCGGCGGCGAGATTCCCGCGGAACCGACGCGCATCCGTGAGGACATTCCCCTGTTCGCCGCTGAGATCGACCCCGACGCCGCGATGGACGAAGGATTGTTCGGCGAGGGCGGCGACGCGTTCGGCGGAATGGGCGGGATGGGCGACGTGTTCGGCGGGATGGGTGGCATGGGTGGAATGGGCGGCGCTGGCGGCCCCGGCGGCGCGGGCGGTGGAGGTGACGCGAACAACCCCTTCGGCGGCGACGAGAACCACTTCGGCGGCGACGAGAACCCCTTCGGCGGCGACGACGGCGAGGGCGGCCACCCGCTCCTCGACGGGACGATGCCCGGTGCGGACGAGATGGCGGCGATGCGGCAGCTGCTCGAACACATGGACGACCCGCGGTTCGACCGGGTCGTCGTCGACACCGCGCCGACCGGGCACACGCTTCGACTGCTGCAGCTGCCGGAGATGCTCGATTCGATGGTCGGCCGTCTCGTCAGTTTCCGCGAGCGGATGCGCGGGATGATGGAGAACCTCAAGGGGATGTTCGGCGGTGCCGACCCCGGCCCGTCGGGGATGGAGCAACTCGAAGAAGCGAAAGAACGAATTAAACGGCTCCGCGCCGTGCTTCGGGACCCCGAGCGAACGGATTTCCGGGTCGTGATGATTCCCGAGGAGATGAGCGTCGTCGAGTCCGAGCGCCTCGTCGCTCGCCTCGACGAGTTCCGGATTCCGGTCCGGACGCTCGTCGTCAACCGCGTGATGGAGGACCCGAGCGACGTGACGGGCATCGACCCCGAGTGGACGGTCGCGCCCGACCCCGAACACTGCGAGTTCTGTCAGCGTCGCTGGCAGGTCCAACAGCGTTCGCTCCGCCGGGCGACCGAACTGTTCCGCGGCCGCGACGTGAAGCGGGTGCCGCTGCTCGCCGACGAGGTTCGCGGTGAGGATGCCTTGCGGGTCGTCGCGGCGTGTCTGGCCTGAATCGAAACAGGTCCGCGCTCGTATCTACGACCCGAGTTTCCGTGCGAGGGCGAAGAGACTGTCCCGGATACCGTCGGGGAGGAACCGAGCGAACGAGCCGATCTCGGCGACGATGCCGACCGGGTAGCGCGCCGCCGGTTTCGTCGCGCTGGCGGCGTTGACGATGTCGTCGGCGACGCGCCGGGAGGAGACCGCGCCGGGACCGTCGCCGCCGAGCGCCTGCGTGTCCTCGAACAGTTTGTAGATCGATTCGTACGCGCCCGAGCGCTCCATTCCGTTTTCGACTTCGTCGTCGGCGCGCTCTGTGAACTGCGTCTCGACCGGCCCGGGCTCGACGAGAACCGCGTCGATACCGTACTCGTCTACTTCGGCGCGGAGCGCGTCGGTCATCGCTTCGAGCGCGAACTTCGACCCCGCGTAGACGCCGCCGCCGGGGAACGAGACGCGGCCGGCGACGCTGGTGACGTTGACGATGGTGCCGTCGCCCTCCGCTCGCATGTGCGGGAGCACGGCGCGGATGAGGCGGTGGGGTCCGAACACGTTGACGCCGAACTGTTTTTCGACCGCCTCGGTGGGGACGTCTTCGATGGGACCGAACTGCCCGTAGCCCGCGTTGTTGACGAGACAGTGGATCGCCCCCTGTTCGTCGACGATGCGGTCGACGACGCGGTCGACGTCGTCTTGGTCGGTCACGTCGAGCGTTGCGAGTTCACACCCCTCTTCGCCGAGCTGCTGGATGTCGGCAGGGTTGCGCGCCGTCGCGTACACCACCCAGTCCTCCGCGAGGAAAGCCCGGGCGGTGGCGCGACCGATACCGGATGAACAGCCAGTGATGAGGACAGTCTCTGGTTTCACACCGAAACGTCATCGCCGGGATAGTTAACTGTACGGCGTTCGGCGGGCGGGCGACCGAGTCGAAGGCTCACTCGCGGTACTCGCGCTTGACCTCGTCGGCGTAGGCGTCGGCCAGCCGCGTCGGCTCCGGGAGCTTGTAGCCGCCGCAGAGTCGTTCGACTAAATCGACCGTCGTCTCCGCGGAGACGCGGTGGCCGGGGCTGACGTACAGCGGATTTATCTTACGACTCGACGCGTACTGCCGCGACTGGAAGGCGTAGCCGATGACCGTCCCGTCGGGAGCGTCGACGCGACTGTTCGCTTCGATAGGAGTCCGCCAGCCTTCGGGTCGCTCCTCGACGCTTTCGCGCGGCGTCCCGCAGAGCAGCCCCTTGGCGACGCCGACGCTCGGCACGTCGAGGACGACGCCCATGTGCGTCGCCAACCCGGCCTGCCGGAAGTGGATGCGTCCGCTGCCGTCGAAGACGACGAGGTCCGGGTCGGTCTCCAAATTCTCGAACGCGTCGAGAATCGGACCGCCTTCGCGGAACGACAGCATGCCCGGAACGTACGGAATCGAGAGGTCGGTGACCGCGTAGGCGCGCTCGACTATCTCGGTACCGCGGGCGACGACGACGGCGCTGACGGCTTCCTCGTCCAGAAACGCCTGGTCGACGCCGGCGACGAGCGGTCGGTCGTCCCGCGGGACGAGCGTCGACTCCGCCGTCGAGACCGCCGCCGGGTCGAACTCGAACTCGTCTTCGAAGCGGGCCGCGGCGGCGATGTCTCGCTGGAGCTCCTCCATCGCCTCGCGGGAGAGCGTCGGGTCGGGGACGAACTCGGGTCGGTCGGGCATCATCGCTCAGTAGCGGCGACGGCCGCCCCCCATTCCGCCACCGCCGCCGCCGAAGTTGAGGCGGTTCGGTATCTGTTGCTGGCCTTTGACGTACTGGCCGACGAGGAGGCCGACGAAGAGGCCGGCCAGGTGGGCGTAGTGGGCGATGCCGCCGCCGAAGATCGGCGTGATAGCGCCCGTCAGGTCGAAGAGGACGTAAAAGCCGGTCAGCGCCCAGATGGGCAGCGGGATCGGCGGAATCAACAGCATCACGCGGAGGTCGGGGTTGACGACGGTGAGCAGTCCGAGAACCGCCATCGCCGCGCCGCTCGCACCGAGCACCGCCGACGTCTCGCCGGTGGCGAGCGCGGTGCCGATCTGCGCCAGTCCGGCGATTGCGCCGCTGGCGAAGAACAGGAGCGTGAAGCGTTTCGCGCCGAGGTAGCGTTCGACCAGCGGGCCGAAGAAGTACAGCACGAGGCTGTTGGCCGCGATGTGGAAGAACCCGCCGTGCGCGAGGATGGAGGTGAACCACGTCCAGACGTACTCGGGGTTCTCGGAGGTCAGAAGGAAGATGCTCCGCCACGTCTCGTTGACGGCCCCGTAGAAGGTGACCCCGGCCCCGTTCGGCGGAAGACCACCTGTAAGGAGGTAGCCGACGATGTACTCGGAGATAAACGTGAGCCACATCAGCCCGAGGAACACGTAGGTCATGTTCCCGCGGAAGTAGCCCAGCGGACCGCCGGTGCCGGTCAAACGGTCGAGGAACCCCTCGGACCGTCCGCCCGTCCGGACGCTGTCGTCGAAGTTGCTCTCGAACACTCCGCTCGGGTCGTCCCACTCACCCATTCCGGGGCAGTCGTGGTTCTCGGGGAGGCGATGTTCGGCGCAGAAGGCGTTGCCGCAGCGCCGACACTGGTACGGCAAGCTCTCGTACTCGCCGCACTCGTGACATTCTGCCATTGTGACTCCGTAGTCGGGGGGTCCTAAAAGGGGTTCGCCTCTCGTGCGAACGGAGAGGCCAGACGTCGACGTACCTCGGCTTGCAAGTACAGACCGACCGCTCGGGCCGACGGGCGACGCAGGGCTTCA
Source organism: Haloprofundus salinisoli (assembly GCF_020097815.1). Taxonomy (NCBI): domain Archaea; kingdom Methanobacteriati; phylum Methanobacteriota; class Halobacteria; order Halobacteriales; family Haloferacaceae; genus Haloprofundus; species Haloprofundus salinisoli. The sequence goes on from NZ_CP083663.1 coordinate 660,083, forward strand.
CTCGGTCGCTTCGGCGTCCTCGCCGTCCGCGGAGTCGGACTCCCCGGGGCCCTCGAAGTTGGTCGGAACGACGGTCACGTGGTCGACGCCGAGCCGCGGTTGTTTCGCTGCCATCTCGACCGGACGTAGCCGTCGGGAGCACAAAAGATTACCCATGCGCATAATTTATCGCGGGGCGGGTGCGGGATGCGCCCGGCGAATATTCGGGGGGAGTCGGGGAGAGTACGACGTGGAGTTCGGTCGGATGGCGGCGTGCAGTCCGAAAGAACCGGTCGAAAAGGGCGGGTCGTTTGTTCAGCCGAACTGTTCGTTGTAGAGCTCCTGAGCGTGTTCGATGGCGTCCATCGCGGCCTGCTTGTCCTCCCAGCCGAGCGTCTCGACCTGCTTGCCTTTCTCCAGGTTCTTGTACGTCTTGAAGAACTCGTCAATCTCGTTGAGCTTCTGTTGGGGGATATCTTCGAGGTCGTCGATGTGGTCGAACCGGGGGTCTTCGGTGGGCACGGCGATGACCTTGTCGTCCTGTTCGCCGTCGTCGTCCATCTTCATCAGGGCGACGGGGCGGGCCTCGATGACGCATCCGGGGAACGTCGCGTCCTCGACGAGCACCAGCACGTCGAAGGGGTCCTCGTCGTCGTAGTACGACTGCGGGATGAAGCCGTAGTCGCTCGGGTAGTGGACGTTCGAGTGCAGCACCCGGTCGAGAACGACGCCGGGGATGTCCTTTTCGTACTCGTACTTGTTGCGTTCGCCTTTCAGACACTCGACGACTGCGTAGATGACTTCCGGTGCGTTGGGTCCCGTTTCGAGGTCTTCCCAGAGATTCGTCATGCGTCCGTATATCCGCTAAGCGAGGGAAATGGTTTTCGGGACATGTGTGGGCTGTATTCACACGCCGTCTGAGGATTCGGCCACAAACTTCTTTCGTCTGTCCCGAGATAGTGGTCCTGGGAACGACACGACAGTTCGAACCGAACGCCTGACGAGAACACGTCCGAAAAGGTACGCTTGTCGGCACCAAACAAACGATTTCCGACAGGTGTCGGCGAGTTCGAAACGGCACCATAGCGCGGGTGTTCGGCAGCCCTTAACAGAAACAAACGTTGAGTTGAGAAGCGTTAAATAGTAAGATGACATTTTAATACGTATGTCAGAGGCACAAACAATCAGCGACTCCGGCAGCGCACGAGACCTGACCGCGTTCCAACAGAACATCCTCGTCATTCTCGCCGAGGAACCCATGTACGGCCTCGCCATCAAGCGCGAACTCGAGTCGTACTACGGCACCGAAGTCAACCACGGGCGTCTCTACCCCAACCTCGACGACCTCGTCGAGATGGACCTCGTCGAGAAGAGCGAGCTCGACAAGCGGACGAACCAGTACGAACTGACCGAGACCGGGCACTCGGCCGTGCTGGACCGTCTCGACTGGATGCTCTCGAAGTTCGTCACGGACGAAAGCCGGGCAGACGAAGTGCGCAGCGTTATCGAGACGTACGAGTAACACCGGGGAACGGCTCTCCGGCCTGCTCGAACAGCAGTTCGAGCGACTCACGAACCACCGTTTTTTGCGCCTCACTCGGCCAGGAGTTGCGCGGATAGTACTCCGTGAGAAACTCCTGTAGCTCCCGCGTGCCCGCCGTCTCGACGCGCCGGACGTAGTGGTTGCCCATGAAATCGGCGAACGCGCGCGCGTTCGCGGCGTGGGCGGCCCCCGCCTCCGCCTCGACGGCCGCGACCAACTCGGAGTTGTGTTTCTCGACGGCCTCCCACTCGTCCTCCTCGCCGGTGCCCGAGAGCGAGCGCTCTACCGCTCGGTCGGTGTCGTCGATTCGGTCGAGAACGACGGTTCCCTCCTCGTCTAGCCACTCTTCAGGGTACAGGACGAGCGTGTCGTCGGCCTCTCTGTAACGGGCGGTGTACCCGTGGTCGGCGAGCGACGCGTCGCGCCGCTCTCGGTACGCCTCGGCCTCGTTCGGGTCTACCGCGTCGCGTGCGAGCCGAGTCAGTCGCTCCGCCGTCGCTCGGACGTCGTCGGGAAGTTCAGCCATCGTCGAGCGCCTCGTTGGCCAAGTTGTCGGCGCGTTCGTTTATCTCTCGCGGCACGTGTTCGAGCGTCCACCGGTCGAACGCCATCAGCAGTTCGTTCGCCTTCACGCGTCGTTCGCGCAGCCCCGGGTCGTTCGTCTTCCACTCGCCGCGGACCTGCTTGACGACGAGTTGGGAGTCGCCGCGCACGTCTGCCTCCGCGAGCCCGTAGCTGCGGGCCGCCTCCAACGCCGCGATGAGCGCCTCGTACTCCGCGCGGTTGTTCGTCGTCTCGCCGATCCGTTCGGAGCCCTCGGCGACGATTCCGTCGCTCGTGACGATAGCCCACCCGATGGCCGCCGGGCCGGGGTTGCCGCGACTCGCGCCGTCGAAGTAGACGTGGCCGCGCCCACCGCCCTCCCGGAGCAGGAGCGTGAGGTCGGTCGGATTTCCACCCTGGACGACGACTTTGCTGTCGTAGGCGACGGCGACGGCGTCCCCGCGGGTCGCGCGCCACCGCTCGTGGTCGGTGTTCCCCGGAGAGACGTCGACGCCGGCGGCCTCCAGTCGCTCTCGGGCCACGTCGGCGTCGCACTCGATAGTCGGCATCGACGGAGATGCGGGCGCTCGATTGAAAGGCGATTCGTCTTTCGTCGACCTCACGGTTCGCTCGTTTCACCGTCGATGCTCGCCGCGCACGGCAGTCCTCTTCGCCGACCCAGATTTTAACAACTTCCAGCATACTATTATATAAACAGGATGGCAAGACCCTCTCGTGAGCGACGGCGCGAGCCGCGACGAGCACGTGGTAAACAGTCGGCCGACGAGGAGGCCGACGTAGACGAACTCGACGACATCGACCCCGACGACCTCGTCCGGACGGCCGACGGCGAACTCATCCACGAGGAGACGGGGTTGGTCGTCGAAGAGCAGAACATCGACCGGGGGCCGGAGTGGCGGGCGTTCAACCACTCCGAACGCCAGTCGAAGTCCCGCGTCGGCGCGCCCATCACCGAGACGATGCACGACAAGGGGTTGACGACGACCATCGACTGGAAGGACAAAGACGCCTACGGACGCTCGCTCTCCTCGGAGAAACGCAGTCAGATGCACCGCCTGCGCAAGTGGCAGGAGCGCATCCGAACCAAGGACGCCGGCGAGCGTAACCTGCAGTTCGCGCTCAGCGAGATTGACCGCATGTCGTCGGCGCTCGGTGTTCCCCGTTCCGTTCGGGAAGTCGCGTCGGTCATCTACCGCCGCGCGCTCAAGGAGGACCTCATCCGCGGGCGCTCCATCGAGGGCGTCTCGACCAGTGCGCTGTACGCCGCCTGCCGACAGGAGGGGATTCCTCGGAGTCTCGAAGAGGTCTCGGAGGTCTCGCGCGTCGAACGAAAGGAGATCGGTCGAACGTATCGCTACGTCTCTCAGGAACTCAGTCTCGAACTCGAACCGGTCGACCCAAAGCAGTACGTCCCGCGCTTCGCCTCCGCGCTCGACCTCACTGAGGAAGTTCAGAACAAGGCGAACGAGATAATCGACGAGACGGCGGCGCAGGGTCTCCTCTCGGGGAAATCGCCGACCGGATACGCGGCGGCGGCGATCTACGCGGCGTCGCTGCTCTGCAACGAGAAGAAGACTCAGCGCGAGGTCGCCGACGTCGCGCAGGTGACCGAGGTCACCATCCGCAACCGATACCAGGAACAGATCGAGGCGATGGGGATTCCGAGCTAAGCGTTAGATACGAGGACGGAACAACCCCGTCGCGTGCACTGACTCGCGCCCGACGACCGGACGCGGCTGTGCGATTCGACGGTCGTCGTGGAAGGCGGTCGTCGACGACCGAAGTCGTCTCCCGGACCGCCGCGAACTCGCTCGAATCGCCTGCTCGCAGTCCTCGCAATCGCCGCCGGAAGCTCATGCCGAAGCTTCTTACCCGCTGCGCGGCTATCGTAGTCGATGCGGCTCGACGACTACATCGAGTTCGAGGAGAACGAACGCGCCGAGCGACGGCGTCTGGCGATGGAGAAGTCCTACGCCATCGTCGACCACCTCGAATCCTTCCAACACCGGTTCGACGAGCGGGTGCAGGGTGATTCGCTGTTCGGGAGCGTCTCGCCCTCGATCTTCGTCGGCCGCGCGAACTACCCGAACGTCTCGACGGGCATTCTCTCTCCCGTGGGCTTCGAAGAGGACGCCGCCTCCTTCGAGACCAGCGGCGCGTGGTACGACGAGGGCGTCGGCATCGAGGACGTGTTCCAGCGTCGGACGAGTTTGCTGAACTCGAATCAGTCCACCGGGGTGAAGGTGGGCGCGGAGGCGAACGTCCACGACGTCTGGGACGGCTTCCTCGGCGTCCAGCGAGAGGTCGCCATCGCCGACCGACCGGTGTCGGTCGAAATCGGCCTCGACGGCCGCCCGGACCTCGACTTCGACGTCGGCCGAAACGACGTGGCGACGCCGACGGGACCCCGCGCCCGAGCGCAGTCGGCCGACTTAGCCGAGAACCCACACGTTCCACGCCCAGTGAAGAAGACGCTCGAAGACGACGACTGGCAAGCGCAGGGGGCGATGACCTACCTCTACCGCCGCGGCCTCGACGTCTACGACATCAACACGGTGCTCTCGGCGGGGGCGCTCGGCGAGTCCGCGAGTCGCAGACTCGTCCCGACGCGGTGGTCCATCACCGCGGTCGACGACACCGTGGGTCAGTATCTCCGCGGAACGATTCACGACGCCCCGAGCGTCGACACCGTGCAGGTGTGGCGCAACGAGTATCTCGGCAACGCGTTCTGGGTGATTCTCGCGCCCGGACAGTGGGAGTACGAACTGGTCGAGATGAAGGCACCGGGGAGCATCTGGAACCCCGACCCCGAGTCGGGGATGTGGGTCGCAAGCGACCGCGAAGGGTTCGAGGGCCGAACGCAGTACGTCGACGAGACGGCGGGCGCGTACTACGCCGCGAGACTCGGCGTGCTCGAACATCTCTCGACCATCGGGCGTCAGGCGAAGGTGCTCGTCCTCCGGCACGTCTCCGACGACTACTGGGGACCGGTCGGCGTCTGGCAGGTCCGCGAGTCGGTGCGCCACGCCTTCGAGGGCCAACACGGCGAGAGCGAGACGTTCGCCGACGCCGTTCGGGAAGTGGCGAACGTGCTCCCGGTGTCGATGGCGGAGCTCCGGCGAAAATCCGCGATGGTCGCGGGCTTGCAGACGAATCTCGCGGACTTCGGCGTCGGGACGCCGGGCGACGACTGACGGGAAATTACTTGTAAGTTCGCTGAGGAAGTCGAAACAATGCTCGTGCTACAACTGCTCCCCGGCGGTGCGGTTTTCGCCATCTTCGGCGTCTTCTACCTCTTGATGGCGCTCGTTCCGATCATCGCGCTGTACTTGTTGCACAAAATCCGCAAGGACACTGCGTCGATGGCCGACTCGTTAGAGCGAATCGCCACCGACAATCGACCGTAGCGACTACGCCGTGTCGAGATTCGCGTACGCCTCGTCGACCAACTCGCCGGTCTCGGCGACGACATCGGCCATCTCCTCGTCGTCGGGCGCGATACCCGTCAGGCGGGCGATGCGCATGATACTCACGTGGTACACCGTCTGGACGTCCGGTTCCTCCTCCCAGACGACGACGTTACAGGGGAACAGCGCGCCGATTTTGCCGTCGGAGGCGTCGAGTACCCGGTCGGCGATAGCCGGGTTGCACGCGCCGAGTACGTAGTAGGGGTCGCGGTCGGCGTCGACCTTCTCGTTGAGCAACTCTGACGGAGAGAACTCCGCCGGGATGCCGAACCCCGCGTCGAGAAACGTCTCTCGGACGTGCTCGACGGCCTCCTCGTGTTCCATGTGGAGCGTCGCGCGTTTCTCGCCGATGTCGCCGGCGTCGAGCGCCGACGGGTCGATTGGGAGCGCCATAGCTCACGGTTGGCGCGTCGACGCAAAAAGCGGGGTGGTCGTCGCCGTTCAGTTCGACGTCTCGACCGGACCGTCGCCGGCGACGGCGCGGATCTCGTGGACGAACGTCTGCCGCGTGTCGAAGTACGTCTCGTCGACGCGGTCGAGGACGTCCGAGAGCGTCTGCGGGCCGCTCGGCGTCCGGACGACGGCGTCGCCCTCTTTCTGTCGGATGCTGCTCGCCTGCTGCGGCCAGGTCAGTCGGGACGCGACCTGCGCCAGCGGTGCGCCGTCGACCGGCTCGCCGTCGCCGAGTTCGACGACTGGCCCCTCGTCTTCGGCATCGTCGTCAGCCATACCCGGCGGTTTGCCACCGCCGACATTAATCTCTTCGACCCGCCTCCGCGGCGAGCATCGATTGGGCGCGTATCGACGGCCCGCGCCGACCGACGCGAGAACTCCCCCATCGGAGAGGTGAACACGACGACGCGTGCAGCCGATTCGTGCCCGTTCGTGGCTGTGTTCGCGGATTGTCTGACGTATGTCTGACGTATCGTTTTGTGGGGGGGTTACGTAGCCGCGGCCATGACGAGTCTCTCGGAGGCGTACAGAGCGGGAACGAAGCACGCGAGCCCCCGTCGACTGTACGCGGGAGTCGGGCTGTTTCTCGCCGGCACACTGCTCGTCGTTCTCGGTATCCTCGCCGCGACGACGAACTTCCTCGTCGGTGCAGAGGCTCCCCTCTGGCAGGCGCGGGAGCTCGGTATCACGCTGGGCGGCCTCGGCATCCCGGCGGTGTTTCTCGGCATCTTCGCCATCCTCCCCGCCGGACGCCGGACCCGCTTCGCCGCCGTCGTCGGCGCGCTCGTGACGCTCGCCGGCGTCGCGCTGTTCTGGGAGGCGTACCCCTGTCAGTGGTCCGGCGCGAACTGCCCGAGCGTCCAGGGTCCGGAGCTCACGCTCCCGACGGTCGGCCTGTACTTCCTCGGCAGCGCCACCACCTTCTGGTGTCTGTTCATCGGTGTGGCGAACTTCAAGACGCGAAACGATCCCGGCGGAACGGTCCGCATGGAGATCACGCGACAGGGCGAGACGAAGATCGTCGAAGTCGAACGCCCCGTCGCGGGCGGTCTGGGCGGTATCGGACTGCTCGGTGCGACGCCCGACGGCGACGTGGAGACGCAGACGAACCAGCCGACGAACGGGCGGTCGGTGGACAGAGTCGACGACGTCTCGCAGCCGCCGCGAACCCGAGGCGACTCCTCGGCGACGGGCGTCGCTTCGGACTCGTCGCAGTCGTCCGGATGGGGCAGCGCCGCTAACTCGACGGTCAGTGACGGCGGCGCGACGGAGGCGGACATCTACTCGCCGCTGGACGACCCCGTCCCCGGCGACGCGGAGGTGCTGTCGCCGGAGACCGAGACGCCGAGTCAGCCCCGGCAACCGAAAGGCGACAGCTACTGCGGCAGCTGCGCGCACTTCGAGTACGTTCGGACCGACCGCGGGATGCAGCCGTACTGCCACTACCACTCCGAAGTGATGGACGACATGACCGCCTGCGAGGAGTGGAGCAGTCGGAGCGAGAGCCGCCGCTGAGCGATCGAGTGCGGTTCTCTACGCCTTCAAACGGCGGCTAACGTCTCCTCTACGTCGTCCCAGTGACTCCCCTTCCAGAAACACTGCCCGCAGCGCGTGCATCGAAACACTGCGCGCTCGTCCGGGTCCGGAGCGTACTCGGGCGTTTCGTCGTCGCCGTCGACGCGCTCGACGGGGCCGTTGCACCGCCCGCAGCGCGCGGGCCGCTCGTCGAGCGTGAGGTCGAATCCCGCGTCTCGTAGCTCCCGCAATTGGCCGACGACCGCGCAGGATTCGAGGAGGACGCCGCCGTTCGCGCGCCGAGCGAGTTGCACGTCGCGCGTGAGGAGCCGACGACCCTCTGCCTCCGCGAGCGCCAGCAGTCGGTCGTCCGCTTCGACCTCCCTGTCGAGGGCGTAGACGGCGTCGTAACCGCACATCCGAAGATACACCGCGAGTTTGCCGAGCATCACGTCGAGTAACAGCGGCGCGTCCGCGGAGTCCGCAGACCGGGTCGGCGCTCCGGATTCGCCCGTCATCTCAGTGCAGGAACTCGCGGACGCCCGCTGCGTCGCGGGCGTTGAGCACGTCCGCCGTTTCGGCCCAGCCGCGGCGCGCGGTGTGGACGCCGTAGCGGACGTTCTCGAACTCGCCGGGGCTGTGCGCGTCGGTGTTGATAGCGATGGTCGCGCCCGCGTCGACGCCCACCTTGACGACTTCGCCCCAGAGGTCGAGTCTCGCGGGGTTCGCGTTGATTTCGAGCGCGGTGCCGTGTTCGGCGGCGGCCGCGGCGAGGCGGTCGAAGTCGAGGTCTAACCCCGCGCGCTGGTTGATGAGCCGTCCGGTCGGATGGCCGAGCACGTCGACGGACGGGTGTTCGACGGCGGCGACGAGGCGGTCGGTCGCCTCCTCGCGTCCCTGGTCGAGGGCGCTGTGGGGCGAGGCGACGACGACGTCGAGTTCGGCGAGCAGGTCGTCGCCGACCGAGAGGTTCCCGTCGGCGTCGATGTTGGCCTCGACGCCGTGGAACACCTCGATGTCGGCGTCGGCGCGGACCGCGTCGACCTCATCCATCTGCTCTCTGAGTTCGTCGTCGGAGAGGCCGACGCCGCCGACCATCCCCGGTCCGGTCGCGTGGTCGGTAATGCAGTGATACTCGTACCCTCGCTCCGCCGCGGCAGCGACCATCTCCTCGGCGGTGTTGGCCCCGTCGGACCAGTCGGTGTGAGTGTGGAGGTCGCCGCGAATCTCTCCCTCTTCGAGGAGGTCCGGGAGCGTGCCGTTCTGGGCGGCTTGAATCTCGCCGTTGTCCTCGCGGAGTTCGGGGGCGATGACGGGCATGTCGAGCATCTCGTAGATGTCGGCCTCGGTACGCCCGCCGATTCGTTCGCCGACGCGTTGGCCGGCGTCGGGGCCCTCGACCTCGGAAACATCGTCAGAAGCGTTCGCTTCCGACTGGCCGTCCGAGCGGAGCTCGGAGACATCGAAGATACCGTACTCGTTTATCTTCAGGTCGCGCTCGATGGCGACGTTCCGCAGTTGGATGTTGTGGTCTCGGCTGCCGGTGAAGTACTGCAGCGCGGAACCGAACTCCTCGGAGACGACGACTCGCAAGTCGATGCGGATGCCGTTCGCGCGGAGGCTCGCTTTGCTCTCGCCGGCCTCGATGACGCTGTCGGCGTTCGACCAGTCGGTGAACGTCGAGACGACCGCCTCGCTGTCGTCACTGCCGACGAGCACGTCCACGTCGCCGATAGTGTCGCGCCAGCGGCGAATCGATCCGGCGACCTCCGCGGAGTCGACGGCGTTCTCGTCTCGGAGATACGCGAGCAGCCCGTCGGCGACGGGGCGAGCGTCGCCGAGCAGCTCGCGCTCCTGGGACTGGCGGGCGAACGGGATGTTGTCGAGGATGTTCTGCTCGGTCTTCGCGCCGAACCCCTTGATCTCCTGTATCTCGCCGGCTTCCGCCGCCGCCTCCAGTTCGTCGAGCGTCGTGATTCCGAGCGCCTCGTAGAGGTCGCCGACCGTCTTCGGCCCGACGCCCTCGACGCTCGTCAGCGCGACCATTTCGACCGGCAGTTCCTCGCGAAGTTCTTCGAGTTCCTCGATTTTGCCGGTCTCGACGTACTCGACGATTTTGCCGGCGATGGCGTCGCCCACTCCATCGATCTCCTCGACGGCGTCTCGGCCCTCTCTGGCGAGGTCGGCGACCGACCGGGGGTGGCTCCGAACGTTCTCGGCGGCGCGGCGGTAGCTCTGGGGCTTGTACTCGACTCCTTGCGCTTCGAGGAACTCCGCGAACTCCTCGAAGCGGTCGGCGAGTTCGGCGTTGGTCGTCACGCGGACCACCTCGCGGAAACGAGAGCGGCGGTGCGTCGCACGCTCATCGGCCCATCCGCCCCGCGGAGTCGTCGCGGCCGAGCGCCTGCCGGAGGAAGCTCATCCACCGCTTCTTGTCGGCGGCTTCCTGGAGCTCCGCCTCCTGATTAAGGTCCGTCGACCGAAGCGAACCGAGGGCGTTGAGCGCCCGGTCGATGCCGATGATGCTCTCGACGAGTCGCTGGCCCTCCTCGTAGCTCACCTCGTTGTTCTCGATTTTCTGGAACCGCTGGAGCCGCTCGCGGCGGAGATTCTTCTTCGCCTGGTCGACGCGCTCTCTCTCGCCCGACGGGATAGTGTCGCGCCGTTTTATCTCGAAGACGAACTGGCGGAGGTCGATCTCCTCGCCCTGCACGTCGATGCGGTCGGGGATGTCGACTCCGACCGTCGCGCCCTCGCGGTTGACCCGCTCCAGCAACCGCTTTCGCTCGAACTCCTTCATACCACTCGTTGCGTCGCTCGGCACTTCGCTCCTTCGCCCTCGGGACGGTGGGTAGCGGGGCGAACGCGGGAGTAGCGCGACGGCGACACCGACTCACCGACACGCCCACGGCGTCGATTTCGGACGTTGCAACTAAGGGAAGACTCTTTACGCTCTTCGACAGTATCCCGGGGTATGGGTTTGTTCGACCGACTGCGCGGTAACGACAATCCGCGTGTCGCTTTCATCGGTATCGACGGCGTCCCTTTCAGTCTTCTCGACGAACACCGCAACGAGTTCCCCAACTTCGCGCGTCTGGCCGACGAGGGCACCGCCGGAGCCATCGACAGCATCGTGCCCCCGGAGTCGAGCGCCTGCTGGCCCGCGCTGACGACGGGCGTCAACCCCGGTGAGACCGGTGTGTACGGCTTCCAAGACCGCGAAATCGGCTCCTACGACACCTACGTCCCGATGGGCCGCGACGTGCAGGCGTCCCGTCTGTGGGACCGCGTGAGCGAGGCGGGGATGAACGCGACGGTGATGAACGTCCCCGTCACGTTCCCCCCGCAGCGAAACGTCCAGCGGATGGTCTCTGGATTCCTCTCGCCGAGCGTCGACAAGGCGTCGCAACCGGACGAACTCCGCGACACGCTCGAATCGATGGGCTACCGCATCGACGTGAACGCGAAACTCGGCCACCAGGAGGACAAAACCGAGTTCATCGAGGACGCCCACGACACCATCGAGAAGCGGTTCGAGGCGTTCTCGCACTACATCGAGCAGGACGACTGGGACCTCTTCTTCGGCGTGTTCATGACGACCGACCGCCTCAACCACTTCCTGTTCAAAGACTACGAGCGCGACGGCCCGAACAAGCAGGCGTTCCTCGACTTCTACAAGAAGGTCGACGACTACATCGGCCAGATCCGGGAGATGCTCCCCGACGACGTCACGCTCGTCGTCGCCTCCGACCACGGGTTCACCTCGCTGGACCACGAGGTCCACTTCAACACGTGGCTCGAACAGGAGGGCTGGCTGAGCTACGAGGACGACGACCACTCCGAACTCGGCGACATCGCCGACGAGACGACGGCGTACTCGCTCATCCCCGGACGGTTCTACCTCAACCTCGAAGGCCGCGAACCCCGCGGTAGCGTCCCCGAGGAGGAGTACGAGGAGAAGCGCGCCGAACTCAAAGAGGCGCTCGAAAACCTCGAAGGCCCCGACGGTCGGAAGGTCTGCGAGCGCGTCGTCGAGCGCGAGGAGGCGTTCCGCGGTGACCACGAGGACATCGCGCCGGATCTCGTCGCCATCCCCGCCCACGGATTCGACCTCAAGGCCGGGTTCAAGGGTCACGACGAGGTGTTCGGCGTCGGCCCGCGAAACGGGATGCACAGCTTCGACAACGCGACGCTGTTCATCGACGACCCCGAGGCGAACATCGGCGAAGCGGACCTCTTCGACATCGCGCCGACCATCCTCGAACTGATGGAAATCGAGTACGAACGCGCGGAACTCGACGGCGCGAGTCTGGTTTAACGCGTGATTCCCTCCGTCCCGCTTTTCGGCACACCGCCGGACGGGGCGGTTCTACCGGTTCTCGTTTTGATGTTGCTGCTAGCGGTGTGATACCCGTCAGTGGGGCGTGGTAGGTGTATCGGGATGCACAGACACGGACGGAGACGAGTCCGATTCCGTGGAGCCTCGCTACGTTGCTCTCGGGTGGGCTTGCCGCGATACTGTACACTCAGATGCGTGGCGAGAAATCGGCTGCTCGTTCGGAGGGCGAAAGCGACAGAAACGGCTTGTAACGCCGTTACAACAGCGAGTCTATCTCGTCGTTGCTCCACATGTCGACCGGGTCGGGTTTCTCCTCTTCGGTCTCGTTCTGCGCTTGCTTCGCGCGCTCCATGAACTGTTGGAGGCGCTCGGAGCGTTCGACGCCGCCGAGCAGGATGAGCGCCGCGAGGCGGCCGCTTTCGAGCGGGAAGTCGCCGCCGCGGACCTGCAGGCTGCCGGTCTCCTCCTCGACCCATTTCCGCGCGCGCTCGACGCCTTTCCGCGAGATGGTCTCGGCCTGTCCCGCAACGACGACGAGCGCCGAGTCCGCATCGGTGGCTTCGGGGAGGCTCGTCCCGGTGAGAAGCGCCCGCCGGACGGTGCTCATGATGGTGTTGATGTTCTCTTCGGCCTCCTCGCTGGCCTCGGAGCTGGCGTAGCCGAGCGCCGCGACGCCGCCCGAGCGGAGCGTATTGATGATCTCGGAGGAGTCGACGACCGATTCGCCGACGCCCTCCGTCGCCTCGCCGGACGCGAGGAGCAGACCGACGCGCTGGGCGATGGCCTCGTTGATGGCGTCGAAGCCCTCCTCCATGCTCTCGCCGGAGGAACGCCACGCGTCGTTGTCGACGAGCAACACCGAGTCGGCCTCGCGGGCGACGGTCTTCAGCGACCGGCCCGCGTTCACTTGGTACATCGAACCCTCGTTGCGGCCGGGGAGGATGCCGAGACCGTAAACTGGCACGTCGTAGACGCGCTTGAGTTCCTTCACGAGGACGGGCATCCCGCCGCTGCCGGTGCCGCCGCCGAGGCCGGCGACGACGAAGATGGCCTCCGCCTCGGCGGTGATGCGGCCGTCGAGTTCGCCCATCACTTCGCGGGCGTCAGACTGCATCACTTCCGCACCGAGTTCGTTGTCGCCGCCGACGCCGTGGCCGTTTACTCGGTCTTGGCCGACGAGCACCGTGTCGAGCGGGAGCGGTTGGAGGTCTGTTTTCGCGCTGTTGACTGCGAGTGCGCCCCGGACTGCGCCGAAGCCCATCCGTGAATCGAACTCAGCCATCGCCGTGGCGAGTTTGCCGCCAGCTTGGCCTACACCTATCAGGACGGTTTTCATATCTCCTTCTATCAGGGTCCCACCTTCAAACTTCCCCCAGAGATTTATGAGAGAAAACGAGTCCAGAACCATACACGATGCCCGACGAAACCGCGTGCCGAAGCGGCGTTTCGGTCCGCAGCGGCCGCGAAACCCGCCTCGAACGCCTCGAAACGCGACTCGACGCGGTCGAACGAGCGACGACGGGGACTGACATCTCGGTCGTAGACCTCTCTTCTGCCGCCGATCTGGACGCGCGGCTCACCGCCGTCGAAGAGCGCCTGTCGGAGTTCGACGACCGCCTTTCGGAACTCGACGCGGCGGTGCAAGCGCTCAGAGGGTACGTCGGCGGCGTCAGGACGGTCAACCGGGCAGTCGAACGTCGCGCCGACGCGGCGCTCGCGGCCGTCGAGTCGCTGGAACGCGACCGGTCGGACGGAGACGCCGTCGAGGAGATTCTCGACGCCGTCGAGACGGAGAGAGCGCCGCCTAAATCGACCGAATCGCTCGACTGTAGCGACGACACCGACGTCGACAACGACACCGAAGGTGGAAACACGAGCGGACTCGCCGCCCGTCTCAAAGAGACGTGGTAACGCGACTCGTCGTCGCTGTCGCGCTCGCAGTCGCCCTCGTCGCCGCGTCGCTTCCCGCCGTCGACGCCGCCCGCGAGGAGCGGACGAAAGCCCGCCTCGACGCCGAACTCACGCGCGTCGCCGACGCCGCACGGAGCCTCCCCGAGACCGAAGACGCCGCCGGCGACACGTCGCTGGCCGCCCGTCGCGTCGTCGCCGTCTCCGTCCCCGAGCGGTCGCTGACGACTGCGTCCGTCGACTACGTCGAACTGGCCGGTGGAGACGTCTCGGTCGGTGCTTCGTTCAGCTACCGACTCGCCGGCCGCGAAGAGACGACGCATCGCCTCACCGGCGTTCCACTCTCGACACCGACCGGTCCGGTTCGACTCTCTGCGACGGGCACGCAGCGACTCGCCCTCTCGCTCGTCGAACGCGGCCGAGGACGACTCGTGACGCTCCGCCGTCTCGAAGCCGACGACGTCGGGGGAGCGGCCTGAAGTTCAAGTACGGTGAGGCGACCACCCCGCCGCATGCGACTGCTCTCACGGTTCGGAGTCGGGGACGAACCCGCGGACGAAGCCGAGAAGACGGACTGCCGCTGTGACCCGTCGTTCGTCGAACCGAGCGGCACCGGCGTCGGTCGCCGCGTCGAGCTCGTCGTCGACGCCGACGACTGTCCCGGCGGCGGCGACTTGGTCGCCGACCCCGCCTGTCGAGCGACCGTCGTCGACGCACTCGCAGAGCGCGACGCCGACGTCGTGCGTACCCACTCTCGCGGGTACGAACGGAGATACGACGGAGACGCGGCGGCACTGCTGCTCGCCGCCGGACGGTTCGTCGAGCGGGCGGCCGTCCACGACCCGACGCTCGCCGAGCGGGCGCGGCGCGACCCCCTCGGCGCGGCGCGGCAGGCGACCGGACGCGCCGGACCGGTGAAGCGAATCGCCGCCGAAACCGGTCTCTCGGAGGGGGCGGTCCGCGCATCGGGGTACGAAGACTCGCTCCGGCCGTTCGTCGGACCGGCGCTCATGCGTTCGCGCGTTGCGCTCCGACCGCCACCGGGGTCGACTCTCGTCGACCGCCGGTCGCTCGACGACGACACGACCGTTCGTCGGTACGAACGCGACGGCGGCCGGGACTGGTATCAGCTCGACCCTGCGTTCACCGAACTCGACCGGTCGGCCACTGCGACGCTCGCGGAGGCGCGAAGCGTGCTGGCTGACGGCGTCGGCGGCGCGGGCGAGCGAGCACCGGGCCGGGCGGTCCGCGCCGTCGTCGCCGAACACCGACACGACGGCAGCAACGCCGGCGGCGACGGCAGCGCCGGCAGCGACGAGACCGACGAGACCAACGGCGCCGACGCGCCATCGGTGGAGCGGCTCTCGTCGCTCTTGGCGAAACATACACACGGCCACGGCGTCCTCGACGACCTGTTTTCGGACGCTCGGGTCTCGGACGTGTTCGTGACCGCGCCCGTCGAGTCGAATCCGGTTCGGGTCGTCGTCGACGGCGAGCGCCTCGACACGAACGTTCGACTGACCCGGTCGGGTGCGGCGGCGCTGGCGTCGCGGTTCCGGCGGACGAGCGGCCGGCCGTTCTCGAAGGCGGACCCGACGCTGGACGCGGTGGTCGACGCCGAGGGAGGTCGAATCCGCGTCGCCGCCGTCTCGACCCCGGCGAGCGACGGCCTCGCGTTCGCGTTCCGCCGACACGACGGCGCACCGCTGACGCTCCCGGCGCTCGTCGCCAACGATACGCTCTCGGCTGATGCCGCCGCGCTGCTCTCGCTTTCGGTCGAACGCGGGGCCGCCGGACTCGTCGCCGGCACCCGTGGAGCGGGGAAGACGACGCTGCTCGGGGCCCTGCTGTGGGAACTGCCGATGGCGTCGCGGACGGTAGTGGTCGAGGATACGCCGGAACTGCCGGTCGACGCGCTCCAGCGCCACGACCGCGAGGTCCAGACGCTCTACGTCGACGTCGGTGACGGGGCGACGCTCACGCCGACGGGCGGCGTCCGGACGGCGCTTCGGCTCGGCGAGGGCGCACTCGTCGTCGGCGAGGTCCGCGGCGAGGAGGCCGCCGCCCTGTACGAGGCGATGCGCGTCGGTGCGAGCGGGAGCGCCGTCCTCGGGACGATTCACGGCGACGGCGGCGCGGCGGTCAGAGAGCGGGTCGTCTCGGACTTCGGCGTTCCCGAGTCCTCCTTTGCGGCGACGGACCTCGTGGTGACGCTCTCGTCGAGCGGCGGGCGACACGTCGCCCGAATCGAGGAGCTCCGCGTGAGCGACGCGGGCGTCCGGTTCGTGACGCTGTTCGAGTACGCCGACGGCGCACTTCGCCCGACGGGCGTGGTCGAGCGAGGTAACAGCGCGCTCGTCGACGCGCTCGCCGGACCGGGCGAGCGATACGCCGACGTTCGACAGGCGCTCGGAACGCGGCGACAGTCGCTCCGAGCGCTCGCCGACGGCGACCGGACGCGACCGGCGGACGTCGTCGCTGCGTACGAGCACCGATGAGCGCCGAGAACCACGTTTCGACGGCGGCCGACATCGTCCGGGCGCTCGCCCGACTGGCACCCGTCGACGTCGACACCAGTCGGCCGCTCGCCGACGCGCTGAGCTATCTCGACGCGCCGGTGTCGGGCGAGACGGTCGTCCGAGGCGGCTACGGGGCCGCCGTCGTCGTCGCGTTCTGCTCGCTCCCCGCCGTCACGCTCCTCGCGCCTCCGCTCGTCGCCGTCGCCGCCGCGTTCGGTTGCGGCCTCGCCGGCGCTCACGTCATCCACCGCGCCCCGGTGCTCCTCGCACGCACGCGTCGAGCGGGAGCGCTCGGCGACGCCGCCGGCGTCGTCAACCGGGTCGTGCTACGCCTTCGGCTGGACCCAACCGCCGAGCGGGCGGCGGTGTTCGCGGCCCGGACCGGTCGAGGACCGCTCGCAGCGAGTCTCGCGGCACACGTCCGCCGCGCCCGCGGAACGCCGGACTCGGGGCTGGCGGCGTTCGGCGACGAGTGGGCCGATCGCCTCCCGGCCCTCGGACGGGCAACGACGTTGTTGCTCGCCAGCGCGGCGGCGACGCCGGGCGAACGCGAGCGCGGACTGGAGCGCGCGCTCGACACCGTTCTCGACGGGACGCGGGACCGACTCGCGCGCTTCGCCGACGACGTGCGCGCGCCGCTGTCCGGACTGTACGCGTTCGGCGTCCTGCTCCCGTTGGCGCTCGTCGGAGTGCTCCCGGCAGCGTCGAGCGCCGGCGTTCCCGTCGACACGCCGGCGCTGGTCGTCGTCTACGACGTGGTCCTCCCGCTCGGACTGTTCTGTGCGGTCGTGTGGCTCGTCAGTCGCCGGCCCGTCGCCTTCTCGCCGCCCCGAGTCGACCTCGACCATCCCGACGCGTCGGTCGCCCCCCGGGAGTACCTCGCCGTCGTGGCGGTTGTACTCGCGGGAATCGCCGTGAGCGGGACCGCCATCGGGCTGTGGAGCGCGCCGCTCGTCGCCGTCGGCGGCCTCATCGGCGGGTCGCTCGTCGTCCGCTACCAACCGGCCAGACGGGTACACGCGCACGTTCGACGCGTCGAATCCGGACTCGACGACGCGCTGTATCTCGTCGGTCGTCACGTCGTCGAAGGCGTCGCCGTCGAACGTGCACTGGACCGCGTCGCCGACGAACTCGACGGCGCGACCGGCGAGATGCTGGCCGACGCGGTGACGACCCAGCGGGCGCTCCGCGTCGACGTCCGCGCCGCCTTCTTGGGCGAGGACGGAGCGCTCGCGACGATTCCGAGCCCGCGCGCGAGAAGCGCGGCCGAACTGCTGGCACTGGCGGCGACGGAGGGCGAACCTGCGGGGGCGGCGCTCGTCGCCACGGCGGAGCAACTTAATCGCCTCCGACGTCTCGAGCGAGAAGCGCGCCGTGAGCTATCCGAACTCACCGAAACGCTGCAGAACACCGGCGCGCTGTTCGGCCCCCTCGTCGGCGGGGCGACGGTGGCGTTGGTCGAACGACTGGCCGGCGTCTCGTCGTCGACGGCGACCTCCGCGTTCGGGACGGGAGCGATGGACGCAGCGACCACCGCCGCCGAATCGGCGCCCGCAGCGGGTTCGTCGCTGGCGGGCCCGCCGGAAACCGCGACGTTCGGCCTCACCGTCGGCACGTACGTGCTCCTCTCGGCAGTGCTTCTGACCGCCCTGGCGACGGCTATCGAACACGGGCTCGACCGCGTGCTTCTCGGTTACCGAATCGGACTCGCGCTGCTCGCGGCGACGACGACGTACCTCGCGGCCTTCGTCGCCGCGAGTCTCCTCGTGTGAGGGTTTAAACCGGAGAACACGACCAACCTGCTTCATGCTCGACACACCTGTGGACGCGTGGTACACGTGGCTCGGACTCGCTCTCGCGGGCGTTGCGATGGTGGGAACCGCGCTGTCGTTCCCGACCGCGGCAGCGCCCGACGCGGCGGGCGTCGCCGACACCGTCGACGCCGTCGCCGCCAGCGAGTACGCGACGACGGCCGAACATCCGCTGGACGCAGCGGCGATACGGCTCGGACCTCATCGCGTGAGTCTCCGTAGCGACGGCGGGACGACGCACGCGGCGTTCGCGTTCGGACCCGTGACGCCCGTCCAATCGGGGTCACGACTCGAATCCGTGCTCTACGGCGTCGCCCCCGAGGAGGCCTTCGACAGTCGACGAGCGTTCACGCAGGCGCTCGTGGAGGCGCGAACCGCGGATCCGACGTGGCGGACGGTGGAGCGTACGCTCGTCGTGCGCCGAGTCGAGTGGGGGGAGAGAGATGCTACGCTCGTCGGCGCGTGAGGAGAAGGGGGCGCGTCGCGCGCAGGCGGAGTCGACGACCGCACTCGTCGCCGTCTTCGTCATCGTCGTCGCACTGTCGCTGTACGCCGTCGTCTTCGACGGTGTGAAGCCGACGGAGACGCGCGCGCTCGCCGACCCGATGCTCGAACGCGTCTCGGGCGAACTAACCGACGACGGCGTCGCCGACCCGACGGCGCTCGATGACACCCGCGACGCCGCTCCGGACGGGTACTCGCTGAACGTCTCGCTCGCCGTCGGCGAACACCGATGGACCGTCGGACCGCCGGTCCCGACGGAGCGGACGCACCCCGCCCGCGAACGCAGTCTCGACGGAGCGACCCGTCGGCTAAGCGTCCGTCTCCGACCCGGAGTCGTCCGGCCCGGTCGTCTCCGGGTGGCGGTGTGGCGATGACGAGCAGCGTCCTCGACGCGACGCTCTGTCTGCTACTCGTCAGCGCCGCGGCGGTGACACTCGTGGACGTGTCGCCGCGCCCCGAGCGCACCGACGTCGACGCGTCAGAGGCGGCGGAGACGCTCTCGACGAGCACCGCCGAAATCGAATACAGCCTCGCGAGCGGTGCGCGCCGTGCGGGCGACTCCGAGCGGTTTCCCGCGACCGACGGCCCGGCGTTCGGCCGGCACGCCCACGGCACGTTCGCACAGTTACTGGCCGAGTCGACGCTGGCGACGCCGACGGTCGGCGGCGAGCGCGTGACGCACGCCGGCGACGACTTCCGTCGACGCGTTCGCGCGGCCGTCGCTCGGTCGCTGCCGCCGCGGACGCACGTCGTCGCGGAGTGGCGACCGCACCCCGGTTCGAGCGTCACTGCGACGACAGCTCTCGGCGAGGAACCGCCGGCGTCGGCCGACGTTCACGTCGCCGTCCTGTCGGTGCCGACGGGGAGCGAGATCGACGACGACGCGGCCGCTCGACGCGCGATCTCCGAGGGGTTCGCGGGCGTCGCAACGGTCGTCAGTGAACGCCTCGTACGAACGTGGTTTCCGCCGAGACGGGCTCGACTGGCGCTCGGCGACGACTATCCCGCGTCGGCGCTCGTCCGGCATCGTTACCGACGAACGGCCGAGCTCGCGGGAGCGACGCTGCCGCCGACGCTGAACCGCTCGACGGTCTCGGCGGCGAACGCCCGACTCGTCTCGGCGCTGGAACCGCGCGTCGAAGCGGACCTGCGGGAGCGGTTCGACTCGCCGTCGTCGGCCGCCGTCGCGCTCTCTGACGGAGAGGTCCAAATCACCGTTCGGCGGTGGTCGGCGTGAGCGACGGCGCGAGCGCCGCCGACTTTCTCGACGGCGAACGCGGGCGCGTCCCGTTCGCGCTCGTCGGCGTCTTGCTGCTCGTGACGAGTTCGGCGTTCGCCGCGACGCTCGGTGGTCCCGCGCCGACGCGCGACGACGACGTGGAGACGGCGATAGAACGCGTCGGCGCGGAATCGGTCACCGCGCTTCGCGTCGCCGCCGACGAAGCTGCTGCCGACGCGGCGGCGAACCCCGTAACGGCGCGAGCACAGACGCCCGCCGGGAAGGTACTCAACGAGTCGTCGCCGTTCGTCGACTCGCTGCGCATTCGCCTCTACCTCGCGGCGCGGGAGCGCTTCGAGCGGACGGCGTACCGTCGAAACGACGTGACGACTACAGTATCCATTCCACCGGTTCGGAACGTCTCGGAGCTCCGACGGGCCAAACGCGCGGTCACCGTCGAACGCGTCGACGAGGGGACGGCGATGCGCGTCACGCTCGAAAACGTGACGCGGACCGCGAGGCGCGACGGCCGGGTCGTCGCCACGCGGACCGATTCGCTGACCGTGACCGTGACGAAGCCGGTGCTTCTCGCGCACGACAGAACCGAATCGTTCGAGGCGCGACTCGACCGTTCGGCGCTCGCCGGACCCGGACTGGACCGTCGACTGACCGCGCGGCTGTATCCGGTCGCGTGGGCGCGAGGCTACGCGCAGAACCGCGGCGCGCCCATCGAGAACGTCGTCTCGAATCGCCACGTCAGCCTGTCGACGAACACCGGCGTCGTCGCCGTGCAGCGGGCGACGTTCGGGCGAAGCGACCCGGCGGCCCGACGCGGCGTCGAACGGGCGACGATGCGCGTCGGCGCGGCGGACCTGCTGGAACCGGCCCCGTCCGAGGCCGGACGGGTGGCGGATGCGGTGCTCGCCCCGCCGAACGATCCGACGGCTCCGGAAGCAGACGCCCCGGTACCGACGACGGCGTCAAGAGAGAAACGGTCGCTCACCGTCGGCGTCAACCGGACCGCAGACGTCGCGTTCGTTTCGCTGCTCGACGGCGAACCGATAGCCGGCGCCGGGTCGAACGAGCCGTCGTTAGCCGAGACGCTGGAGGCGGCGTACCGCGTCGACGCCCACCTCTCAACGCGGGTCGTACAGACGCATAAGGGGACGCCGAAACGCCCCGCCGCGCCCGGTCGCAACTGGAGTCGCGCGGATGTCGAGACGCGGACCCGAATCTCCGTGTTCGGGGGCGACGCCGCGGTGCCGAAAGCGACCGGCACACGCACCGAGACGGCGACTCGGCGGGTCGTCCGCCGTCACGTCCGGACCGCGACGTGGCGACGGGGCAACGAGACCCGGACGACGCGGGCGACGTGGACCGACCGCTACCGCGTCGGCGTCGCGCTCGGCGTCGAACGTCGGTCGCTCGACGGCGTTCCCGCCCGACCGGTCACCCCCGAGTTCGAACGCGGCGGTGCGCTCGACGGCCCGAACCTCGGAGACGTTCCCGAGCGTGCGTGGTCGAAAACGGTTGAACGCCGCGGGGGCGTCGACGCCGTGTCTCGCCGCGCCGTCGAGAGTTTCCGGTCGGACGGCGCGACGGACGCGAGAACGGCGACGGTCACCGGTCAGCGTCCCGAGCGACTCGGGTCGTGGGTGTACGACGACCTCTCGGCGTTCAGAGAGCGCCTCCGAGACGTGAGCCTCGAACTCGACGCGACGCGCGTCGCAACCGGCGTGGCGAACCCGCCCGCGGAACTGGCCGCCGAGCTCCGGTCGCGGCGGACGGAACTACTCGACCCCCCCGAGACGTACGACGGGGCGGCCGACCGAGCGCGCGCCGCCGCGCGGGCGGCGTATCTCGAACGGGTGCTCCGCCACCTCGACCGGCGGGCCGACCGGACGGCAGCGCGAAACGACCGATTGGGCGAGACGCTGGCCGACAGGGGGTCGACGGCGTCGTCGCCGTCCGAGCTCGGTCGACTCGTCGAAGCCGCCGAGAAGGCGGCCGCCCCCGAACCGCGGACGTTCGGAGAGCGAGCCCCCGGCAGCGACGTCGCACTCTACCCCGACGGGTCGCCGGCGTACCTCACGCTCGCCACCGTCGAACGGACGCACGCGCCGACGACTCCGGCGAACGCTAGCTATCGACCGCTGACCGCGCGAAACACGAATCTCGTGACGGCACCGTACGGCGACGTCGCCGACACCGTCGTCGACGGAGCGGTGGGCCGGTCGAAGCGGGTGAGCCTCCGAACCGGGGGACAGGTGCTCGTGGTGGCGAACCGGACCGCCGCCGCGACCGGAAACGAGACGCTCGACGAGCGACGGCACCGGCTCGGAACCGAAGTCGCAGACGGCGTCGACGTGACGAAAGAGGCGGCGCGAACGACGCTCAGAGAGGAGACGTCGCTCACGGCAGCGGAGCGCCGTCTCGTCGTCGACCGGGGGTTCGCCCGGTGGGACGGCCACGGGCAGCGGGCGCTCGCCGCAGTCAACGCCTCGGCGGCGACGGCTATCGCCGAACGGGTCGGAGCGCGGCGAGACTGGCGCGACCGACGGACCGACCGCGTCGCGGTTCGACTTCGGTCGTCGATGCTCGTCGCCGCTCGCAGCGACGCCGCACGGGTACGGCGACGACCTACGAAGCGTGCCTCGGCGGCGACGCAGTGGCTCGCCCGGCGAAGCAAGAAGAAACTCGAAGCCGGCCTGAAAAACGGAACCGAACGAGCGGCGGACAGAGTCCGAGAACGGGCCAGAGACCGCCTCGAAGGCGCGAGATGGGAAGACGAGGCGCTCGTCGGCGTCCCCTCCGGACTGCCGGTCGCGCCCGCCCCGGGCTACTGGTACGCGACGGTCAACGTCTGGACCGTCGAGGTCCGCGGCGAGTACGCGCAGTTCGTCGTCACCGCGCGACGCGGTCCGGCCGGGTCGAGCGACCTCCGGTACGTCCGCGACGGTGGCGCGGTGACGTTCGATGTGGACGGCGACGGCGAGGCCGAGCGACTAGGTCGGAGCGAACGCATCTCGTTCGAGGCGCAGACGACCGTCGTCGTGGCCGTCCCTCCGACGCCGCCGGGTGTCGGCGACGTCGACGGCGACGCCGACGAGCGGTCCGGCGGGTGGCCGAATCCGGGATGCGAACCGGAGCGACGGTGCTGACGGGAGTCGGTTCGGGTCGCATCCGGAGTGACAACCGTTTTGCCCGACGCCGGGCGACTCCCTGTATGCTCTACGACGCTGCGGAGAACCCCGGGTCGTTGACGCCGAACGAGTTGCGCGCCGCCTACGATTCGCAGTTGGCTGCCGTCGTCGACGCGGTCGGTGTCGAGACCGTCGCCGCCGAGTCGGGCGTCGACCGGGACCGAGTCGCCGCCCTGACGGACGGCGAGTCGCCGGAGCTCACGCTCGAAGAGGCCGCCGGTATCCTCGCCGCGAGCGACGACTACCCCGACCGGGAGGCTATCGTCCTCGAACTGCGCGACCACCTCCTGATGGGGATGACGACGGGCGTCCTCGACGTGGACGTTATCGCCTCGAACATCGACGCCGACCTCACCGGCCAAGAAGTCCAGCAGGCGCTCGAAGGCCGCATCGTGTTCCCGCTCGACGACCTCGCGGCGGTCCACGCGTTCATCGCCGAGCGGAACGACCGGTGACGAGCGACGCAACCGGCGACGGAGAGGGAAAGCGCGTCGTCGTCCTCGGCTGCGGCTACGTCGGCCTCGAACTCGGCCGTCAGTTGACCGCGTCGGGCCACGACGTGGTCGGCGTCCGCCGCTCCGACGACGGCCTCGACGCTGTCGAATCGGCGGGGTTCGAGGCCGTCCGCGCGGACGTGACCGACGCGGCGTCGCTCGCGTCGGTACCGGACGCCGACTGGCTCGTCTTCGCGGCGAGTTCCGGCGGACGCGACGCCGACACCGCTCGGGAGGTGTTCGTCGAAGGGCAGGAGACGGCGCTCTCGGCGTTCTTCGAGCGAGACGACGCGCCCGAGCGCTACGTCTACACGTCGAGCACCGGCGTCTACGGTGACCACGATGGCGACTGGGTCGACGAGGAGACCGAAATCGAGCCGACGACGGAGAAGACGCGAGTGCTCACGGAAGCCGAGCGAGTCGCCCGCGAGACGCCGCATGAGTACGGTGACGACGGCACCGTCGCGCGATTCGCCGGGTTGTACGGTCCCGACCGCTATCGCTTGGAGCGGTATCTGGAGGGGCCGGTGACGGAGGGCTTTCTGAACATGGTCCACCGCGACGACGCCGCCGGAGCCGTCGCGTACCTCCTCGAGACCGACCGCGGGCGCGACGAAGTGGTGTTGATCGTCGACGACGACCCGGTCGACAAGTGGTCGTTCGCCGACTGGTTGGCCGACGAGTGCGGCGTCGACCGGCCGCCGAAACGGACGAAGGAGGAGCGCCTCGACGCCGGCGAGCTCTCGGAGGCGGCGCGGCGACGGATTCTCACGAGCAAGCGCTGTTCGAACGCTCGACTCCGCGAGTTCGGCTACGAGCTCCGGTATCCCGACTACCGCGCGGGGTACGCGCCCGCGATCGAGCGGTATCGTGAGCGCACGCGCTGAGGGCAGCGAACCCGTCTTCCGGTCTTTCGGAATCCGCGCGAATATAATTTGGGGAACCTTCTTACTGGTTGACTTTGACAGACGGAGTATGCCGAGTAGGGTCGCCGCGACGGAGGCGCTCTCCGATGCGGAGGTGTTCGTCCGCGACAACCCCGAAATAGCGACGGTGTTGGCCGTCGGCCTCGTCGCGCTGTTCGGCGTCAGTTACGCGCTCCGCTGGTTTCGCCGCCCGATGGGGGTGCAGTTCAAGCGGGCGCTGTCGGATTTAGACGAGATCGCGGTGTTGATGCATCCGAACCCGGACCCCGACGCGATGGCGGCGGCTATCGGCGTCGCCTGCCTCGCCGATCAGGTAGATACGCAGGCGCGCATCCAGTTCACCGGACAGATACGCCACCAGGAGAACCGTGCCTTCCGAACGGTTCTCGATCTGGATCTCGAACAGATCGATCACGTCTCCGAAATCGCCGCCGAGAACGTCGTCCTCGTCGACCACAACACCCCCCGCGGGTTCGCGGGTGCCGAGAGCGTCCTCCCGTTCGCCGTCGTCGACCACCATCCCGGCGACGGCGCGGGCGAGGAGTTCACCGACGTGCGGACGAACTACGGCGCGTGCGCCAGCATCGTCGCCGAGTACTTCCGCGACATCGGCGCGAAACCCGTCCCGCCGGACCAACACGCCAGCGAGATAAACGCCCGATACACGATGCCGTCGACGGTGGCGACCGGGTTGCTGTACGGCATTCTGGCGGACACGAAACGCCTCACGTCCGGGTGCGTCGCCGCCGACTTCACCGCCAGCGGCTATCTCTACCCCGGCGTCGACGAGGACCTTCTGGACCGCATCGCCAACCCGCAGGTCGGCGCGGAGGTTCTCGAAGTGAAGGCCCGCGCCATCGCCGGCCGGAAAGTGCAGGGTTCCTTCGCCGTCAGCGACGTGGGTCCCGTCTCGAACGTCGACTCCATCCCGCAGGCGGCGGACGAGTTGATGCATCTCGAAGGCGTGACGGCGGTCGTCGTCTGCGGCGAACGCGACGGCACGGTGTACCTGTCGGGGCGCTCCCGCGACGACCGGGTCCACATGGGGCGGGCGTTAGAGGCGGCCGTCGCCGACATCCCCAGCGCCTCGGCGGGCGGTCACGCCCGTATGGGCGGCGGCCAGATTCCGCAGGTCGACCCGACCGGCGGCGACGTGCCGACTCCGGTCCCCCGAAACGGCCTCGTGGACCGCCTGTTCCAGACGCTCACCGGCGACGTGTAACGCTTTTTCCCTCCGACCGACCTACATCCGACCATGGCAACCGCCAGCGGCACGTGGGGGTATCGGGACCGCTTCGGCGACAGTTTCGGGCGCACCTACTTCCGCCGGTTCGGTCCCGGGGTGGTGTCGAGCATCGGCGTCGGGACGTACCTCGGCGACCCGACCGACGCCGTCGACGACGAGTACCGGGGGGCGCTCGTCGAGGCGTTCGAGAGCGGCGTCAACCTCGTCGACACCGCCATAAACTACCGCTGTCAGCGGAGCGAGCGCGCGGTGGGACGCGCGCTCGGCGAGGCCGACATCGACAGAGAAGAGGTCGTCGTCGCCACGAAGGGGGGGTTCCTCCCGTTCGACGGCAAGCCTCCGAGCGACCCGAGCGCCTACGTCCGCGAGCAGTTCGTCGAGACGGGCCTCGTCGACGTCGACGACCTCGCACGCGGCAGTCACTGCATCGCCCCCGACTTCCTGGACGCGATGCTTGACCGCTCGCTCTC
Organism: Haloprofundus salinisoli; assembly: GCF_020097815.1. Taxonomy (NCBI): domain Archaea; kingdom Methanobacteriati; phylum Methanobacteriota; class Halobacteria; order Halobacteriales; family Haloferacaceae; genus Haloprofundus; species Haloprofundus salinisoli. The sequence continues at coordinate 686,243 of NZ_CP083663.1, forward strand.
GAATCTCGATCTCGACAGTATCGACTGCTACTACGTCCACAACCCCGAGACGCAGTTGACCGTGCGCGACGCCGACGCGGTTTACGACCGACTGGAGGCCGCATTCACGAGACTCGAAGAACGAAAAACGGCGGACGACATCGGCGGCTACGGCGTCGCCACGTGGGAAGCGTTCCGCGTGCCCCCGGAGCATCCGAGTCATCTCTCGCTCTCGGAAGTCGTCTCGCGGGCGGAACGCGCCGCCGCCGCCGCCGGCAACGAGGAGTCGGGGCTAATCGCGCTCCAGCTGCCGTTCAACGTCGAGATGGCCGACGCGTTCACCGCGAAGGTCCACGAGCGTGACGGCGAGCGGGTGAGCGCGCTGGAGTTCGCCCACGACGCCGGACTCTCGGTGTTCGCCAGCGCGAGTCTCAAACAGGGCGACCTCGTCGCTGGACTCCCGGACGCCGTCGCCGCCGAGGTGGAGGGCGACTCGGCGACGCAACGGGCGCTCAACTTCGCGCGGAGCGCGCCGGCGGTGACGGCGGCGCTCGTCGGGACGAAGAGTCGAAACCACGTTGCCGAGAACGTCGCCGCCGGGACGTTCGACCCGCTGGGCGCGAAGGCGTTCGACGCCGTCTTCGAGTGAGAGCCGTTACAGCTCTTTCCACTCGCGGCCGCAGTCGGGACAGCTACGGACCGAGAACACCTCGTCGGGGTCGTTGCGCTTCTTCAACGTCTCCTCGCACTCCTCGCACGCGAGACGCCCGTACGTGTCTTTGCCGAGTTCTCCCTCGCGCAGACCCTTCCGGGTTGACTTCATACCCCGTCGTTGTATCTCACACCACAAAAATACCTCGGCGGGAATAGTTGCAAATAGCGAGTGTTATCGCGTCTTCCTTGCGGACCGCGGTTCGAGACGACGAGGTCCGCGCGCCGTCGACACGACATCGTCCCGACGTAACCGGCTTGTTTTTCACCCGCCCGTTCTCAGAGACACCCGATGGAGTACGTCCAGGAGCGAATCGCGACGCTCCACGACCTGACCGACCCCGAACCCGACGCCCCGACGGACCGCGCCGCCGTCGTACTGCCGATGACAGAGCGGGAGTACGCCGGTCTCGCCGCCGAACGGGTGCTCTCGGAACTGGAACGCGTCGATCCCGCGCGCGTCGTCGTTCCGCTCCACGCGTCGGCCGAGCGGATCGGCCCGTTCGCCGACTGGCTCTCGGAGTACGACCTGCCGCTGGCCGTGCTGTGGTGCGACGGACCCCGACTCACCTCGCGGCTGGCCGACGAAGGCCTGAACGGCCGGCGCGGGAAGGGACGCGACGTCTGGCTGGCGTTGGGACAGGCGCTCTCCGAGGAGTTCGTCGTCGTCCACGACGCCGACACGAAGACGTATTCGCGGTCGTACGTCGCCCGACTGCTGTTCCCGCTGGCGCAGGGGTACGAGTTCTCGAAGGGCTACTACGCTCGCGTCGAGAACGACCGCCTCTACGGACGGCTGTTTCGGCTGTTCTACGCGCCGCTGGTCGCCGCGCTGGCCGAGGAGACGGACGCGCCGATTCTCGACTACCTCTCGGCGTTTCGCTACGCGCTCGCCGGAGAGTTCGCGGCGACCAGCGACGTCGCCCGTCGGCTCCGCGTCCAGCGGACGTGGGGGCTGGAGGTGGGCACCCTCGGCGGCGCGTTCTCGCTCACCGGGTTCGACGGCAGCGCACAGGTCGACCTGGGGGCGTACGAACACGACCACCGGGCGGTCGGCGGCCCGACCGGCCTCTCGGAGATGAGTCGGTCGGTCGGCGCGGCGCTGCTGCGAGCGGTCGAAGACCACGGCGTCGCCCCGACGTACGAGACGCTCCCGGAGCGATACGCCGAGACCGCTCGTCGGTTCGTCCGCCAGTACGCCGTCGACGCAGCGTTCAACGGCCTCGACTACGACCGCAGCGACGAGTACGAGCAGGTCGAGCGATACACCGAAGCAGTCGCCGTACCCGACGACGACGACCGGCTACCAGCGTGGGTAGACGCCCCGATCTCGGCGTCGACCGTCGCGGAGCTCGCGGAGGCGGATCTTCGGGAGGCGACTGACGGAGCAGCTGCCGAGCGAGGGGTGGGCCGATGAGCCGCACCTACGACGACCTCGCGGGCGTCGTCGACCTCTTCGGCGCGCTGACGCACGCGGAGCTCGAATCCGCGCTCGACGAGCTCGCGTACAAACAGGGCTCGGAGACGGACGGGGAGGCGCTCGCGGCGGCCGTCGACGCGGCCATCGAGGAGTACTATCTCGTCGAGTACGTCGCCGGCGCGGACGACCGGACCGTCGAGACGAGCGACGGCGATCAGCGCAGCGACGACGAAACGTTCGTCACGGTCGGTCCCGCGGCGTTTCCGTCGCTGCCGCAGAACGCCGAAGACCTCCCGCACATCCTCGACGTGCCGCGGCGAGAGGTCGACCGTCGAGCGCTCGGCGAGCAGGTCCGCGATCGGCTCGCCGCCGAAGTCGACGCCGCCATCGACGACGGCGACGAAGAGCGACTCGCTCAGCTGTACGACGTGACGTACGACCTCGACGCCTGGGCACCCGTCGAGACGGCCGCCATCCGCGAGCGATTCGATGCGGTTCTTCAAGACTAAGGCCGTCGAACGAGACCAAGAGACATGGATTTCAGAGGAGTGGCGCGCCACGAACCGACCGCCATCGAGGGAGCGACGCGGCAGGCGGCGGTCGTCGCACCCGTGCTACTCCGAGACGGCGACCCACACGTGCTGTTCACGAAGCGCGCCGACCACCTCGGCGAACACCCCGGGCAGATGAGCTTTCCCGGCGGGGGCCGCGAACCGAGCGACGCCGACCTGGAGGCGACGGCGCTCCGCGAGGCGCGAGAGGAGATCGGTCTCCGCCCCGACGAGGTCGACCTCGTCGGCCGACTGGACGACATCGAGACGAGCACCGACTACTCGGTGCGTCCGTTCGTCGGCCGCGTCCCCGACCGCGAGTACACGCCCGACGAGCGGGAAGTCGCCGAAATCGTCACCCTGTCGGTCGCGGACCTCACGGATCTCGACAACTACGAGTCCGAACACCGCGAACATCCGACGTACGGCCCGGTGCGAATCCACTTCTTCTACGTCGACGGCTACACTGTCTGGGGGGCGACCGGGCGGATGGTCGTCCAGCTGCTGGAGCTGACTACCGACTGGCGAGCGCCCGCCGAACCCGACCGAGTGGTCGACCCCGACGCCGACTACCCGGTCTGAGCCGCGCGGCGGTCGTCGCGGGGGAGAACGAGCGGACCGCTACCGACCGAACAGTCGCTCGAAGATGCTTCGATCGCTCGGCCGTTCGGCGAGCAGCACCGACGAGTCGATGTCGTTGAGGATGTCGAGGTTGAGCGACCCGGAGACCAGCCGCGAGAGCAGACCTCGTTCCGTCGCGCCGACGATGACGAGCGTGTGGTCTTCGGCCTCGCGGGCGATGGCGCCCTCGATGTCTCCGGAGTCGTCGACGACGAGTTCGGTGTCGTCGAGGTTGCGCTCGGCGGCCCATTCGTCGAGGAACTGCTGACCTCTCTCGCGCTCGGACGGGCTGTCGACGACGTGCAACAGACTGATCTCCGAGCCGTCGATCGAGCGGAGTTTGCGAGCGACCTCGGCGCTGAGGTCGGAGTCCGGTCCGCCCGCGGTCGGCAGGAGAATCCGCGAGGTGTCGAGTCCACGGTCCGAGAGGATGAGGAAGTCGCAGGGGAGTTTGTTCGCCAGCTCGTCGAGCGGGCGCTCGGCGCGCGCGGCGGTCCAGAGTTCGTTGGCACCCCACCCCATCAGCACCAAGTCCGCGCGAGTGCGGTCGGCGATAGCGAATATCTCCTCGAACGAACGGTGGGAGACGACTGTCGACGTCTCGCAGTCGACGTCGTGGTCGGCAACCGTCTCGCGGGCCTCGGCGAGCTGCGCTTCGGACTCGGCGGCGATGCGCTCGCGTTGGCCGATTCCGTAGCCGCGCGCCGACTGGTTGGGCGTCTGAACGATGTGGACGAGGTGGACCGTCGCCGACTCGTTCTGACTGGCGAGGGCGCAGGCCAGTTCCACGAGTCCCGACTCGGTGCGCGGGTTCGCGATGGGAACCATCAGCCGGTAGGAGTTGGTCTCCCCGAGCGTCGGGGCTGTGGCGGTGTTGATGAGCGGGACGTAGGAGCGGCCGACCAGTCCGCCGAGCGCCCACTCCCGAATCGAGAGTTGGCGGTTCGCACCCTCGAATCGGGCGGATTCGAGCCGGTGCTCGCTCGTCTGGAAGTAGTTGACGACGGTCACCAGCGCGATGCCGCCGATGGTGTTACCGAGGAGCACCGGGAGAACGAACTGGGTGAGGCCGGTGAGAACGGCGAGTTGGCCGCCGAAGACGAGATACATCATCTCGGTGAAGGAGACGACCACGTGGAACAGGCTCCCGAGCGGGACCGAGAGAAACGCCATGTAGACGATGATGAGCCGGGAGATGGTGTCGCGGGAGGCGTAGACGACCCAGACGACGCCGGCGACGATGAGACCGGCGAAGATGGCCTTGAAGAACAGGTCCCACCACGGCGTCTCCAGACCGTGTTCGGCGAGGTGCGTCGCCACCGTCGCGGCTTCCGGAGAGAAGACGCCGCTCCACGCGAGTACCGCCGCGCCGATCGCGCCGCCGGCGAAGTTGCCGGCGAGGACGATGAGCCAGTGTCTCAACAGCGCCGGGATGCTGGCGAGTCGCTCCAGCGTCAGCGCGACCGGCGGGAGCGTGTTCTCTGTGTAGAGTTGGTAGCCGCCGATGATTATGTAGATGAACCCCAGCGGGTAGAGCAACGCACCCAGTATCGACCCTTCGCCCGCCTTCGCCGACACGGAGACGTACAGCAGAAACGTGATCGTAATCGCGAACCCGGCCGCGAGCGCGCTGAAGAACAGTTCGCGGCTCCCGGAGGTGATCTCCTCGTCGGCGGCGGCGACGATGCGCTGGAACACCTCGTCCGAAGAGAACCGGTCCCGGACGACCGCGCCCGCCGCGGGCGCACCGCTTTTGGAACGGTCGACCGCCTCTCGCATCGAGTCCACCTGGTCAGAATTTTCGGGACCGGGTTCGTTCATTATCGGTGTTAATTTCTGTAGCTACAAATCGTTTTACTATCGAAACCGCCAGACAGGCCCGATATCAGTGGGACTAAACGCCACGAATAACCAATTTCAGCTCGAATCCGACCGTCGACCCGCCCGCGTCGACGGTTCGTCGAGGTGACGGTCGACGGAGAGAGTCAGTTGCGAGCCGCCCGGCAGCGGAGCGGTGCCAATACTGTCCGGAACGGAATCCTTTTGGGAGCCACGGCGCTACTCCGAGCACATGGTCGCACAGACGATGGATCGAGTTCCGCGACGATGAATCGACGCTTCTGACTAGCAGCCGCCCCGGAGTGAAACGATGAAGGCACTAACCGACGAGTCTGTACTCTCGCACGCTGGTATCGACGCCGTCGCACTGAAACCCGCCGAGTGCGACGTGCGCCGAGCCGCCGACCTCCCGGCGGCGACGGTCGCAATCGACTACGAAGGGGTCGACCACCTCCCCGAGGCCGACGTCCTCGAAACGCTCGCCGAGACGGCCGAGGTCCGACTCACGACGCCGGTTCGCGCCGACGGCTTCGACCCCCTCGGCGACGACTCGCGCGTCGACGACCTCCCGGAAAGCGTCGGGCGCGTGCTCGTCGCCGGCCACGCCGCCTACCTCACCGAGGACGAGCGACGCAGAGCCGTCGCCCCCCGACTGAAGGCCGCGCGCGAAACCGCATCCGACGCGTGGGTCGGCACCGAAGGAATCGAACGCGTCGCGCTCGCCGCCGGCGGGACGCAGTACGAACTGCTCTCGCGGACGACCGACCGCGACGTACGGGCGCTACGTGCGGCGGGCTACGACGGCGAAATCGCGCTGTACGCACCGACCGTCCTGGCCGACGACGAGGGCGAGATTCTCGACGCCGTCGGCGGCTACGTCGCCCGCCGCCGCCCCGTCGCCCGGGCGCTACCCGACGGGTGTGCGACGGATTCGCGCGCGAAGGGACGCGCCAGAGACGTACTGTCGAAGGCGAGTCGGGACTACGCGCTCGTCGGCACGCCCGAAACAGTCCGCGAGCGAGTCGCCGCGCTCGAATCACTGGGCGTCGACACCGTCGTCGGCTACCCCGCCCGCGGCATCGACGAGTTCCTGTAACGCCCGCCTCTCTACTCGCCTCGTTTCCGGCGGACGAACCGCTAAGTGCAGTGACCGTGAGTTCCGGATATGGCCCCTCACACCGCCGAACTCGGCCGACTCGTCGACCGACTCGTCCCCCGCCCGTCGGAGGCGCGCCGCTGATGCGCGTCGCCGTCGTCGGCGGGGGCGCGGTCGGTCTCACCGCTGCGTACGACCTCGTAACCCGCAACGCCGACGTGACGGTTTTCGAGCGCGGCGAGTACGACCGCGACCCGTCGTCGCCCGCAGACGGCAGCTCGGCGCGCGCGGCGGGCGTGCTCTACGACGCCTACGCCGAGGACATCGACGCGGGGATCGGCGACCGGGCGCTGGAGCGTTTCCGCGAGTTTTCGGGCGAGGACGGCTTCGAGTTCCGGGAGTGCCCGTACGTGATCGCCGTGCGCGAGGGCGACGAGACGGCGGCCGAGGCGATGGCGGCGAGCGTCGACCGGATGCGCGTCCACGGGCGGGCGGTGTCGACTGTCTCACCCGAAGAACTCGGCGACCGGTTCCCGCTCCTGACCGACGACCTGCTCGCGGCCGCCGTCGCCGAGAACGCCGGGTGGACCGACCCGGCGAGTTACGTCGCGGCGATGGCGGCGAAAGCCCGACGCGAGGGCGTCGCGTTCGAGACGGGTCGGCCGGTGGGAGTCAGCGTCGACCCGCCCGGCGTCGCCGTCGACGAGGGGGCGACGAAGCGGTTCGACGCCGTCCTCGTCGCCGCCGGCGCGCACACGAAGCGGGTGTTCGCGGAAGCGAGCGTCTCGGTACCGCTGAAACCGTACCGGGTGCAGGCGCTGACCGGACGCCGGACGTACGACGGACCGATGGTGTACGACGCGACGGCGGGCGTCTACCTCCGACCGCATCCGACCGGGCTACTCGCCGGCGACGGAACCGTGCCTCTCGAAGCGGACCCCGACCGCTGGAAACGCGACGCCGACGACTGGTTCGTCGACGACATCCGGGCCGCACTCGACGAGCGGGTCGGCTACGACCCCGACGTCGAGCGGGCGTGGGCGGGACTCTGCACGGCGACGCCCGACGGCGACCCGCTGCTCGGGGAGCTCGGAAGCGGCGTGTTCGTCGCCGCCGGGTGGCAGGGCCACGGCTTCATGCGCGCGCCGGCGACCGGCGAGGTGATTGCGCGGCAGATTCTCGGAGAAACAGCGGGCATCGCGCCGTTCGACCCGGCGCGGTTTTCCGGCGACGAGGAGTTCGAGATTCGGGACGGGATGGCGCTGGACTGACGGCGTCGAGAGAGCGTCGTTTCAGTCGCGCGTCTCGTCTTCCTCGTCGCGCGTCTCGTCTTCCTCGTCGCGGCTCTCCGCCTGTTCGACGAACTCGTCGTCGAGTTCGTCCATCGACTCGTCTGTCGGTTGGCCCGCCGCCTCGGCGGGTTCGGCTCTGGCGTTCGGGTCGTCGGTGGTCGCTTCTTCGTCGAGCATCGACTCGGTGGAGGCGGACGCGTCGGTCCCTTCTGCGGCCGCGTCCTCGCCCTCGTCCGCGGTGTCCTCCTCGCCGCTCGCGCCGTCTTCCTCGGCCGAGTGCGCGGTCGCCGCTTCCTGGGCTTCCTCCTCGGTCGGTTGCTCTTCGACGACGCTCGTCTCGCCGCCGGCCGCGTCGGCGTCGACGCCCGTGGTCTCCGCCGCTTCGGTCTCGCTTTCCTCCTCGACGGCGACGTTCTTTCCGCCCTCGGTTTTGGGGATATAGACGCGGAGGGTGCCGTGTTTCGTCACCGTCGCCGTCGCGGCCTCCGCGTCGACGGAGGCGTCGCCGGGGAGTTTCGCCTTCCCGTTGAGCGAGAGGCCACGGCCGGGAAAGCGCATCTCGAAGCCGTCGTGGAAGTCGCGGAATCGGTCGATTCGCACTTGAATCTCGGTGTCGACGAAGCGGACCTGGATGTCGCTCTTGCTCGCGCCGGCCGCGTCGAACACGACGAGATAGCTGTCGTCGCTCTCCAAGAGGTCGTACGAGAGCGGTTTCCGCTCCTGGACGTGCCCGAGTCCGCGGCCGACGCGTTCGACCACCGCGTTAGCCACCGACTCGCCGAGTTCTCGCAGGTCGTTCATAGTTCGATGGCTTCGAGACAGTCGGTCTGCTGGCAGTACGGACAGACGAAGTCGTCGACGCCGACGTCGTCGGACATATCGTACGTGTAGTGAAGTTCGAACATGTCCATCTCACAGTCGGGACTGGTACAGGCTACTTCGAGCGTCGCGGGCATGGTGACAGATAGCGGTCCCATCCAAATAAACGCGCTGGGTAACAACAAGCCGACGTCGGCGTGATATGGGCGTCGGTTATAAGAGTACTGAGAGAGTACAGGTCAGATAGCTATACACTACATGAACGATGGGTATCGATCTCCCGAGCGCGTGTACAGCGCTATCTTCGACGCACACGCCCAGGAATCGGGGGACCGAAGTTGGTTCGTCGAAGCCGAGGTGAGCGGACAGTCGTTGCACGTCGTCGACTGCACCCCGATAGCGGAGCGGTTCGGAGTTTCGCCTCATCGGACCGACACCGTCGCCGCCCTCGTCTCGTTTTTGGCCGATCTTGGCGGCCGAAACGCCGTCGGATTCGACTTCCCGTTCGGCCTCCCGAAGGCGGTGATTCCCGAGCGACGGTGGCGTCGGTTCGTCGACCAACTCCCCGACTGGTTCTCCAGTCCCGAAGACATGGCCAAGCGGTGTCGGATGCACGCCCGCCTCGTCACCGACGGCGCGGAGACGAACGTCCTCCGCGCGACGGAGGAGCCGTTGAGCGCCGTCACCGCCTACGACGAACGGCTCTGCACGGAGACGTTCTACGGCATTCGAGACGTCCTCCGTCCGCTCGTGCTGACGGACACCGCGCGAGTCGTCCCGATGCAACTCCCGAGCGAGGACCTGCCGCTGGTGCTGGAGACGTATCCGGCGGGGACGCTCGACGCACTTCGGTGTCAGACGCCCGAAGGGGACCGCCCCGGCGACGGCCCGCCGCCGGCGCTCGTCCTCGATAGTCTCTCCGACCGCTCGGTCGAGTTCCCCTCATCGGTCCGCGAACGCGTCCTCGACGGCGACGACAACGCGCTCGAAGCGGTCGTCGCCGCCTTCGCGACGTTCCGAAACGCGGTCGACCCCACGAACCTCCGGATGACCGACGAACTCCCGTCGGTCGAGGGCTACATCTACGTCTGAACGGTCCGGAACCGCACCGTTTTACCCGTCGACCGACAACCCCGGCCTATGACCGACCCCGCCGACCTCGAAGTGACGCTCGTCGACGGGTACGTCGACGAACCGGCGCACTTCGGCGTGCCGCCGTACATCTCGACGTACCCGCGCTTTACCGCCGGTGCGATGGTCGACGCCGGGGTGCCCGAAGAGCAGATAACCTACCACACTATCGACGAGCTCCGCGAGGACAGACAGAAGTGGGCCGACGTCGCCGACGCGGACCTGTTCGTCTACATCGGCGGGATGACCGTCCCCGGCAGCTACGTCGGCGGGACGCCCGCCGAACCCGACGAGGTGAAGGAACTGGCGTGGACCGCCGACGGGGCGACGCTGATGGGCGGGCCCATCCGCTTCGGCGTCGGCGAGGAGAACGCCGGCGGGCAGGAGATGGAGCGCAAGGACCTCGACTACGACTTCGTCGCCAAGGGCGACGTCGAGGCGGCCGCCTACGACCTCGTCGACAGCGGCCTCGAAGGGTTCGGCAACCGGATGCGCGACAACGAGGAGCTCGACCGCTGGGCGGCCAAGGGCGCGTTCGTCGTCGAACAGCACCCCAACCACCCCGAGTACCTCATCTGCGAAATGGAGACCTCCCGGGGCTGCGCCTACCGGTGTTCGTTCTGCACGGAGCCGCTGTACGGCAACCCGGCGTTCCGGACCGCCGACTCGGTCGTCAGGGAGGTCGAGAATCTCTACGACCGCGGCGCGCGGCACTTCCGTCTCGGTCGACAGGCCGACATCCTCGCGTTCGGCGGCGACGGCGAAGCGCCGAATCCCGACGCTCTCCGCCGCCTCTACGGTGGTATTCGCGAGGTAGCACCCGACCTGGGGACGCTCCACCTCGACAATATGAACCCCATCACCATCGCCCGGTGGCCCGAGGAGTCCAGAGAGTGCATCCGCATCATCGCCGAGCACAATACACCGGGCGATACGGCCGCGTTCGGCCTCGAATCGGCCGACCCGGTGGTACAGGAGGAGAACAACCTCAACGTGAGCGCCGACGAATGTTTCGAGGCGGTGAAAATCGTCAACGAGGAGGCCGGCTGGCGACCGGGCGAGGACCCCGCCGACGCGCCGACGTTCGGGGACAACGGGACGTCGCGCGTCTCGAACGACGGCGGGAGTCGCCTGCCCAAGCTCCTCCCGGGTATCAACCTCCTCCACGGATTGATGGGCGAGCGCGAGGAGACGTTCGCGCACAACAAGCGCTTTCTCCAGCGGGTGTACGACGAGGGGCTGATGGTCCGCCGCATCAACATCCGGCAGGTGATGGCGTTCGACGGCACCGAGATGTCGTCGACCGGCTCGCAGATTGCGAAGGACCACAAGAAGCTGTTCAAGAAGTACAAACAGGAGGTCAGAGAGGAGATAGACCGGCCGATGCTCAAGCGGGTCGCGCCGCCCGGGACGGTCCTCGAAAACGTCCACCTCGAATACCACCAGGACGGCACGACGTTCGGCCGCCAGCTCGGTACGTATCCCCTCTTGGTCGGCGTCCCCGGCGAACGCGAACTCGGCCGGACCATCGACGCGGCCGTCGTCGACTACGGCTACCGCTCGGTGACGGGCGTGCCGCACCCGCTCGACGTCAACGGCGCGTCGATGGACGAGCTGACGGCGATTCCGGGTCTCGGCAAGTCGAAGGCGGGCGACATAATCGTCAACCGACCGTACGACTCCGCCGACGAGGTGGACGACGTTCTCGCCAAGTTCGCCTGCGTCGGCGGCGACGGCAGCGGGGACGTGAGCAGCGCCGACTGATGCGGGAGAGAGTTCGCCGGGTCTCCGCTCCCGTCGCCACCCGCGCGCCGACCGGCGCGACGAACGCGTACCTCGTCGGCGACAGAGCGGCCCTCTTGGTCGACCCCGCCGCGCGGACCGACGAACTCGACGCGCTCGTCGCCGGGGCGACCGTCGAACACGTCGCCGTCACGCACACCCACCTCGACCACGTCGGCGCGGTCGCCGACTACGCCGCCGAGACGGGCGCGACGGTCTGGGCGCGACGCTGGCGAGAAGAGCGATTCGAGCGAGCGACCGGCGTCGAGCCGGACCGCACGTTCGTCGAAGGGACGGAAATCGACACCGACGCGGGAGCGGTCACGATTTTCGACACGCCCGGCCACGCCGTCGACCACGTCGCGTTCGGCGTCGGCGACGGAGTTCTGTGTGGGGATTTGGCCGTGGCGGAGGGGAGCGTCGTCGTCGGCGCGCCCGAGGGCGACATGCGAGCGTATCTGACCGCTCTCCGTCGATTACGCGCGAAGCGTCCGAGTCGGTTGCTGCCCGGACACGGTCCGGAAATCACCGACCCGAGCGCGACACTCGAACGACTGATTCGACACCGGCTCGACCGGGAGGCGAAGGTTCGAGAGGCGGTTCGAGACGGGGCGACGACCATCGACGACGTGCTCGCTGCCGCCTACGAGAAGGATTTGACCGGAGTCGAGGACCTGGCGCGGGCGACGGTCGTCGCGCACGTCGAGAAGTTGACGCACGAGGGACGGGTCGCGTGGAACGACGAGCGAGTTCGGTCGCTGTGAACCACTGTCTCCCTTCGACGTCGTAAACTACTGATCCGCCACGTAGCTCTCCAACGCTCTAACCGTCGGGTCGAACATCTCCACCAATCCACGTTTCGGCTCTGTCTCCGGTACCCACTCGTCGGGCGTGAGATAATCGCCGATGGCGTGGACCGTCGCGGTATCGACGCCGCGGTACCGACAGACGGCCCACATCGCCGCCGACTCCATACAGAGCGAGACGACGCCGTCATCGCGGTACCGTTCGACTTCTGGAATCGTTTCGCGGTACATCGCGCTCGTCGTCCACGTCGTTCCCCGTGCGGTCTCGAAACCAGCGTCTTCGAACGATTCGTCGAGTTCGTCCACGAGTGTTGCCGTCGCCGTCACCGCCTCGTCCGCAGGGAGGTAGTGATAGGAAACGCCTTCGTCACGAATCGACTCGGTGGGAAGGATGGCCGTATCGGGAGCGATATCCATCTGGAGTCCCGCACACCCGCCGAGCATCACGACGGTCGAAGCACCGGCGGCGACGACGTTCTCCGTGACAGTCGCAGTTATCGGTGCGCCGATGCCCCACTCGTGGACGGGAACGTAGCCGACGGCGTCGGAGAGCCGATACAGATACTGCGACCGCACGATGTCGACTTTCGAGTCGGTGCGTTCGCGCACTATTTCGGTGAGTTCGGTCTGGTAACCGAGGATAATCGCCGAAGGGACGTCGGGTAATCCGTTATCCTGCGCGGTAACAGCCTCTTTCGGCGAGAACAGCGCTTCGGCGTCGTACTTGTCGCCGTAGTGAGGAATCATACAAAGACGCTCTACTGTGGTCACAAATACCCTGCCATCGTCTGAAGGCGGCTCCCGAGAGCTATCGAGACGTACCCACCGCTCCCACCGATAGACATTCGTATCGGAACGTCATCGACGCGAACGAATGCAGACGCCGCGAGTGCTTCTGACGAACGACGACGGAATCGACGCGCCCGGCATCGAGGCGCTGTACCGCGAACTCGACGCCGTCGCCGACGTGACGGTCATCGCCCCCGACGAGAACCAAAGCGGGATGGGTCGCACGCGAAACGGAGCGGTCACGCTCCGCGTCCACGAGTGGGGGTATCGCCTCGCGGGGACGCCCGCCGACTGCGTCGCGTTCGGCCTCGGCGGCGGGTTGGACGCCGAGTTCGACGTCGTCGTCTCCGGCATCAACGACAGTCCGAACCTCGGCAACTACGTCGTCGGGCGCTCCGGTACCGTCGGCGCGGGCATCGAAGCGTCGTTTCTCGGCGTCCCGGCTATCGCCGTCTCGGCGTACCACTCCGAAGATTTCCACTGCCACCCCAGTGAAGAGTACGACTTCACCCGACCGGCGGTCGTCGCCCGCGACCTGCTCGAACGCGTCTGGCAAAGTGAGGTGTTCGAGGACGTGGACCTGTTGAACGTCAACGCGCCCGTCGACGTCGACGCGCCGCCGCTTCGACTCACGCACGTTCTCGCCGACTACGCGCAGTCGGTCGAAGACGGGGCAGCGGCCGACGGCGGTGGGAGTACGGAGGCCGACGCGGCGACGACCGACCGGGAAGTCCGGCTGGTCGACCAGACGTGGCCCCACGTCGTCGGTTTCGGCAACCCGATGCCGGGAATCGACGCCCACCGCGAGCGCTACCCAGAGGGAAGCGACCGCCGAGCGGTCATCGACGGGTCGGTGAGCGTCTCGCCGCTGTCGATGACTCACGACTACGTCGAGACGCCGGAACTCGACGCGGTTGTCGACTCGGTCGAGTCGTCGCTCGCAGAGTGAACGCCGGCGAGGTGGACCGAACGGACGACGGCGTTTTCCCCGTCGGTCTCGGAGACGGAACCGAGTAGATGGAGTCGCTCGAAACCGAACTGAAACGCGCCCGAGCGCTCGACACCGACGAGTTAGCCGACGCTATCGAGTCCATCGGCTTCGAGTGCACGCGCTGCGGGGCCTGCTGTAAGGGGTACACCGCGGCGGACGGCGACGAGGAACCGCACACGGCGACCGTATTCCCCAACGAGATCCGAGAACTGGGGGGTGCAACCCCCGAACAGTACGAGTGGCGCGACGTCGCCCGGCCGATGCCGTACGGACTGACCGAGACCGACGACGGAGAGACGGAGGGCGAGACGTTCGAGTGGGCGCTACAGACCGACGCCTGCGGTGACTGCACGTTCTACGAGGAGGACGAGAACGGCGTGGGGGCGTGCTCGGTCCACGAGAACCGGCCGCTCATCTGCCGGACCTACCCGTTCAGCGTCGCCCTCGGGGGAACCACGCAACCGATGGGCGAGGCCGTCGACGGCGAGGGGATGGTCCGCGCCCACGAGTGCGAGGGACTGGGACGCGACATCTCCCGGGAGCACGCCGAAGAGCTCGCGGCGGCGCTCAAAGCGCGGGCCGTCCGGGAACTCGAAGAGGCGATCGGCGTCCGCGACAACTACGCGCCGGTGGAGCGAGCGCCAGGCGAAGCGGTCGTCTACGACTCGGAGGGCGCGAAGCGACCGGATGGTGCGCCGCGCTAACTCGTCCCTTGCGCTGAACCGGCCGCTCAAAGGCGCTTCGCGTATCAGCGACCGGAACAGTGTTGACGGCGGTACATCTTTAACGACGGCCGCCGACCCAACACAGTGGAGGTCTCTCCCTTGGAAATCTCAGATAAACTCCTGTGTCTGTTCAGTGCGGAAGTCCGCAGCGACGGCGACTCCTACACCGTCGAAATCCCACGTCGGGAGGTCGAAACCGGTTCTATCGAGGCGGGCGAAACGTACCGCGTCGCGCTCATCTCCCGCGAAGCCAAAGCCGACACCGCGGCCGAAACGGCGACGACGTCGACGTCGACGACGACGACCGAGGCCGACGAACCCCAACCGCCGGTCGAAGTCGGCGAACTGCGCTACGTCGAAATCGAGGACATCGGCAAGCAGGGCGACGGTATCGCTCGCGTCGAGCGCGGTTACGTCATCATCGTCCCCGACGCGGAGGTCGGCGAGCGGGTGAAGATAGAGATCACAGAAGTGAAGTCGAACTTCGCCGTCGGCGAAGTCATCGAAGACGAGTTCTGACGCCTCCTCGGCGGTTCACACGACTTCCGCGTTCCAGTACGACACCGACGAGAGTTTCTCTCCGAACTCGTTGTCGCGTATCGTCTCGTCTAACTCGCGGAGCTCTCCGGCGATGCCGTTGGGTATCTTCCGGTAGAGACCGTACGGGAGGATGAAGTCGTGCGACTCGGAGGCCAGTTCGAGTCCGGCACCCGAGAGCAGCCGTTCGACGTCCTCGCGCGAGTAGAGGTGCGACCCCATCGGCAAGAGCCAGTTGTAGACGACGCGCGTACTGAAGCTGTTGAACGTGTCGAAGAACACCTGCTCCTTCGAGACCCGACACATCTCCGCGAGGAACTTCGCGGGGGTGTCCGCGAGATGGAAGAATCGCATCGCCATCACGGCGTCGAAATGGTCGTCGGGAAACGGGAGTCGCGCGGCGTCGCCGCGGATGAACTCGATTCGGTCCGCGACGCCGGCGCTCCGCGCTTTCTGTCGACCCTGCGCCATCATCGCCGCCGAGATGTCGAGTCCGACGACGTTCGCGCCGCGTTCGGCGAGCATCACCGTGAACCGGCCGGTCCCGCACGCGATCTCGAGCACGTTCTTCCCTTCGACCGGTCCGAGCGCCGAGAGCACCGCCTGCTTCTCGCGGCGGTCGATGAGTCTCCCGCCCTTCGAGAATCGCTTCGAGTCGTACTCGCGGGCTACGTCGTCGGCCTGGTACCACTCCTGTCCTTTCACACTACCTCGGACTGCACGCCGAAACAACAAAACCGTACTGGATAGCTACCCGTCGGACGCCGCGACCAGCGGTTTATGGTAACACACAGCATAACGACGGTATGGCCACCTGTCGACATTGCCACGCCGAACACCCGCCGGAGGAATTGATTCGCCACGAACTCCCGGGGTTGACGCTGGTCCACTGCCCGGACTGCCAGTGCTTCATGGGTCGCTACCGACGGCACGGCGACGACCCCGCCACGGCCCGTTGGTAGCTCTCGGCCGGGTTCTCACCCGCTGGTGACGACGTGGTCGGCCGGAATGCGGACGATGACGCGCGGCCCCGACTCGTCGCCGTGGTGGGGGTACTCGTCGACGTCCATGTACTTCTTGGCGAGTTTGTCGATGTGGTCGACGGCTCCCTCCTCGGTGAGTGTCGCCTCGCCGCGGACCGAGATGTAGCGGTAGGGGTCGTCGGGGTCGAGAACGGAGACACCGACGTCCGCGTTCTTTCTGATGTTCTTCTCCTTCCGCCGGTCTCGGGCGGTGTTTATCAGGACGGCCTCTCGGTCGTCGTGGTCGACCCACACCGGGGTGACCTGCGGGGTGCCGTCCGGGAGGACGGTGGCGATGTGAGCGAACGACTCCTTCTCCAAGATGTCGACGTGCGACTTTGGAATCACGCAGAAACCATCGGTGTGCGCCGTCAAAACCCTTCTCAAAGGGGTGTCATTAATATTGATATTAGGAAATAATACTATCTGGATTCGTATGCCGCATATGTAGCCAAACTTTACCACTGACGGGGCGCAGAAGAGGGTATGAGCACCACCACCGCAGAGACCAGTCAACAGGACCGCCTCTCGGAGTCCGAGTTCCGCAATCGCCTCCGTGAACTCCCCCCGAGCGCGAAACTCGTCGCGAAAGTCCTCGAAGGCGACGCACCGCTCTCGCAGGGCCAACTCGCCGAGGAGTCGTTGCTTCCGGACCGGACCGTCCGCTACGCGCTGAACCGTCTCGAAAAGTCTGACCTCGTGGGTTCGCGTTACAGCTTCAAGGACGCCCGCAAGCAGGTGTACTTCCTCAACACGTAGCGACACGACGGCGCACCGAAGACAGTTCTCGACCGATGTGATACCGGAGAGCAACGCCCAGCGACCGCACTCGGCTCCGAGGGGTCCGTTCGCGGCGGCGTTCGCTCGTTCTCTCAGACGCTCGGCGTGGCAGTAGCTGACCTCTCTCGTGACCGGATGGTGGCGAAATTTAAGTAGTTCGTCGCACACTGGAGGGATATGGAGCTCTCGGTCGTCGTCCCGACGCTCAACAGCCGGGACCAACTCGCCGCCAGCCTCGACGCGTTGGCAGCGGCCGCACCGGACGCGGAGGTGGTCGTCGTCAACGGACCCTCCGCCGACGGGACGACCGGGATGGTTCGCGACCGCGACGACGTGGACGTTCTCGTCGAGGTGTCGGCGCGGACGCTGAACGTCGCCCGCAACGCGGGCATCGAAGTCGCCTCAGGCGACGCTATCGCCTTCGTCGGCCACGACCTGCTCGTCGAGGAGACGTGGCGCGACGCCGTCCTCGACGGGTTAGCCGACGCGGAGGCGGTCACCGGTCCCACCCACCGGACGCTCCGCGCCGGGATGACGACCGAGACGCCGGAACAGCGCCGAATCCACGACCGCGAGGTGACCTACTTCAGCGGCGGCAACGTCGCCTTCCGCGCCGAGACGCTGTCGAAACTGGACGGGTTCGACGAGTATCTCGAAACCGGGGGCGCACGGGACGCCGCCCACCGTCTGGCCGGGTTCGGAGGTTCCGTCTCCTGGCACCCGAAGGCGTGCGTCCGCCGCGAGTACGAAACCGAAGCCGACGGCGGCACCGACCGACGGGACTACTACTGGAAGTACCGCGCGCTGGCGTACCGACTGGTGAAGAACTACGGTCTCCGCCCGACCACCGTCCGACGGACCCTGTCGCACGCGAGCAGCGACGCCTACGCCGCCGCCCGCGACGTGGGCAGCGGCGAGGCCACCCCGACCAGATGGGTCGGCAACGGCCGAGACGTCGTCGTCGGTATCTCGATGGGCACCTCCGACGGACTCGTCGCCCGCGCCCGTGACCGGTCGGCCACCCGGAACCCCCACGGCGTCTCGAAGCGCGCCGACCGCGCCGTCGCGCGGTACGACTGGCGCTGAGCGCGCGTGAAGATTCCTCGCACTGCGCTCGGTCGTTCGCTACGGCGAGTCGTCACCCCAGTATTCTACACGATTGTACAATTTATATAATTATTTTACCTAAACCTTGAGCCAACACGCTTGTAATGCTGTGTTTGTAATGAGTAACACTGACAGATAGTATGAGCACTCAAACCAGCGACGGGTCGGGATTCGGTGAATACGATCGATTCGTCTACGTGACCGCAGCGCTGGCGGCGTTGAACGGACTCCTGTTCGGATTCGATACGGGCGTCATCTCCGGGGCGTTCCTCTACATCGAGCGCTCGTTCCAGATGACATCGCTGTTCGGCGTCCAACTCGGGACGGCGTGGGTCGAAGGACTGGTCGTGAGCGGCGCACTGGTCGGTGCCGTCGTCGGTGCCGCCGTCGGCGGTCGACTCGCCGACCGCATCGGCCGTCGCCGACTCATCCTCATCGGGGCCGTCGTCTTCTTCGTCGGGTCGCTGCTGATGGCCGTCGCGCCGACGGTGGAGATACTCGTCATCGGACGCATCATCGACGGCCTCGCCATCGGGTTCGCCTCGATGGTCGGCCCGCTGTACATCTCCGAGATCTCCCCGCCGAAGATTCGCGGGTCGCTCGTCTCGCTGAACCAGTTGGCGGTGACGAGCGGTATCCTCGTTTCGTACTTCGTCAACTACGCGTTCGCCGGTTCGGGCGCGTGGCGACTCATGCTCGGCGCGGGGATGATACCGGCCGTGGTGCTCGGCGTCGGCATGCTGTTCATGCCCGAGAGTCCCCGGTGGCTCATCGAACAAGGCAGAGAAGACGACGCCCGAGAGGTGTTGTCGAGGACGCGCGACCAAGCGACGGTCCGCGAGGAGATATCGGACATCAAAGAGACGGTGGCCGTCGAGTCCAACGACCTCCGCGAACTGTTCGAACCGTGGGTCCGCCCGATGCTCATCGTCGGCATCGGACTCGCGGCCTTCCAGCAAGTGACTGGCATCAACACGGTCATCTACTACGCGCCGACCATCCTCTCGTCGACCGGGTTCGGCGACTCGGCGTCCATCCTCGCGACCGTCGGCATCGGCGTCGTCAACGTCGTGATGACCGTCGTCGCGATTTCGATCATCGACAAAGTGGGCCGTCGACCGCTCCTCCTGGTCGGTCTCGGCGGCATGACGGTGACGCTCGTCGTGCTGGGCGCGGTGTTCTACCTTCCGGGACTCTCCGGCGTCCTCGGGTGGGTGGCCACCGCCAGTCTGATGCTGTACGTGGCGTTCTTCGCCATCGGCCTCGGGCCGGTGTTCTGGCTGCTCATCTCGGAGATCTACCCGCTGTCGGTTCGCGGCTCCGCGGCGGGCGTGGCGACGGTCGTCAACTGGGCGGCGAACCTCGCGGTCGCGCTCACGTTCCTGCGGATCGTCGAACTGATGGGACAGAGCGGGACGTTCTGGCTCTACGCGGCGCTGAGTCTCGTCGGGCTCGCGTTCTGTTACTTCCTCGTGCCGGAGACGAAAGGCCGCTCGCTGGAGGAGATAGAGGCCGACTTCCGCGAGAGCGCCGTCGGCGGCGACGCGGTGAACATGACCGGTGACGAGGCGCAGCCGCGCGACGACGACTGAGAGCGTCCGTTTTCCCGGTTCCTTTTTATCGCCCGCCGGGCGCGAGCGACGGCACCACGCGTGCGGGGTTCTTCGAGAACGCCCGGACCATCGCGTCTTCGGAGACGTCGAGCGTCAGCAGCTCCATGACGGCGACGTTCGGGTGGACCGTCGGCGCGCCGCTGCCGAACAGAATCCGGTCGGGGTGTTCGAGCAGGCCGCGTTCGAGCAACGAGCGGTATCTGACGGCGCTGGTGTCGAGGTAGAGCTGATCGCACTCGCCGAGGAGTTCGAGCGCCGTCTCCATCCGGTCGAAGTCGAGCGGGAAGCCGCCGAAACTCGTCAGCACGACGGGGAACGACCGCCGGAGGACCGTCTCGGCGACCGTCGACGGCGGGAACCCGGCGGACCCGTGGACGACGACGGGGAGGCCGACGTCGTCGAGCACGTCGAGGACGTTCTCGTCGGGGAGACCGTCCGCCGACGGGTCGAGGACGAACCCGTGAAACCGGTCGTCGTACGCGTACTGTTCGACGTCACCCGGCGAGGTGTGGTGGTCTCCGCGAGAGGCCGCGAGGTTTCGGAGTTTCGCGCCGGTCGTCGGCGACGGGTCGCGCGGGCCGTTGAGGCGAGCGAACGCCGAGAACGAACGGTCGACGCTGAGTCGGGCGACGGCGTTGTTCGCCCGGAGGTAGCTCTCGTCTCGCTCGCGGCGGCCGGGGGCGACGACGGCGTGGACGACGCCCGCCTGGTGCATCTCGCGTTCGAGTCGCTCCGGCGAGAGGTCCCGTCCGCGGGTCGCGACGTCGCTTTCGTCGGGGTCGAGACGCGCGTGGACGTCGACGACGCGAAACCCGTGTTCCAGTTCCAGCATCGTGCGTCCGGTTTTTCCACGGCGTTATGAGCGTTGCGAGCGACCGGCGGCGAAGTACTATGGTTGCCCGTGTGTTACACTGCATGACGACACGTGAGAACTCGCGGCGTGTGCGGTGTACAGCAGAGGCAGTCCGAGCCGAGTACGAACGATTCAGTAAGAATCGACTGTGAGAAACGACATTATGTCTCACGAAACGACTAACACTAAACCGACGAGCAAGCCCGTCTTACAGGACGGGGCCCGAGTACAGTACTTCTCCTACGATCCGACGAGCGACATGTGGGTGACCGTCGCCGTCGTGGAAGCGGTCGCGGCGGCGAAAGGTGTCGACATGAACGAACTTCCGCCGCTGTACGAAACCGGCATCGACCCGGACGCACTGGAGGAACTGTTCGACGGCGAGACCCCCTGGTCGTTCTCGTTCTCGTACGCCGGCAGGTCCATCCTCGTCGAGGGCGACGGCACCGTCCGCGTCGAGAGCTCGAACTGACGCGAGACCCGGTGACTTTCTGCGAGATACTCTCTGTCAGAGCGGCGTCTCTGCACCCGATTTCCGACCGAATCTACGAAAATTATATATAGAACTGCAAACCATGGACCGCTGAGGTTCATTCACCATGGCATCACGCATGCAGCAACCGATGTTTATCCTTGCAGAGGGCAGCGAGCGGACCCGCGGACAGGCCGCCCAGGACTCGAACATTCGAGCGGGCAAGGCCGTCGCCAACGCCGTCCGAACGACGCTCGGTCCTCGCGGGATGGACAAGATGCTCGTCGACTCCTCGGGTGAAGTCGTCATCACAAACGACGGCGCGACCATTCTCAACGAGATGGACATCGAACACCCCGCCGCGCAGATGATCGTCGAGGTATCGCAGACGCAGGAGGACGAAGTCGGTGACGGCACCACGACGGCCGCCGTGCTGACCGGTGAACTGCTCGCACAGGCCGAGGACCTCCTCGAAGCCGACCTCCACCCGACGGTCATCGTCGAGGGGTACCACGAGGCCGCCAGCCTCGCCCAGGAGGCCATCGACGCGCAGGTGCTCGACATCGACCTCGAAGACGACATCCTCGAACAGGTCGCCGAGTCCTCGATGACCGGGAAGGGCACCGGCGACGTCACCGCCGACGTGCTGGCGAAACAGGTCGTCAAAGCGGTCCGGCAGGTCGCCGACGGCGGGCGCATCGACCGCGACGGCAGTTCAGTGCCGTCACGTACTGTCGACCGCGACGACATCCACATCCACACGCAGACCGGCGCGAGCTCCAGCGCGACCGAACTCGTCGAGGGCGTCGTCATCGACAAAGAGCCCGTCAGCGAGAATATGCCCCGCAAGGTCGAGGACGCCACCGCCGTCGTCCTCGACATGAAGCTCGACGTCCGCAAGGCCGAGGCCGACACCGAGTACAACATCACGAACGTCGACCAACTCAACGCGGCCATCGAGGCCGAGGACACCGAACTCCGCGGGTACGCGAAGACGCTCGCCGACGCCGGCGTCGACGTGGTGTTCTGCACGAAATCCATCGACGACCGGGTCGCCGGCTACCTCGCCGACGCCGGAATCCTCGCGTTCAAGAGCGTCAAGAAGTCCGACGCCCGCGCACTCGCCCGCGCGACCGGCGCGAAGCGCCTCGGTTCGCTCTCGGACCTCGACGAGTCCGACTTCGGTCGCGTCGACAGCGTCAGCGTGAAGAAGTTCAGCGACGACGAACTCACCTTCATCGAGGGCGGCGAGGCGGCGAAGGCCGTCACGCTGTTTCTCCGCGGCGGCACCGAGCACGTCGTCGACGAGCTCGAACGCGCGATGAACGACGCCGTCGACGTGGTCATCGCCGCGCTCGACAACGGCGGCGTCGTCCCCGGCGCTGGCGCGACCGAAATCGCCATCGCCGACCACATCCGCTCGGAGTCCGCGGGCATCGAGGGCCGCAAACAGCTCGCGGTCACCGCCTTCGCCGACGCCGTCGACAGCCTCCCGCGCACGCTCGCGGAGAACACCGGCATGGACTCCATCGACGCGCTGGTCGACCTCCGCGCCGCCCACGAGAGAGACGGCCGCGCCGGCATCATCTCGACGGGCCGCAGTGGCGAAATCGGCGACCCCGTCGAAGCGGGCATCCTCGACCCCGCGGCGGTCAAGCGTGAAGCCATCGAGTCCGCCACCGAGGCCGCGACGATGATCGTCCGCATCGACGACGTCATCGCCGCCGAGTAAGGCGACCGACCGCGACTTTTTCGGGTCCGACGCGCACGCCCGCAAACGTATTTCTCGGAGACGGGCGTCTCTCACTCATGTCCGAAGAACCGGGCGAATCGCGCGAGCCGTGTATCGTGCGCGCCGCCGACGGCTGGACCGGAGAGAGCGACGACGGGAGTCGATGGAAGCGCCTCGGCCGACTGGCGGGCGGCGACCGTCTCGGCTGCACACTCGAAGAACTGCTCCCGGGTCACGACCCGCTCCCGTACCACTACCACACCGCTAACGAAGAGGCGCTGTACGTGCTCGACGGTCGTGGAGCGCTCAGAACGCCGGCGGGCGAGTTCGACGTCGGCGCGGGCGACTACGTCTCGTTTCCCGTCGGCGAGGCGGGCGCACACACCGTCGAAAACGCCTCCGACGTGCCGCTTCGGTATCTCGCCGTCTCCACGATGACCGAGCCGGACGTGGTCGTCTACCCCGACGAGGGGACGCTGTGCGTGAACGCGGGCGCAGCGCCCGGTCGCCCTCGCGGGGAGTTCACGTTGCGGCGGTCGTTCTCGTTGAGCGACGGCACGGACGTGTGACGGAATGGGTCGTCTCCGTCGAGCGATTGAGCCCTCCAGCGTCGTTGACACCGACGTCCGCTCTCTGGTTCACACTCGCGGCAGCGACCAGTCGCGCCTGAGCGCGACGAGCCGAACGACGAGGACGAACCCCGCACACGCGACGGCGGCGAAGTCAGCGGACGCACCGCCCGTCACGAGCGCCCAGAACGAGACGCCACCGAGAAGCGCGGGCGTGGCGTAGAAATCCTCGCGGAGCACCACCGGAACTCTGGTCAGCAGCAGGTCCGCGAGACTCCCGCCGCCGACGGCGGTCAGCGTTGCGAGGACGATCACACCGTACGGCGACAGTCCGGCCTCCGCGCCGACCAGTGCGCCGGTCGCGGCGAATGCGGCCAATCCGATGGCGTCGGGCACCTGTATCGCGGGGTGGTCGCGCAGTCGCCCCGAGACGAGAGCCGAGAGGAGGACCGCGAGACCGACGCCGACGAACGCGACGCTCATCTCGGCGACCGACTGGAGCGAGGCGGGCGTCCGGCCGACGAGCACGTCGCGCATCGTGCCGCCGCCGAGCGCCGTGAGGACGCCGAGAACGGCCACGCCGAAGAGGTCGAGGTCGGCGTCGGCGGCCTTCAGCGAGCCGACGACCGCGAAGGCGACGAGACCGACGAGGTTCATCACCGAGAACGCGTCAACCATCGAGTTCGACGCGAACGGAGTCACCGACGCCGACGCCGAACGCGTCGTCGCCGCGGCCGCGATTGACCGCCAGTTCGACGTTGCCGTGGCTGCCGACCGTCAGGAGGCGCTCGCCCGGGTCGACGGCGGCGAACGACGCTCCGACCGGGACGGATTCGCCGTTTACCGTCACGGCGTCGCGGCCGTCGAGGTGGTCGCCGGGGAGATTGGTGACGGCGTTGCCGAAGTCGTCGACGACGAGCACTTCACCCGTTGCGGCGTCCTCGTCGACCCCGGGGTCGGGAAATCGGAGGTCGGCGAACTCGTCGGTCGGGGAGACGGCGTCGAGCGATTCGACCGCGTCGACGCCGACCTCGTGGACCGCGGCGGCGGCGGGCGCGAACACGTCCCGGCCGTGAAACGTCGCGGAGTCGGGGTTCTCGTACGAATAGTCGAACACGTCGATTTCGGACGCACCCGTCTGTTCCTCGGCGAGTCGGCGCGCGGCGGGGAACAGTAGACCGTTGTCGGGACCGACGAGTGCGTGGTCGCCCGCGCGGACGACGAGGGCGGCGCGGTCGGTGCCGACGCCGGGGTCGACGACCGCGAGGTGAACCGCGGGCGGAAAGTACGGCAGTACCTCGCGGAGCCAGAACGCGGCGGTTCGCACGTCCTGTCGGGGGAAGTCGTGGCCGACGTCGACGAGTCGGGCGTCGGTTCGGTCGAGGATGACGCCCTTCATCGCGGCGGGGTAGGGGGTGCCGAAGTCGGAGGCGAGCGTAATCATCTCACGCGGGGTCGGTGTTGCCGTCGCCGTTGGCGTCGGAGTCGCTGACGCGCTGGATGCGCTCGATACCGTCGATCTCCTCGACGACTTCGACGACGGCCGGAGGGACGAGATGCTGCCAGTCCTCGTCTCGAATCATCCGCTCGCGGAGTTCCGTCCCCTCGAGCACCTCGCGTCTGAACATCGGCGACTGGCGCACTTCCACGCCTGCCTCGTCGAACAGTTGTACGACGAGCGGGTTGTTCGAGTACGCGACGTCGAAACTCGGCGACATGCTCTGGACGTGACTCACCCAGACGGAGTTTCGGTCGAGGTCCTCGATGGGGACGACGTAGGTCGTGAGGTCGAAGTCGGCCAGCGACTTCGTCAACATCATCACGCGCTCGCCCGCGGTGAACGGGTTGCGCGGACTGTGCGAGTCGCCCGCGCTCCCGATGCCGAGGACGAGTTCGTCGACTTCGGTCTCGATCTCTTCGACCATGTGGTGGTGGCCGTTGTGGTACGGCTGGAACCGTCCGATGTAGAACCCCCGCATGACCGAACAGTACCGTCGCAGTATTTATAAACACGGCGAGTCGCCCCAAACGCCAAAATCGGGCGCGAGAGGCCTATAAGCGAGTGGACTGGTTGGAACAGCGACGGATGCTCGGGGAGAAAGTATATCAGTCGAGCGACCCTCCGGACAGGTAGCGATATAGTTCTATGAGCAACGACATGGACAAAGACGACAGCCTCCCGGAACAGGGGGCAGACGAGTCCGCGCCGACGTCCGAGAAGGACGTCACCGACCCCGTCGACGACGGGACTGACGAGCGGACCATCGACGACCTCGGAAGCGACGTCGAGATATCGGCCGACATCGCCGACGACGTCGACGAGGACGACCTCCTCGGCGGCCTCCAAATCGACACCACCGAAGATATCGAGGTCCCCGACCGACTCGTCGATCAGGTCATCGGACAGGAGCACGCTCGCGACGTTATCCTGAAAGCGGCCAAGCAGCGTCGCCACGTCATGATGATCGGCTCTCCGGGCACTGGGAAGTCGATGTTGGCGAAGGCGATGAGCGAACTCCTCCCGAAGGAGGAACTTCAAGACGTTCTCGTCTACCACAACCCCGACGACGGCAACGAACCGAAGGTTCGGACCGTCCCCGCGGGGAAGGGCGAACAGATCGTCGAGGCCCACAAAGAGGAAGCCAGAAAGCGCAACCAGATGCGCTCGTTCCTCATGTGGATCATCATCGCGGTGGTCGTGGGCTACTCGCTCATCATCGCCCAGCAGGTACTTCTGGGCATTCTCGCGGCCGGTATCATCTTCCTCGCGTTCCGCTACGGTTCCCGCGGCAGCGACGCGATGATTCCGAACCTCCTCGTCAACAACGCTGACACGTCGACGGCCCCGTTCGAGGACTCCACCGGCGCTCACGCCGGCGCGCTGCTCGGCGACGTCCGCCACGACCCGTTCCAGTCCGGCGGGATGGAGACGCCGAGCCACGACCGCGTCGAAGCCGGTGCGATTCACAAGGCGAACAAAGGCGTGCTGTTCATCGACGAGATCAACACGCTCGACATCCGCAGCCAGCAGCACCTGATGACGGCGATTCAGGAGCGCGAGTTCTCCATCACCGGCCAGTCCGAGCGCTCCTCGGGCGCGATGGTCCAGACGGAGCCGGTTCCGACGGACTTCGTGATGGTCGCGGCGGGGAACCTCGACGCGATGGAGAACATGCACCCGGCGCTTCGCTCCCGTATCAAGGGGTACGGTTACGAGGTGTACATGGACGACACCATCGAGGACACGCCGGAGATGCGCCGCAAGTACGCGCGCTTCGTCGCCCAGGAGGTCGCCAAAGACGGCCGCCTTCCCAAGTTCAACGAGGAGGCCATCGAGGAGATTATCCTCGAAGCCCGCCGCCGCGCGGGCCGGAAGGGTCACCTCACCCTCGAACTGCGTAACCTCGGCGGCCTCGTCCGCGTCGCGGGCGACATGGGCCGCGCCGAGGACGCTCCGATGACCACCCGCGAACACGTGCTGCAGGCGAAGGGCCGCTCCCGCAGCATCGAGCAACAGCTCGCGGACGACTACATCAAGCGCCGCAAGGATTACGAGCTCTCGGTCAACGAAGGGTTCGTCCCCGGCCGCGTCAACGGCCTCGCCGTCATGGGAGAGGACTCCGGTATCGTCATGCCCGTGATGGCCGAGGTGACGCCCTCGCAGGGTCCCGGACAGGTCATCGCCACCGGGAAGCTCCAGGACATCGCCGAGGAGTCCGTCCAGAACGTCTCCGCCATCATCAAGAAGTACTCCGGCGAGAACATCGCCGAGAAGGACGTCCACATCCAGTTCGTCCAGTCGTACGAGGGCGTCAACGGCGACTCCGCGTCCATCACGGTCGCCACCGCCGTTATCAGCGCGCTCGAAGACGTCGGCATCGACCAGTCGCTGGCGATGACCGGGTCGCTCTCGGTCCGCGGCGACGTGCTGCCGGTCGGCGGCGTCACTCACAAGATCGAGGCCGCCGCGAAGGCGGGCATGAAGCGCGTCATCATCCCAAGAGCGAACATGCAGGACGTGATGATCGAAGAGGAGTACCAGGAGATGGTCGATATCATCCCCGTCAGCCACATCAGCGAAGTGCTCGACGTGGCGCTCGAGGGCGAACCCGAGAAGGACTCGCTCGTCGACCGCCTCAAGAGCATCACCGGCTCCGCGTTCGAGAAGCAGGGTACCCCGAGCCCCTCGAACCCCAGTCCGCAGTAGCGTAGATGGCCGACTGGTCGACGTTCGCGGGGTTCGCGGGCGTCGTCCTCGTTCTGTTACTTTTGTTGGCTCGCGCGTCGCAAGGAGTCGTGAGCGGCGGCGCTACGACGACACCCGCCGAGACGACCGATACAGTCGAATCGATCGACGCTCCCGAGACGGCAACCACCGTCGATGCGGGCGAGACGACCGTCGGCGAGACAGTCGTCGACGAGACGACCGTCGGCGAGAGCGCCGAGATCTCTGGCCTCGCCGGCACCGACTCGAACGGCACGACAGCGCCTTCAGCTCCCGAGCGACCGAACCGTCTCGAAGACGTGGAGTTTCCGGGACGGGTCAAGTACGGTCCCGCCCCCGAGCGTCGACCCGCCGGGGAGACTGCCCCGGTGAACGAGTCCGAAGGCGACGCCGGTACAGACCCGGTCGCGTCGTCGGCGGACCGCCTCGCCTCGGGAGATCTCTCGACGGGAGCGCTGCTGGCGAACGTCGCTCTCTCGCAGGGGTTGTTCGCCGGACTGCTACTCGCGGGAGCGTGGGTCGCGGAGATTCCGGCGTCGGCGTTCGGTGTCACCGCGGCGACGACGGACCTCACCGCGCTCGCTCTCGGCGTCGCGTTCGGGGTTGTCCTGTACGTCGTAAACGAGATCGCGGCGATAGTCGGCGAACGATTCGACCTGGGCGGCGTTCGAAAATCGCAAAGCGATTCTCGGGCCGACCGGAACGCGTCGCGTTCCGGTGACGCCGAGGCGCTTCGAGAGGCGCTGGCCCCCGACTCCGCCGGCGGGTGGGCGGTTCTGCTCCTGATCGTGCTTCCCATCATCGCCGGCTTCGAGGAGCTGCTGTTCCGCGGTGCGCTCGTCGGCGTTCTCTCCGCGGGCTTCGGAATCTCCCCGTGGCTTCTCGCCGCGCTCTCGTCGGTCGCGTTCGGACTCGGCCACGGCGCGCAGGGGCCGGTCGGCATCCTCGTCACTGGGGCTGTCGGATTCGTACTCGCGGCGGCGTTCGTCCTCACCGAGAGCCTGCTCGTCGTCGTGGTCGCGCACTACCTCGTGAACGCGCTGGAGTTCGTCGTCCACGAGGGGTTCGGCTGGGAGTGGACGGGTCGGGAACGAACGAGTTAGGGTGTCGGAGCCGAAAGCGCGGAGCGAATGGCTCCCTTGCAGTCGCTCCCGAGAAGCGTCCGCGTGCTCCTCGCGGTCGGCGTCGTCGCCGTCGCCGTCGCGGCGATGTACGGCACCGCGACCCGCAACCCGACGCTGTCGTCGTTGTGGACGCTCGTCTACGCGACGCTGTTTTTCGTCTGGGGAGTGCGACTGTGGGAGGGCCGCGGCGACGGGTCGACGCTGCGCGTCGTCGGCGCGGGGGCGCTGTTCGTCGCGGCGGTCGTCTGGACGCTGGAGTTCGTGGGGCTGTTCCGGAGTGGAGCCGTCGGCGGCGTCGTCGACGTGGTCACGCTCTTGGCCGTCGTTCTCGGTGTCGGGGCGTACCTCAAACTGGAGTCGCTCGGCCGGACGGAGTGAGAGACGACGCTACCCCTGTTCGACCCGCCGAAGCGCGGCGGCCACGTCCTCGGGCGTCGCCCCTCGTGCCTCGATCCGGTGGTCGGGAATCAGCAGCGGAACCGGGTTCGACCGCAACGCGTTCTCGACCAGTCGGATATCCTCTTCCTCGTCGGCGTCGAGTCCGGCCAACCGCGCCAACCGTTCGACGGAAATCGTCTCGCCGTAGGGGACGTTCCGGACCGCCTCCAGCACCCCCCGCCGGTCGGTCGGCACCGTCAGCGCGACGGGCGCGTCGTCGAAGTGGTCCTCTGCGCCGTCGAGATAGTCGAAGATGCGGTCTAGGAGGGGGTGGTCGGGCTCCGCGTCGTCGGGCACCGAGTCGAGAAACGAGACGTCGATGACGCGGCCACCGGCGACGCCGAGTTGGACGACGCCGTCGAGCGTCGGCGACTCGCGCGCGTAGATTCCTGCGTCTTCCATGCTCGACTCCTGTGCGGGCACGGTATTGAAAGGGGCGCTCGCCGTCCCACAGACGCAACTCTTATGAACAGATTAGTGCATTAGTGTACATCAATGAACGACACAGCAGAGGTCGCCCCGGCGGTACGCTCGATTCTCGCCGCCGCGCGCGACCGAGACGGCGGGGACGAACGACTGTCGGTCGACGCCCGGTCGTTGCCCCAGGCGTTCGACGCCGCCGAAGAGGGGGGGAAACTCCCCGTAATCGCCGAAGTAAAGCCGACCAGTCCCACCACCGAGGGAACGCGCGACGACGACCCGGTCGAACTCGCACGGCAGATGGTCGACGGCGGCGCGGCGGCGCTATCGGTGCTGACCGAACCCGAGCACTTCGGCGGGTCGACCGAGAACCTGCGGCGGATTCGTGAGGCCGTCGACGTGCCCGTGCTCCGGAAGGATTTCGTCGTCCGCGAGGACCAGTTGGACGTGGTGGAAGCCGACGCGGTGCTGCTCATCGCGCGGTTCGTCGACGACCTCTCGGGACTGCTCGACGCGGCCGAATCACGCGGCTTTCAGGCGCTCGTCGAAGTTCACGACGGCGAGGAACTGGCCGAAGCTATCGACGCAGGAGCCTCCATCGTCGGCGTCAACAACCGCGACCTGGCGAAACTGGAGGTCGACCTCTCGACGTTCGAGTCCGTCGCGCCCGCGGTGCCAGAGGGCGTGACGCTCGTCGCCGAGAGCGGGGTGACGACGCCCGACGACGCCCGGCGGATGCGCGCGGCGGGCGCGGACGCCCTGCTCGTCGGCTCCGCGATTATGGACGCCGGTAAGTCCAGGGACTCACCGAACGCGCAGAACGCTGACGGTTCTGCGCACGGAGACGTGCGAACGAACACCGAGACATTCGTCACTGCGGAGACCAACGAGCACCCATGAGCACGAGCGACGGGAAGTTCGGCCCCTACGGCGGACAGTACGTCCCCGAGGCGCTGATGCCTGCCATCGAGGAACTGGAGGACGCCTACGAGCGGTACGTCCTGAACAACGAGAACGGCTTCATGGACGAGTTCCGCCGGCGACTGCGGGACTTCGGCGGCCGGCCGACGCCGACGCAGTACGCCGAGCGCCTCTCCGAGCGCTACGGCCGCGACGTGTACATGAAGCGCGAGGACCTCGTTCACGGCGGCGCGCACAAACTGAACAACGCGCTCGGGCAGGTTCTCCTCGCGCAGTACATGGGCAAAGATCGCATCATCGCCGAGACCGGCGCGGGTCAACACGGCACCGCGACGGCGATGGCCTGCGCGCATCTCGACTTCGACTGCGAGGTGTACATGGGCGAGCGCGACATCAACCGCCAGCGCCCGAACGTCTTCCGGATGAAGATAAACGGCGCGGACGTCAACCCGGTCACCGTCGGCCGCGGCACGCTCAAAGAGGCCATCTCGGAGACGATGCGCGACTGGGCGACGAACGTCGAGGACACCCACTACGTCATCGGCTCCGTCGTCGGGCCGCACCCGTTCCCGGCGATGGTCCGCGACTTTCAAGCAGTGATCTCCGAGGAGGCCCGCGAACAGATGCGAGAGCGGGCCGGAACGCTCCCCGACTCGGTGCTCGCCTGCGCGGGCGGCGGGTCGAACACGATGGGCGCGTTCGCGAACTTCGTCGGCGACGAGGGGGTCGACTTGTACGCCGTCGAGGCCGGCGGGTCGTCGCTGTCGGTCGACGAGGAGAAAGGCGTCGCGCCGAACTCCGCCTCGCTGTCGACCGGCGGCGAGGGCGTGCTCCACGGCGCGCGCACCAAACTGCTGCAGGACCGCGACGGCCAGATTATGGAGTCGCACAGCGTCTCCTCGGGACTCGATTACGCGGGTGTCGGTCCCGAACTCGCCCATCTGGTCGACGAAGAACGCGTGGCGCCGGTGAACGTCGACGACGACGCGGCGCTGGAGGCGTTCCACCGTCTCTCGCGGATGGAGGGGGTCATCCCGGCGCTGGAGACGGCGCACGCGTTCGCCTACCTCGAAAAGGATTACAGGAACCTCGGCGAAACAGTCCTCGTGAACGTCTCCGGTCGGGGCGACAAGGATCTGGAGTCCGTCATCGAGGAGACCGAGAAGCGCGGCATCGAGAACGCGCCGGACATGTCGATGTTCTCAGGGGGGCTCCGATGAGCCGAATCCCCGAAGCGTTCGCCGACGTTCGCGGCGGTAAAGCCGCCGCGAGCCAACCCGAAGCAGACGCTTCTGGTGACGGCCCCGCGTTCATCCCGTATCTCGCGGTCGGCGACCCCGACTACGACTCTTCCATCGAGTACGTCGAGGCGCTCGAACGCGGCGGCGCGGACATCATCGAACTCGGCCTCCCCTTCTCGGAACCGGTCGCGGAGGGACCGACGATTCAGAACGCGGTGGTGCGGGCGCTCGAAGGCGGCATGACGCCGACGCGCTTCTTCGAGTTCGTCGAAGAGCTCGACGTCGACGTGCCGCTCGTCTGCATGACGTACTACAATCTCATCTACCGGTACGGGGGCAGCGACGCCGACCGGCCGCGAGCGTTCGTCGAGAAAGCCGCCGAAGTCGGCCTCGACGGCTTCGTCGTCCCCGACCTCCCCGCCGAGGAGGCCGACCCGCTCCGCGAGGCGTGCGACGAGTTCGACCTCGATCTCGTCTTCATCGTCGCGCCGACGACGGAGGGCGAACGCTTGGAGCGAATCATGGAACAGGTCTCGGGCTACGTCTACGTCCAGGCGCGTCTCGGCGTCACCGGGGCGCGAAGCGACGTATCGACGCAGACCGACGAGAGCCTCGGCCGACTCAGCGAGTGGAACGTCCCGAAGGCCGTCGGGTTCGGTATCAAGACCGGCGAGCACGCCGAGCAGATCGTCGCCGGCGGTGCAGACGGCATCATCGTTGGCAGCGCGCTCGTCGAGATAGTCGCTGAGGGCCACGAGAACGGCGATTCGGCCGAAACGGTCGCCGACCGACTCGAACGGAAGGCTCGAGAACTGAGCGAAGGGGCCGAGCGCGGATTCGCGCAACGCACACCGCATCCGGAACGCACATAACCGTACACTGGCACAGTCTCACATACCCATGAACACAGGAATTCACGCACGACTCGACCGCATCTCCACGGAGGGGCGATACCTCGTCGTCCCGATGGACCACGGAATCACACTCGGGGCCGTAAAAGGCCTCAAGAACATCGAATCGACTATCTCGGCGGTGACGCGCGGCGGGGCCGACGCGGTTCTCACGCAGAAGGGAATCGCCCCGCGCGTCCACCCGCACAAGAACGGCCGCGGCTACATCGTCCATCTGAACGCCTCCACCGTCATCGGCCCCGACAGCAACGACAAACGGATGACCGGAACCGTCGAGGAGGCGGTTCGCGCCGGTGCCGACGCCGTCTCGCTGCATCTCAACGTCGGCAGCAGCTACGAACCCAAGCAGTTGGAGGACCTCGCGCGCGTCACCGACGACGCCGAACGCCTCGGCATTCCCGTTCTCGCGATGGCGTACGCCCGCGGCCTCGACATCGACGGCAGCGACCCCCAAGCGCTCGGCCACGCGGTCCGTCTCGCCGAGGAGGCGGGCGCGCACGTGGTGAAGACGGGGTACAGCGGCAACGCCGAGACGTTCGAGCACGTCGTCGAATCGACGCGGCTCCCCGTCGTCATCGCCGGCGGGAGCAGAGGCACCGACCGCGAGACGGTCGAGATGGTCCGCGGCGCGATGGACGCGGGCGCGGCGGGCGTCTCGATGGGCCGCTCCATCTTCCAGCACGACGACCCCGAGGCCATCACCCGCGCCGTCTCCGCCGTCCTCCACGACGACCAGTCGACCGAGGAGGCCATCGAACGCGCCGGCCTCGGTATCGAAGCATAAGCAACGACCCGAACCGGGCTTTTTGTCGCCGTCGCGCGAACGGGGGGTATGGCAACGACGAGTTTCGACTTCGAGGGCGAGACGGTCATCGTGACGGGCGGTTCTTCGGGTATCGGTCGGGCCATGGCGACGCGCTTCGGCGAATCCGGCGCGACGGTCGTCGTCGCCGACGTACGCGAGGACCCGAAAGACGTGGACGAGGAGACGCCGACGCACGAACTCGTCCGCGAGATGGGCAGCGACGCCGAGTACGTCGAGACGGACGTCACCGACCGGGGCCAGGTGGAGTCGGTCGTCGAGGCGGCCCGCGAGTACGGCGGCGTCGACGTGATGGTGAACAACGCGGGGTTGTTCGTCGAGGGCGACATGCTCGACCTGTCGCCCGAGGAGTTCCGTCGGGTCCACCGCGTCAACGTCGACGGCGTGTTCTTCGGCGTCCAAGCCGCGGCCGAGGACATGCTCGACCGAGGGGAACCGGGGTGCATCGTCAACACCGCCTCCATCTCCTCGAACCTCGCCCAACACGGGCAGGTGCAGTACGACTCCACGAAAGGCGCGGTGCGGATGATCACTCGGGGTACGGCGCTCGAACTCGCCGAGCACGGCATCCGCGTCAACGCCGTCGCGCCGGGACAGATAGCGACGGAGTTCGTCGAGGGACTCACCGAGGAGATGTACGAGGACGCCGAGACCGGCGGCTTCCTGAAGCCGATTCCACTCGGTCGTCCAGGCGAACCCGAGGATATCGCCGACGCGGCGGTGTTCCTGGCGACCGAGAGCGCGGGCTACATCACCGGCGAACTGCTGCACGTCGACGGCGGCTGGCAGATCTGCTGAGAGCGCCTTATTCGACGCTGAGGAGAGGTCAGCAAGAAATTATGTAATTCTAGCAAACTTTATTATATATTGACTATAATCGTCGTCGATGCTCGAAGACTCACTCTCGTACCCGACGAAAGGTGACGGTGCAATCGCGCGACTACTCATCGGCGGCGTGCTGATGTTCTTCAGTTGGCTCCTCGTCCCGGTGTTTCTCGTCTCCGGCTACCTCGTCCGCGCCGCCGCGGCGGTGTCGTACGGCGACGAGGACCCGCCGGCGTTCGAAGACTGGGGCGGCCTGCTCGTCGACGGGCTGAAAGCGACAGCCGTCGCCGTCGCGTACAGTTTCGTCCCTGTCGCTATCGTCGCCGTGATGTTGCTCGTCGTCCTCGGCGGCGGTTCCGCCGGCGGCAACGCCGGAGGCCTCCTCGCCGGCGTGGGGATGCTGGGAATGCTCTTGGTGCTGCCGGCGGCGCTCGTCGTCACCTACCTGCTGCCCGCGGCGCTCATCAACTTCGCGCGGGAGGGCTCGCTCAGTGCCGCGTTCGACTTCTCGACGCTGAAGCCAGTGTTGCTCAGCCAGCAGTACATCGTCGCGACGGTGCTGGTGTTCGTCGTCTCCGTCGTCGGCGGGGCGGTTCTGAGCTTCCTCAGCATGTTCCTCGTCGGCATCCTGCTCGCGCCGTTCTACTACTTCTGGCTCGGTCTCGCCGGCCAGTTCATGTTCGGACGCGCCTTCGCCGAGGTCGCGAACACTCGCGACGGGGCGACCCCGACGGCAGCGCCAGTCGCAGACGACTGAGCGGCGACCGATCGACCGAGCGACGCGACGTTTTCCGACGCTACCTGACGCATCCGCCACGTTCAAGCCACACCCCCGAGAGAATCGGACAATGACACGGAGCGTCTGGTTGAAGGCCGACGACACGGTCGGCGACTGGGAGGTTCGAAAGCAGCGAATCACGACGGGACTCGAAGCGGGCGTCGACTGGGTGCTCGTCGACGAGACGGACGTGGCGCGCGTCCGCCAACTCGGCGACGTGAAGGTCGCGGCGTTCCGCGACGACGCCGACGTGCACGTCGCCGACGCCGA
Source organism: Haloprofundus salinisoli (assembly GCF_020097815.1). Taxonomy (NCBI): domain Archaea; kingdom Methanobacteriati; phylum Methanobacteriota; class Halobacteria; order Halobacteriales; family Haloferacaceae; genus Haloprofundus; species Haloprofundus salinisoli. The sequence goes on from NZ_CP083663.1 coordinate 721,456, forward strand.
AGACGAGGAGCGCGAGACCGCCGAGGCCGACGCCTACATCGTCGGGAAGGACGGCGAGGGCGACGGCACCGTCGACCTCCCCTCGGACTTCTCGGGGTCGGCGGACCTCACGACGCTCCGACACAGCGACAACCGAGCGCAGGGCGCGTACGTCCGCATCCGGGGCAAGGAGTACGAGACGTTCGCCGAACAGGCCGCCCGCGACGCCGACCACACGCTCGTCGTCGGCGAAGACTGGCAGATAATCCCGCTCGAAAATCTCATCGCGCGCATCGGCGACCAGACCGAACTCGTCGCGGGCGTCACCTCCGCCGAGGAGGCGCGCGCCGCCTTCGAGACGCTCGAACACGGTGCCGACGGCGTCCTTCTCGACTCGGACAACCCCGACGAGATTCGAGAGACCGTCGAAGTGCGCGACGCCACCGAGCGCGAGCAGCTCGACCTCCGGTGGGCCGAAGTCGTCTCCGTCGAACGCGTCGGGATGGCCGACCGCGTCTGCGTCGACACCGGGAGCCTCCTCGAACACGACGAGGGGATGCTCGTCGGGTCGATGTCCCGCGGCCTCTTTTTCGTCCACGCCGAGACCGCCGAGTCGCCGTACGTCGCCTCCCGGCCGTTCCGCGTCAACGCCGGGGCGGTCCACGCCTACGTCCGCACGCCCGACGGCGGGACGAAGTACCTCTCGGAGCTGAAGAGCGGCGACGAGGTGCAGGTCGTCGACACCGAGGGTCGAACGCGCGAAGTCATCGTCGGACGCGTCAAAATCGAGAAGCGGCCGATGTTCCGCGTGGAAATCGACGTCGAGGGAGACCACGTGGAGACGCTGCTGCAGAACGCCGAAACCATCAAAGTCCCCACGAGCGACGGTCGAAAGGCCGTCACCGACCTCGAAGCGGGCGACGAACTGCTGCTCTACTACGAGCAGGTGGCCCGACACTTCGGCGAGGCCGTCGAAGAAAGCATCATCGAGAAGTAGGCTCGACTCGCCCTCTCTGCGTCTCAGCGATCTATCTTCGATTCTCCGGCGGCGAGCGCCTCCTCGAAAGGAGACGTATCGCGCACGTCGGCCAGCGACGCGGGCGGGTCGGGGTCCTCGGGGTGCGGACAAAGCGCGCGGGCGAACCACTGCACGTCGTGCCACTCGCCGCGTTTGAAGCCGGCGTTCTCGTAGATGCCGACGGGGTCGAAGCCCATCGCGCGGTGAAAGCCGACGCTCGCGGGGTTCGGCAGCGTCGTCCCGGCGTAGACGTTCACGTACCCCTGCGCTTCGAGAATTCCGAAGAGAGCGGTGTAGAGGCCGCGCGCGACGCCGTGACGGTGTACCTCGTCAGCGACGTACACTGACGAATCCACCGACCACTGGTAGGCATCGCGCTTTCGGTGCGACCCGGCGTAGGCGTAGCCGAAGACGCGTCCCCCACGCTCGTACACCAACCACGGGCGCGATTCGAGCGTCGACGCGATTCGCTCTCGCATCTCCGCCCCCGTCGGCGGCGTCGTCTCGAAGGAGACGGCGGTGTCGCGGACGAACGGTTCGTATATCCGCCGAACGTCGTCGGCGTCGTCGGGTGTGGCCGGGCGTAGCATACGCGATGGGAACGACTTCCGCGCCAAAGACGTTGTATGAATCTCCACTCCAGCTGAAAGAGTACGATTCAGCCCTCGAAGACGCCCAAGAGGCCGAAATCGGCGAATCGGCTCCGAAACCTCACTCGTATCCGAGTCAGTAATTTTCAGCCTTGTTCCATACGTAACCTTCTTTAGGAATCCTGTGGACGAATCGAATACGCAATGGCTGTACTTTGGCTGGATGACGTACGCGCCGCCGACATCGATACGGTCGGCGGCAAAGGGGCCTCGCTCGGCGAACTCACGTCCGCGGGGCTTCCTGTCCCGCCGGGCTTCGTCGTGACCGCAGAGACCTACCGCACCTTCATCGAGGAGGCGGAAATCGACGAGGAACTGTTCGAGGCGATGGATATCGACCCCGAAGATTCGAAGGCGCTCGCCGCCGCCCACGAGCGGGCCCACGAACTCATCACGGGGACGGAGCTCCCCGAAGACGTGCGCGAGGAGATTCTGGAGGCGTACCGCTCCGTCGGCGACGGCGAAGCGTTCGTCGCGGTCCGGTCGTCGGCCACCGCCGAGGACCTGCCGGACGCCTCCTTCGCCGGCCAGCAGGAGACGTTCCTCAACGTCCGCGAGGAGCAACTCGTCGAGCGCGTCAAGGAGTGCTGGGCGTCGTTGTTCTCCCAGCGCGCCATCTACTACCGGACGCGGCAGGGCTTCTCGCACGACAAGGTCGACATCGCCGTCGTCGTTCAGCGGATGGTCGACGCAGAGAAGAGCGGCGTGATGTTCACGTCGCACCCGTCGACGGGCGAACCGCGCATCATCATCGAGGCGGCGTGGGGTCTCGGCGAGGCCGTCGTCTCGGGGTCGGTGTCGCCCGACAACTACGTCGTCGACCGCGAGACCGCGAACGTCGAGGAGGAGACGCTCGCGGACAAGAAGCTGATGATGGTCAAGGACTCGGAGACGGGCGAGACGTCGACGGTGGACGTCCCCGACGAGAAGCGCACCGCCCGCGTGCTCTCCGACGACGAGATCGAGCGACTCGTCGAACTCGGCTGTGAGGTCGAAGAGCACTACGAGACCCCGCAGGACGTGGAGTGGGCCATCTACGAGGGAGAGGTGTACATGCTCCAGTCGCGGCCCATCACGACGATATCGGAAGCCGACAACGGCGTCGAGGTGGCCGCCGACGGCGACGGTGTCGACGCGACGACGCTCTCTTCGAACGGCAACAGCGGCAAGAGCAAGTCGGCGTCGTCGGATGGAGACACGCTCCTTCAGGGTCTGGGCGCGAGTCCCGGTATCGTCTCGGGCGAAGCACGCATCGTCACCAAACTCGACCAGCTCGACAAAGTGTCGGACGGCGACATCATCGTCACCGAGATGACGATGCCCGACATGGTGCCGGCGATGAAGCGCGCCGCCGGCATCGTCACCGACGAGGGCGGGATGACGAGCCACGCCGCCATCATCTCCCGGGAACTCGGCGTTCCGGCCGTCGTCGGCACCGGCAGCGCGACTCGGGAGCTCTCGGACGGCCAACTCGTCACCATCGACGGCGACAAGGGGACGATTCAGGAGGGCCAACGGACGAAAAAGGAGGAGGAACACGAACCCGTCGAGGAGGTGCGGCCGAAGACGCCGGTCAAGCCGATGACCGCGACGGAGGTGAAGGTGAACGTCTCCATCCCCGAGGCCGCAGAGCGCGCCGCGGCGACAGGCGCTGACGGCGTCGGCCTGCTCCGCATCGAGCACATGGTGTTGTCGCTCGGCAAGACGCCCCAGAAGTACATCGAAGACAACAGCGAGAAGGCGTACGTCGACGAGCTCGTCGAGGGTATCCGAACGGTCGCCGACGAGTTCTATCCGCGTGCGGTCCGCGTCCGCACGCTCGACGCGCCGACCGACGAGTTCCGCCAACTGGAGGGCGGCGACGGCGAACCGAAGGAGCACAACCCGATGCTCGGCTACCGGGGCATCCGCCGCAGTCTCGATTCGCCCGACGTGTTCGGCCACGAACTGGAGGCGTTCCGCCGCCTCTGGGAGATGGGCTACGACAACGTCGAACTGATGCTCCCGCTGGTCAACGACGCCGAGGACGTCTACCACGCGACGAAACTCATGCGCGAGGCGGGCATCGACACCGAGAAGCGGACGTGGGGCGTGATGATAGAGACGCCCGCCAGCGCCCTCTCGATTCGGGAACTCGCGGAGGCGGGCATCGACTTCGCCTCCTTCGGGACGAACGACCTCACCCAGTACACCCTCGCGGTCGACCGCAACAACGAGAACGTCGCCGACCGGTTCGACGAACTCCACCCGGCTGTACTGGAACTTCTCGGGTCGACCATCGAGACGTGCCGCGAACTCGGCGTGAAGACGAGCATCTGCGGACAGGCCGGGTCGAAACCGCAGATGGTCCAGTTCCTCGTGAACAAGGGAATCACGTCCATCAGCGCGAACATCGACGCGGTGCGCGACGTCCAACACGAGGTCAAGCGCGTCGAGCAGAAACTGATGCTCGACTCGGTTCGCTGAACGGTTCACGCTCTGCGACCGAACGGCCCGCCGCCTCCTACTGTTTTATATAACAGAGAGCTAACGTAACGACGAGATACAGATGTCCTCCACGTCCCCGACAACGTCCTCCACCACTGTTTCCGACGAACCGGGCGGCGGACGCTCGTCCACCCGCGGACGCGTCGTCGCGTTACTCGTCGCCGTCGGCCTCCTCGTCGCCAGTTTCGTCGTCGGAACTATCGCCAGCGCCGCGGTCATCGTCCCGCTGCTGTTCCTCGGGCTCGGCGTCACCTCGGCCGCCGTCCTCGTTCTCGGGACGATTCCGCAGCAGTTGGCGTTCGCGGGTATCGGCGCGTTGTACGCGCGCCGCCGGCTCGCCTCGCTGCCGATTCGGAGACCCGACAGCGAGGAACTTCGGTTCGTCGTCGGCGCGACCATCGCCGCCGTCGCGTTGGCGTCGGGACTCTCGTACGCGCTGACGCTCACGGACCTCGAACCCGTCGAGAGCGTCATCGGCGAAGTCGCCCAGCTGGAACCGCTAGTGCTGCTCGCGCTCGCCGCGCTCTCCATCGTCCTCGTCGCGCCCGCCGAGGAACTGCTGTTTCGGGGGGCGATTCAGGGACGCCTCCGAACCGCCTACGGTCCGGTCGCGGGCGTCGGACTCGCCAGCGCCATCTTCGCGTCGATACACGTGTTCAACTACGTCGGAAGCCCCGTCGCCGTCGTCGCCGCGACGGGCGTCATCTTCGTCACCGGGTCGATACTCGGCATCGCCTACGAGCGAACCGGCAACCTCGCGGTGCCGATACTGATTCACGCCGCCTACAACACGACGCTTTTCGCCATCGCGTACGTCCAACTCGTCGCGCTCTGAAGAGGCGGAGCCGGTTTCCGACGCGGTTCTCCCCGGTTCGCGTCGGCGCGCGCCGACCGCGGAACGGAATCGATAAACGGAGTCAAAGATTACGACTGACGTATGCAGCGCGCCGTCCCGCAGGAGTTCGACCGAGTACTCTCCTCGATGTGTACGGATCCCCATCCTGCCGCGCGCGAGGCGGCGGTGCGCTTTCTCGCGACCAACCCCGGTGACCCGGCGACCTACCAGTCGATCTCCGAGTTAGAGGCGGAGGTGGTCGCCGCACTCGGCGAGTTAGCCGGCCTCCCCGACGCCCGCGGCTACGTCGCAAGCGGCGGCACTGAGGCCAACATCCAGGCGGTTCGGGCGGCGCGAAACCGCGCCCGCGACGAGTGGGTAACCGCTCCGGAGACGCCGAACGTCGTCGCCCCCGAGAGCGTCCACTTCAGTTTCCAGAAGGCCGCCGACGTGCTCGGCGTCGAGCTCCGGACCGTCCCCGTCGACGGCGACTACCGCGCGGACCTCTCGGCGGTCCGCGCGAGCGTCGACTCGGAGACGGTTCTCGTCGTCGGCGTCGCCGGAACGACCGAGTACGGCCGCGTCGACCCGATTCCCGAACTCGCGGCTGTCGCCCACGACGCCGGCGGCGACCGGCCGTTCCTCCACGTCGACGCCGCGTGGGGCGGCTTTGCGCTCCCCTTCACCGACCACCGTTGGAGTTTCGCGCACGCCGATGTAGACACGATGACCGTCGACCCGCACAAGATGGGACAGGCGGTCGTTCCGGCGGGCGGGTTTCTCGCCAGAGACTCAGCGACGCTCGACGCGCTGGCGGTCGACACGCCGTATCTCGAATCGACGTCGCAGGCGACGCTCACCGGGACGCGTAGCGGCGCGGGCGTCGCCGGGGCCGCCGCGGCGCTCGACTCACTGTGGCCCGACGGCTACCGCGAGCAGTTCGAGGAGTCGATGGCCGACGCGGAGTGGCTGGCGGACGCACTCGCCGACCGCGGGTTTACCGTCGTCGACCCGGAACTCCCGCTCCTCGCCTGCGAGATTCCGGACTCGCTGTTCGAGGCGCTCCGCGACGCCGGGTGGCGCATCTCCCGGACGGCGGCGGGCGAACTTCGGGTCGTCTGTATGCCCCACGTGACCCGCGAGATGCTCCGTCGGTTCGTCGACGACGTCGATTCGCTCTCGAAGTAGTGAGTTTTCCGACGAAGAACCGTTCTACGGGCGAACCTGAAAGTTTACAACGGCGCACTTTCGAGATTCAGGTGTGACCGCGTTGCTCCCCGCGTTCGACTTCGCACTCGCCGCTTGGCTGAATTTTTCGTGGATGGAGCGCGCAGTCGAACACGCCACCGGGTGGTTCGGCCTCGTCATCATCTTCGTCTACTCGTTTCTCATCGCGTTCGCGCTGCCGGGCGTGAGCGAAGTCGTCCTCGCCGCGCCGCTGAACCTCGGTCTCGACTACGCCGGACGGATGACGGTCATCATCCTCGTCAGCGCCACGGGGAAAGCCGCCGGGAGCGTCTTCGCGTTCCACATTGGCCAGGAGGCGAAAGAGTCGGGTCTCATCATGCGGTGGCTCTCGCGTCTCCCGGTCGACGTCGTCGCCTGGTCCGAGAAACAGACGATGAACATCGCCCGCAAGTGGGGGTACGGCGGTCTCGCGCTCGCGCTCTGCGTCCCCTTCTTCCCGGACACGCTCTCGATATACGCCTTCTCGATACTGGAGGAGGATTACGTGAAGTTCGCGGCGGCGACGTTCGTCGGCAGCGCCGGGCGACTGCTCATCACGCTGGCGCTCATCCACGGTGCCGTCACGTTGCTGTGAACGAGAGAACTAACCCGTCTGACCGCCTCCTGTACGCTGTGACCCGACAGACCCACCCGTCGGGCGCTCGCCTCGGCGGTGCCTCCGAGATGCGCATGCGGCTCTTCTAGCGCCGGGTGGAGCAGTCGGTACGTCCGTCGGTCGGTAACGCGACTCGGCGGGCGTTCGCCGCGAAGCTCGGACGCGCTGTCCGTTTCGACGGCGACGAGCAACGCGACGACGCGTCGAGACGAAGCGACGTACCGGAGTCGATTACCACGAACCAGCGGGCTTTAGGCCCGCATTCACGATAGCACACATATGAGTCACGAGCAGTTCCCCACGGACCGGCCAGCGGTGGTGACCTGCGGGTTGCCGTACGCCAACGGCGACCTGCACGTCGGCCACCTCCGAACGTACGTCGGCGGCGACGTCTACTCGCGCGCCCTGCGCAAACTCGGGCAAAAGACCGCTCTCGTCTCGGGGTCGGACATGCACGGCACGCCCGTCGCCGTCAACGCCGAGAAGGAAGGCGTCACCCCCGAGGAGTTCGCTCTCGACTGGCACGAGACGTACGAGGAGACGTTCCCGAAGTTCAACGTCGAGTTCGACAACTACGGCCACACTCACGACGAGACGAACACCGAACTGACCAAGGAGTTCGTCCGCACCCTCGACGAGAACGACCACATCTACGAGAAGGACATCATGGTCGCCTACGACCCCGAGGAGGACCAGTACCTCCCGGACCGTTACGTCGAGGGCGAGTGCCCGTACTGCGGGGCGAAAGCCCGCGGCGACGAGTGCGACGAGGGCTGTCAGCGCCACCTCGAACCCGGCGAGATCGTCGACCCGGTCAGCACGATCACCGGCAACTCCGCCGAGTACCGCGAGCGGACGCACAAGTTCTTCCGCGTCTCGGAGTTCCAGGAGTACCTCCAGGAGTTCATCGACCGCCTCGAAGGCACCTCGAACGCACAGAACCAGCCCCGCGAGTGGATAGAGGGCGAACTACAGGACTGGTGTATCACCCGCGACATGGACTGGGGTATCGACTACCCCGGCGAAGCGGGCGACGGCACCGAAGACCTCGTGCTCTACGTCTGGGTCGACGCCCCCATCGAGTACGTCGCCTCGACGAAGCAGTACACAGAGCGCGTCGGCGAAGCGGAGTACGACTGGGCGGAAGCGTGGCGGGAAGACGGTGACATCGTCCACATCATCGGCCGCGACATCATCCAGCACCACACCGTCTTCTGGCCGGCGATGCTCCGCGGCGTCGACTACGAGGAACCCCGCGCCGTGATGGCGAGCGGGTTCGTCACCCTCGGCGGCAAGGGGTTCTCCACGTCCCGCAATCGGGCGGTGTGGGCCGACGAGTATCTCGACGAGGGGTTCGACCCGGACCTGCTGCGCTACTACCTCGCCACTAACGGCGGCTTCCAGCAGGACGTCGACTTCTCGTGGTCGAAGTTCCAAGAGCGCGTCAACGGCGAACTCGTCGGCACCGTCGGCAACTTCCTCTACCGGTCGCTGCTCTTTGCCTACCGGAACTACGAGGGGACGCCCGAGGGAGACGTCTCAGAGGAGGTACAGAGCCGCATCGAAGGTGCCATCCGCGACTTCGGTGAGGCCGTCAACGACTACTCGGTCCGAAAAGTCGGACTGGCGACGGTTGAGCTCGCCCGCTTCGGGAACGAGTACATCCAGCGCAACGAGCCCTGGAAGCTCACCGACGAGAAGCCCGAAGAGGCCGCGCAGGTCATTCGTGACTGCGTCCAGATAGCCAAAGCGGTCGCCGTGCTCTTCGAGCCGGTCGCGCCCGGCAAGTCCGAGCGGCTCTGGGACGCCCTCGGCGAGGACGGGTCCGTCCATGACGTCGACGTGCACGCCGCGCTCGACGCGCCGCCCGCGTCGTTCGACGAACCGACCGAGTTGTTCGAGAAGATCGAGGACGAGCGCGTCGCCGAACTGAACGAGAAACTCGACGCACGAGTCGCGGAAGCGACCGAGAGCGAGGCGGACGAGGGTGACGAGACCGAAACCGAAAGCGAGGAGTCGAAGGCGGACGCCGACTCGGACGTGAGCGACCTCGAACCCATCTCCGAAGACCGAATCAGTTTCGACGAGTTCCAGGCGCTCGACCTCCGAGTCGGCGAGATCGTCTCGGCCGAGGGCGTCGACGGCGCGGACAAACTGGCGAAGCTCGAAGTAGATATCGGCCACGAGGTCCGTCAGATCGTCGCCGGCATCAAACAGCTACACGACTTGGACTCGCTCGTCGGCGAGCGCGTCGTCGTCGTCGCCAACCTCGAACAAGCCGAGCTGTTCGGCGTCGAGTCCAACGGGATGTTGCTCGCCGCGGGCGAGGACGCCGATATCCTGACGACTCACGGCGACTCGGTGCCGGGGACGAAAGTCCGATAACCGCGGCGTCGAACGCTTTTCTCTTCAGCCCTCTCGGCGGAACTCGTCGACCAGTTGCACGTAGTCGTCGGTCACCAACTCGATCTGGTTCGCGTCGAGCGTCAGCGACTCCTCCTCGGGGGCGGCGGAGTCGGCCATATCCGCTTCGACGCCGGTGTAGGGCTTGACGACGGCGCGGTCGTTCTCGACGGCGTTCACGCGTCCGATTTCGTCGCCGCCCGGAGTGACGACGGGCTTGCCAACCGCTTCCTCGGTGACGTGTTCCATAGCGGGTATCCGTACGACTACGAGGCGTTTATAGCTCGGGTCGAGACGAAAAAGTTGGGGCCCAGTCGCCGGGCGTTCGGCCCCGCGCGTCCCCCATAATCGTTCACTCGGGGGTGAGTTTCATCGCCGGTATTTTTAGCCACACGGGCGTATCGCCCAGTATGAGAAACGCCAAAATCGTCTGTACGCTGGGTCCGGCGTCGGACGACCGAGGAACGATTCGGGGACTCGCCGACGCGGGTATGTCCGTCGCTCGACTGAACGCGAGTCACGGGACGACGGACCACCGGGCGACGGTCGTCGACCGCATCCAGGCCGTCGACGAAGCGACGGAGGACCCTCTGGCGGCGATGGTCGACCTCCAGGGTCCGGAGGTCCGCACCGCCCCGCTCGACGAACCGATCACGCTCGAAACCGGCTCCGAGGTCCACTTCTTCGAGGGCGACACCGCGACACCCGAGAAAGTCGGTCTCTCTCTGCCTATCGACGCCGCCGAGCCCGGTGACACCATCCTCTTGGACGACGGGCGCATCGAGGCGACGGTCGAACGCGTCGTCGACGACGGCGTCGTCGCCCGCATCGACTCGGGCGGCGAACTCGGCGGCCGGAAAGGGGTAAACGTGCCGGGCGCCGACCTCGACATCGACCTCATCACCGACCGCGACTACGAGGACATCCAGCTCGCCGCCGACAAGGACGCCGACTTCGTCGCCGCGAGCTTCGTCCGCGACGCCTCCGACGTGTACGCCATCAGCGACGCCATCGAGGAGGCCGGCGGCGACATCCCCGTCATCGCCAAAATCGAACGCGCGGGCGCGGTCGAGAACCTTGACGGCATCATCGACGCCGCCTACGGCGTGATGGTCGCCCGCGGCGACCTCGGCGTCGAATGTCCGCTCGAACACGTGCCGATGATACAGAAGCGCATCATCAGCAAGTGTCACGCCGACGGCGTCCCCGTCATCACCGCGACGGAGATGCTCGACTCGATGGTCCACGCGCGGCGACCGACCCGCGCGGAGGCATCGGACGTCGCCAACGCCGTCCTCGACGGCACCGACGCCGTGATGCTCTCCGGCGAGACGGCCATCGGCGACCACCCGGTTCGCGTCGTCGAGACGATGGACCGCATCGTTCGCCAGATAGAGGCCAGCGACGAGTACGAGGAGAACCAAGAGCAGCGCGTACCCACGGCGACCGACGAGTCGCGTACCGAGGCGCTCGCCCGGTCGGCGCGCTACCTCGCCCGCGACATCGGCGCGACGGCCATCGTCGCCGCCTCCGAGTCCGGCTACACCGCCCGCAAGACGGCGAAGTTCCGCCCCGGCGTGCCCGTCATCGCGACGACGCCGAACGACCGGGTCCGCCGCCAGCTATCGCTGTCGTGGGGCGTCAACGCGCAGTACGCCGACTACCGCGAGAGCGCCGAAGAGGTGATGGAAGGCGGCGTCAACGCCGCCCTCGAAGCGGGCGTCGCCGAGAGCGGTGACACGCTCGTCGTCCTCTCGGGGATGATGACAGAACTGGAGGAGACGAACACGACGAACATGCTGAAGGTCCACATCGCCGCCGAGGCTATCACGACCGGCCGCAGCGTCGTCGGCGGACGCGTCGCCGGACCGGTCGTCCGGTTGACCGACGGCGACCTCTCGGAGATTCCCGACGGCGCGTTGGTGGCGCTCGACAGGACGTTCGACGACGAACTCACCGGCGACGTCGACCGCCTCGGCGGCATCGTCGACGCCCGCGAGGGGATGACCGGCTACCCGGCGCTCGTCGCCCGCGAGGTGGACATTCCGATGATAAGCGGCGCGTCGCTGCCCGAGGACGTCGACGACGGCACGCTCGTCACGCTCGACGCCGAGCGCGGCATCGTCTACGACGGCAACGTCATCCGCCACGAGGCGAAACGGTAGCCCGACAGCCACAGAGAACCGTCACCCCCCACCGGCGGCAGACATTTTAGCGACGCTTTCCTACGTCCTGTATGCGCGATTCTCACACCGGGGGAGGAGACGAGGGGGAGACGGACGACGGCGAATCCGAGTGGCGATTCGGTATCGACGACGTCGGCGAGGACGCCGATACGAGCGACGGAGAGGACGCCGATGCGAGCGACGGAGAGAGCGAGACGCGAGACGAGACGCGCGAACTGCCGCCGCTCGAACCGGAGTCGCCGTCGCTGGAGAACAGCTTCTTCGTGCTCGTCGGCGTCCTCGGGACGCTCGTGTTCATCTTCAGCGTACTGTAACGGGGAGCCGAAGCGTTAATCATCCGACGTACTTAGGTCAGCTATGGCACGCCCGCGTCTCGCGCACGTACTGTTACAACTCGACATCGGTCCCGACGCCCTCCCGCTGTTGCTCGTGATGGCCGGTCTCGGTCTCTCTATCGCCGAGGCGCTGGCTCCGGGCGCGAACTTCATCATCGTCGGTATCGCACTGCTGGCGGCCGGACTGGTCGGACTGTTCCTCCCCGCACTGGCGAGTCCGCTCCTCCTCGGGGTTCTCGTTCTCCTCTTCGGCGCGCTCTCGTTCTACGTCTACCGGGAGTTCGACTTCTACGGCGGCAAGGGAACCGCACAGACGTCGGACTCGGACGCGCTGAAGGGAAAGACCGGACGCGTCACCGAGCGGGTGACGCCGTCGGCGGGCCAGATAAAGATCGCCGGCGGCGGCTTCAACCCCTACTACGCCGCCCGCTCGTACCACGGCGAGATTCCCGAGGGGGCCGAGGTGATGGTCGTCGACCCCGGCGGCGGCAACGTCGTGATGGTCGAGTCGTTCGAGGCCGTCGAGGACGAGATCGACCGCGAGCTGGCGAAGGGCCGACGCGAACGCGAACGGGCCGCCGACGAGGTCATCGAGCGCGAGCGCGAACACGAGGAGGAGACCGAACGGGCCTGAACGGCTCCCGGACTCTGTACGAACCGAGAAATCGGGAGACGGTTCGGCGGATACACCGGAGAAGTTGAGGAAAACCTTATCAATCAAACATACAAAGGTCAAGTTATGGACCCCGTCCTGTTACAGACTGGCCTGGGAATACCCATCCTCTTCGTGGGTGTGCTATTCCTCCTGCTGGCAGTCCTCGTAGTGTTTCAGTCCGTCGAAATCGTGCAGGCGTACGAGAAACGCGCGCTGTCGGTGTTCGGCGAGTACCGCAAACTGCTCGAACCGGGTATCAACTTCATCCCGCCGTTCGTCTCGCGGACGTACCGCTTCGACATGCGGACCCAGACGCTCGACGTCCCGCGACAGGAAGCCATCACGCGCGACAACTCGCCCGTCACCGCCGACGCCGTCGTCTACATCAAGGTGATGGACGCGAAGAAGGCGTTCCTCGAAGTCGAGGATTACAAGACCGCCGTCTCGAACCTCGCGCAGACGACGCTGCGCGCCGTGCTCGGCGACATGGAGCTCGACGACACGCTCAACAAGCGCCAGGAGATCAACGCGCGCATCCGCAAGGAACTCGACGAACCCACCGACGAGTGGGGCATCCGCGTCGAATCCGTCGAGGTTCGTGAGGTGAACCCGAGCGCCGATGTCCAGCAGGCGATGGAGCAGCAGACCTCCGCCGAGCGCCGTCGCCGCGCGATGATTCTCGAAGCCCAGGGTGAGCGGCGCAGCGCCGTCGAGAGCGCCGAGGGTGAGAAGCAGTCGAACATCATCCGCGCGCAGGGTGAAAAGCAGAGTCAGATTCTCGAAGCGCAGGGTGACGCCATCTCCACCGTCCTCCGCGCGAAATCCGCCGAGTCGATGGGTGAGCGCGCCGTCATCGACAAGGGGATGGAGACGCTCGCCGACATCGGTTCCAGCGAGTCGACGACGTTCATCCTCCCGCAGGAGCTCACCTCGCTCGTCGGCCGCTACGGCAAACAGTTGACCGGCAGCGACATCCAAGAGCAAGCGGGCCTCGACAGTCTCGATTTCGACGAGGAGACCCGCGAGATGCTCGGCCTCGACGACATCGAGGAGATACTCGGCCAGATAGACCAGGCCGCAGAGATGGACGTCCAACAGCTCGAACAAGAGGCGCAGGCCGTCAAATCCGGCGATACAGACATCAAGAGCGCCGACGAAGTGATTCAGAAGGCCAACGCCGAGGACGAAGCGGACATCAAAGACGCCGACGAGGTCATCGACGAGAACGAACCCCCCTCGACCGACGACGGCGTCGCCGCCGACGGCGACACCGACTCGGAATCTGCCGACGCCGAGTCCGCCGATGCGACCGACGAGGAGATGGAGTTCGACCGAGAACTCCGGTAAACGAAGCGTTTTTGTCCTCCACTCCCCGTAATCGAGATAGATGTCCGACCGGGTAGACGAAGAGAAACGAGCGATGCTCCGCCGGTTCGCCGCACTCGGCGCGGCGGTTCCGTTCGCTCGTCTCGACGGTTCCGACGACGAGTCGCGCAGCGACGTCCGCGACGCCCTCGTCGGCTATCTGTCGACGACCCCCGGCGCTCACTTCTCGAAAGTGCGCGACGACCTCCGTCTCGGAACCGGCGAGACGCAGCACCACCTCGACAAACTGCTCTCGGAAGGTGTCGTCCTCTCGCGGCGCGACGGCGACTACCGCCGATTCTTCCCGGCGCGGCGATTCTCCGCGTTCGAACAGGTCGCACTCGGCTATCTCCGCCGTGACACGCCGCGGAAGATGCTTCTCGAACTGCTCCGAGATCCCGGGGCGACCGGCGTCCAACTCGCCGAAGCCGCCGACGTATCGACGGCGACGGTGAGTTCGTACAGAAAACAGTTGGAAGACGCCGGCCTCCTCGCAACGGAGGGTGGCCTCGCCGTCGAACGGCCGGAGACACTCATCATGTTGCTCGTGCGGTACGCCGACTCCTTCGGGACCGAAACCATCGCGTTCGCAAGCGAAGCAGACGATCTCGTGGTCTACAACGCCTAGCTAACGCTCAGATTTCGAGACGAGATTCCGGCTCTTACGCCGTAGTACGTCCGAAAAACACTGCCCGAAGCGCGTGTGAGTGCTTGGAGGGAGGAGGGCCGCCGTCAGCGGAGAATTGTGGCGTTACGTGCTAACTTTCCACGTCGTCCCCGACGAGTAACCCCACTTTTCGACCGTCACGTCGAAATCCCCGTCGAGGATGGCAGTCATGTTCGCGCCGACTTCCTTGGCGCTCAGTCCCAGCTCCTCGGCGATGAGACGCGACTTGAAGTACGTCTTCGTCGCGGCGTGCGTCCGAAGGTACCTGAGGATTCGTTGCTGTTTATCACTGAGCTCGGTGGCCGTGGTAACGCTCATATCTCTGCCGAAGTGACTGGCACTAATATGGCATTTGGTACGTGTGGTTAACGTGCTCTCGTCTTGCGTTTTACAATCGTAAAGTGAGCATAACCGGCGGGTTCGGACGCGGCCTGGTACGAAGGTCTAATACTAAATATTTCGTGACTATAACGTCCAAAATAGGTTCTCGTAAGGCTGTATTTACGAGCGCGTACTCACGGTAATCTCGCATTACGCTCGGGAAATCGGCTGATTTCGGTCCGATGCAGTGGTTGTGAGTTCTGAAAGGACTGTCAGCCTACAATTTCACGAATCCAGAGAGTCAGAAGCTTCTTAGCCATTGTCGATGCATAGAGTGACAATGGACCGTCCGGTCGAGGTCAGCGTCGTCCTTCCTGCGTATAACGAAGAACATACGATAGAGGAGACGGTGCGGACCACGCTTGAGACACTTGCAGCGTTCCTCCCGCGCGAGGCCGTCGAGGTCATCGTCGCAGAGGACGGGTGCGACGACCGCACCCCGGAGATTGCCGACCAGTTGGCCGCCGAGGACAGCCGAGTTCGTCACTTTCACTCCGACGAACGGCTCGGTCGAGGCGGGGCGTTAGAACGGGCCTTCGAGGCCGCCAACGGTGAGACGCTGGTCTACTTCGACACCGACCTCGCCACGGATATGCGCCACCTCGAGGAGCTGGTCGAACGCGTCCGTACCGAGGGGTACGACGTCGCTACCGGTTCGCGGTGGATGCCCGACCGCGTCGCGGACCGACCCGCCAAGCGGGGTGTCCCGAGTAGGGCGTACAACGGGTTGGTTCGACTGTTCCTGCGGTCGGAGCTTCGAGACCACCAGTGCGGTTTCAAGGCGATGAGCCGCGAGGCGTTCTACCTGCTGAAAGACGACATCCAGGACAACCACTGGTTCTGGGACACCGAACTGCTGGTCCGCGCACAGCGGGAGGGTCTCCGAGTCGCGGAGTTCTCCGTCGACTGGGAGCCGAAAGGCGACACGAAAGTCGACCTCGTCCGCGACATCTTCGGGATGGGCAGTCAGATCGGTCGCACTTGGTGGGAGCTTTCGGTCCGGCCGCGAATCGACCGCCGGGTGACGATGGCGGCGGGTATCGCGCTCACCCTCGTCGCCCTGGCGCTCATGACCGTCTACCTCGACCCGCAGGCGGTGCTCGACGTGATGGGCGCGGCGGACCCGGCGCTCGTGCTCCTGGCCGCCGTGGTCTACCTCGTCTCGTGGCCGATTCGAGGGCTCCGCTACCGCGACATCCTCGCGGAGCTCGGCTTCCACGAGAAGACGAGCTTCCTGACGGGCGCGATCTTCATCAGCCAGACGGGTAACCTCGTGTTCCCCGCTCGCGCCGGCGATGCGGTCCGCGCCTACGTCGTGAAGGCGCGCCGAGGTATCCCGTATCCGTCGGGGTTCGCCTCGCTAGCCGCAGAGCGCGTCTTCGACCTGCTCACCATCACGGTGTTGGCGGGGACGGTGCTTCTGGGAATCGTTGCGACGGGCAACACCTCGGCGCTCATCGAAGGGTTGCTCGGAAGCGGCGGAGAAGTCGGAGCCGAGAACAGACGTGCGGGCCGGACGGCGGCCGTCGTCGCCGCCGGCGTCGGCCTCGCGGCGATACTTGCCGTCGTCGGTATCGTCGCCAGCGCCCGCTCCGACCGCAATCTCGTCCGGAAGGCGCTCGGCCGGTTCTCTTCGGACTCCTACGCCGACTACGTGGCGGGCATCGTCGAGCAGTTCGTCGTCGACCTCCAACGGGCCGCCGGTCGCCGCGACGCGTTCGCCCGCGTCGGCGTCAGCAGTCTCGCCATCTGGTCGCTGGACGTCGTGACGGCGATTCTCGTGCTCGTCGCGCTGGGGGCGAACGCCGAGATGTCCGTCGTCACGCTCGTGGCCGTGAGTTTCTTCGCGGTCAGCGTCGGCAACCTGGCGAAGGTGCTCCCGCTCTCGCCGGGCGGCATCGGCCTCTACGAGGGTGCGTTCACCATCCTCGTCGTCGCGCTCAGCCCCGTGTCGGTCACCGTCGCGGTGGGCGCGGCGATTCTCGACCACGCGGTGAAGAACGTCGTCACCGTCCTCGGCGGCGTCGCGTCGATGCTGTCGCTCAACGTCTCGCTCACCAAAGCGGTCGAAGAGAGCGCCAACGCGCGCGATCAGGCCGAACCGGTCGACTCCGACTGAGCTCAGTACAGTCCTGAGACGAACGGGCCGAGCGCTCCCGCGACGGCCGTCGAAAGCGCCGTCTCGCGGTCGATTCGGCCGCCGGTCAACACGCCCGCAGCGCCTTCTCCTTTCGCGATTCCCGTCGTGTCGAGCGTATCGTCCATCACCGGGCCGAGTTCCTCGCCGCCGCGGATGCGCGCGGCGATTCTCGGCGGGAGGCGGACGCTCGGCCCCGCGCCCCGGCCGACTCGGATACCGTCCGTGACCGCGGCCCACATCACCAGATACAGGTCGCCGAACTCACCGAACGTCGCGACACCACCCTCTAATCCGACGCCGTAGTCGTACTCGCCCGCGTCGACCGCCTGCCACGCCCGCGCCTCAGCGCCGGCGATGGTCTCCGCGTGGCCCCGCGGCTGTTCCGGGACGCCCGAGGAGACGGCGACCGCTTCGACCGTCGCGTCCTCGACGACGGCTTCGACCGCGGCTCTCTTGACCGGATTCTCGCTCCCGACGGCGATTCGCATATCACCGACTCCTCACGGGAGGTTATCGATATTTCGGAATCGGTGAACGATGGAGAGCCCTACTCGGGAGTCGCGTTCAGTGGAGTATCTCCGAGAGCGCCTCGATACCGTCGACGAGTCGCGGACTCGGCTGGTTCAGAAGCGAGTCGTCGACGACGTGGACCTCGGGGTCGCCCGCCCAGTCGCGCTCGGCGACGACGCTCGGGTCGACGCGCTCGCCGCGGCCGCAGATGTGGAGAATCGCGTAGTCGGGCCTCGCATCGACGATGCGCTCGGCGTCGATCTCGCGGGAGCGTTCGCCGGGGGCGACGAACGGGTACCGACCCCCGGCGGCGGCGACGGCGTCCGGAACCCAGTTGCCGGCGGCCATCGGCGGGTCGGACCACTCCTCGCAGTAGACGACGGGCCGAGGTTCGTCGGCGACTCGCTCGGCGACGGCGTCGAGCCGCGCTTCGGCGTCGGCGCGGAGCGCTTCGCCCGCATCCGAATGGCCGACCGCTTCGCCGACGGCGACGAACGTGTCGAGTACGTCCGCGAGCGTAGCCGGTTCGACGTGGTGGACGCGGTAGCCTCGACTCCCGAGTTCGTCTCGAACCTCCCGCTGGAGGGCGTCGCACGTACAGACCAACTCGGGGTCGAGCTCCGCGAGACGGTCGTAATCCGGGTTGAGCCACCCGCCCACCGCGGGAACGCCGGCGTCGCAGTGGGTCGTCGCCCCGAGCAGACTGTCGGCCGCACCCATCGCGTCGAGCGTCGCCGTCGTGCTCGGTGCGAGCGACACTACGTCGGGTCGCTCCGTGTCGGCATCGGTCATCACTTCCAGTGAGCACCGCGAGTTCAAACCACTGGCGCAATTTTAAGTATTTTAATGTTGTGATATTCACTCACAAATGGCTGTTTGAGCGGCGAATCGGCGCGAATCGCACCCAACACCAAACCACTTATATGAGTCACTATCCTGCAACGGATAAGGACCGCTCTGGACGCTCGGCCCACGTTCTTTGGCCCGTCTCGACCCGGAGCAGTAGCCGTTTCACACAATGAGCGAACGGATGTACACCCGACGAACGGACGAACAGGAAAAAGAGAAAACCGAGAGCGACGAGTCTGTACAGTGTCCAGAGTGCGGCGGGCACGTCGTCACCGACACCGAACACGGCGAGACGCTCTGTGAGGACTGCGGCCTCGTCGTCAGCGAGGACTCCGTCGACCGCGGCCCCGAGTGGCGCGCCTTCGACGCCCGCGAGAAAGACCAGAAGTCCCGCGTCGGCGCGCCGACGACGAACACGATGCACGACAAGGGGCTGTCGACGAACATCGACTGGCGGAACAAGGACGCCTACGGCAACTCGCTGGGGTCGCGGCAGCGCCAGAAGATGCAGCGCCTCCGCAAGTGGAACGAGCGCTTCCGCACCCGTGACTCGAAAGAGCGCAACCTGAAGCAGGCGCTCGGCGAGATCGACCGCATGGCCTCGGCGCTCGGTCTGCCGAAGAACGTCCGCGAGACGGCGTCGGTCATCTACCGCCGCGCGCTCGGCGAGGACCTGCTCCCCGGTCGCTCCATCGAGGGCGTCGCCACCGCCTGCGTCTACGCCGCCGCGCGGATGGCGGGCGTCCCCCGGAGCCTCGACGAGATCGCCGACGTCTCCCGCATCGAGAAGAGCGAGGTCGCCCGGACGTACCGCTACGTCGTCCGCGAACTCAAACTCGAAGTGAAACCCGCCGACCCCGAACAGTACGTCCCCCGATTTGCCTCGTCGCTCGGGCTCTCCGAGGAGGCCGAACACCGCGCTCGCCAGTTGCTCAAAAACGCCAAGGAGAAAGGCGTCCACTCGGGCAAGTCGCCGGTCGGACTCGCCGCCGCGGCCGTCTACGCCGCCGCGCTGCTGACGAACGAGAAGACGACGCAAGCCGCCGTCTCGGACGTCGCCGACATCAGCGAAGTCACCATCCGCAACCGCTACCACGAGCTGCTCGAAGCCGAAGAAGGCGTCGGCGTCGCGTAACGCGGATTCACCAACTCCGAGTTCTTCGGTCGTTCCCCGCTCAGTCCCGCCAGTACGTCCGCGTCAGGAGGACGAGCACGGGGATGACTTCGATACGGCCGACCCACATGAGCACGACCATCACGAGTTTCGTCGTCGCCGGGAACTCCACGTAGCTTCCGAACGGCCCCGCGAGGCCGAAGCCGGGGCCGATGTTGAGAAACGTCGCGGCGCTCGCGCCGAGCGCCTCCAGTTCGGTGAGCGAGAGACCGACGCGGGCGGCGTCGGCGATGACGAACACCGTCGCGCAGGCGAAGATGACGATGTTCAGCATCGTGTAGGCGTACATCTGCCGGATGCTGTCCTCGTCGACGACGTCGCCGTCGAGTCGCACCGGACGGACCGCACTCGGGTGGACGGCCGTGAAGAGATCCCGACGGAGTGATTTCACGATGACGAGCCAGCGGAGTAACTTGATAGAACAGGTCGTGCTGCCGACCATCCCCCCGAAGAACATGCAGAGAAAGAGCACGTTCTTCGCCGACGGCGACCAGAGGTCGAAGTTCGCGCTCGCGTAGCCCGTCGTCGTCAGGATGGAGACGACCTGAAACGTCGCGTGGCGGAGCGTCTCCTCTATCGAGTACTGCTGGTGGGGTTCGACGACGAGCAGTCCCGCGACGAAAAGCGAGAGAAACGCGACGATACCGACGTAGACGCGGAACTCCTCGCTCCGCAGCGGGGCGTCGTACTTGCCTCGCGTGAAGCGGTAGATGATGACGAAGTTCGTCGCGCCGACGAACATCACGGGGATAACGGCCCACTGGACGGCCGGCGAAAACGCCGCGATGCTGTCGGCGCGCGGCGAGAACCCGCTCGTGGAGATGCTCGTGAACGCGTGGTTGACCGCGTCGAACAGCGTCATCTCGGGGGCGAACCCGACGAGGTGGAGACCGTACAACCCGACGACGGTCACCGTGGTCAGCCCGAGATAGAGCGTCCCCAAGAGACGGGCCGTCCCCTCGATGCGCGGCGTCAGTTTCCGGACGCTCGTCGTCGCCGTCTCCGTCTCCATCAGTTGCGCGCCGCCGACCGACAGCTCCGAGAGGACGGCGACGGCGAGGACGAGGATGGAGAGGCCGCCGAGCCACTGGATGAGCGACCGCCACAGCATGATCGGACGGGAGTGAGCGTCGAAGTCGACGATGACCGTCGCACCCGTCGTCGTCGTCCCGCTCATGCTCTCGAACAGCGCGTTCACGGGGTCGGCGATGACGCCGTTGCCCGCGAGCACGAACGGAATCGCGCCGACGACCGGCAGGATGAGCCACGTCAGCGCGACGATGAGATACCCCTCCCGCGGGCCCGGTTCGGTGTCGGAACTGACTCGTTCGAGCGGCGCACCGACGGCGAGGACGAGTACGAGCGTCACGGCGAACGGCATCACGTCGACGCCCTCGTACAGCGCGAACAGCAGCGGAATCGCAAGCAGTACCGAGAGATACTTCGTTATCTTGCCGATGAGCGCGAGACACCCCCTGACGTCGACGCGGAGTGACGAGAGGCCGAGACGGGACAGCGTCGGGCGGGACACGAGTGCGAGAGAGTCCCGAATTCCCATGAGTTCACCGGTCGGTTCCGAACCGAGCGGACTGTCGTCCCATACCGCAGTTTCGGTGCGGTTCACGGCCTGCGACCGACCCAAAACACTACATAACAACCAACTCACAAGTAAGTCGTGCAGACCGAACACGTCCATCGACTCGGTGACGCCGCAGCGCTGGACGGTGTGGAGACGGGGTCCGTCGAACTGGTGGTCACGTCGCCGCCGTATCCGATGATTTCACTGTGGGACGACCTCTTTTCGGCGCGCGACCCGGCGGTCGCCGAGGCGTTGGACGAAGACGACGCCGACACCGCCTTCGACCGGATGCACGCCCAGCTCGACGCGGTGTGGGACGAAGTCGTTCGCGTGCTCGCGCCGGGCGGCATCCTCTGTGTCAACGTCGGCGACGCGACGCGGTCGGTCGGGGAAGTGTTCCGGCAGTTTCCGAACCACGCGCGGGTGCTGTCTGCGCTCCGGGAGCGAGGGCTTCGCCCTCTTCCGGACGTGCTCTGGCGGAAACCGACGAACCGCCTGACGAAGTTCATGGGGTCAGGGACGCTGCCGCCGAACGCCTACGTCACGCTCGAGCACGAGTATATCCTCGTGTTCAGGAAGGGCGGCCCCCGCCAGTTCGAGGCGGGCGACGACCGCCGCTACGAGAGCGCCTTCTTCTGGGAGGAGCGAAACGAGTGGTTCTCGGACCTCTGGACGCTCACCGGTACGGACCAGACGCTGGCGGCACCCGGCGACAGCCGCGAGCGCTCGGCGGCGTTCCCGCTGGAGCTGCCGCTTCGACTGATTCGGATGTACTCGGTGTACGGCGACACCGTGTTGGACCCCTTCCTCGGGACCGGAACGACGACGCTGGCCGCGATGCTCTCGGGGCGCAACTCGGTCGGCTACGAACTCGATGCGACGGTGCTCGACGCGTTCGACCGCCGCTTGGACGGACTCGCCGAACGGTCCCGCGAGCGGGCCCGAGAGCGGGTCGCCCGGCACGAATCGTTCGTCGCCGAGACGGACGCCGAGGTAGCCCACCGCGCCACCAACTACGACTTCTCGGTCGTGACGAAACAGGAACGGCGCGTTCGACTGTACACCGTCTCGGACGTCGACGTGGTCGACCGGACCGAAGACGAACGTCGATACGTCGTCTCGCACGCCCCTTACGAGGGCTGACCTCGAACGCACGCCCCCTGCAGGCCTCTCGGCATCTCGAACAACGGGTCCATTTTTGCCCCTCGGCGACCCGTATGCGCGCATGGAGTTCCACTCGTTCGCACTGGCGGCCAGTACGGCCGACCTGAGGCCGGTACAGGAGATGCCCGCGGTACGAGAACACGCCGACATCGTCGAGTTCCGGTTGGACCTCGCGACGGATCCGCTGGAAGCGCTCGACGACTACGACGGCGACCTGCCGGTACTCGTGACGAACCGCGCCGACTGGGAGGGCGGAGAGGCGGCGGACGAGGGCCGACTGGCGACGCTCGAATCGGCGTTCGACCACGACGCCGTCGTCGCCGTCGACCTCGAACTCGCCGCGCTCGGCCCCCACGGCCCGAACGTTCCAAGCGCCGTCGACCTCCGATCGGCGGCCAGAGAACGCGGTCTCACCGTCGTCACGTCCGTTCACGACTTCCAGAAGACGCCGCCGATGGCGAACCTGCAGAGTCTGCTGTCGGCGGCGTGTGAGGCCGGCGACGTCGGGAAACTGGCGGTGACGGCCACCGACCACTCGGACAGCCTCGCACTCCTCTCGGTGACCCACGAGGCGACGACGGCCGGCCACCGGGTGGCGACGATGGCGATGGGCGAACCGGGCCGCCACACCCGCGCCGTCGCGCCGGTGTACGGGTCGAAAATCGGCTACGCGCCGCCGCGCGCCGAGAGCGCGACCGCCCCCGGGCAGTACGACCTCCAGACGCTCGCGAAACTGGTGCGACAGCTCTGACCGCGTCGGCAGGGAGAGACGGGCCGCCGAACTGTCGAAACTGTCAGTATATAATTATCTGTTCCTAACCAGAATTTCGTCGTAGAACCCACTAACTTATGCTTCGTGGCTTTGGACGTTGGGGCCATGGCCGACACACCCCGACGTGCACTCGTCGCCGCCGTTCTCGGGACGGTGTTCGCCACCGTCGGGGTCGCAGGTGTCGCCCACCTGTATCTCCGGCGGTGGCGCCGCGGCGTGAGTTGGTTTCTGTTCGTCTTCGGCAGCGCCGTGGGGCTCGTGTTCGCGCTGAACCCGTCGACGCTGTCGATATCGGCGGTGCTCGCGGAACCGATCTCGACGCTCACGTCGGCGACCGTCGAACCTTCGGCCGTCTACCCGCCGCTTCTGTTCCTCCTGGGACTCAGCGTCTACGACGCCTGCCGCATCGCCATCAAACCGGCGGCGTCGAGCGACGGGGGCGTCTCCTGTCCGGTCTGCGGCTATCCGCTGGACGCCGAACTGGAGTTCTGTCACTGGTGTAGCTCGGCCATCGCGTGGTCCGAGCCCGGTGCCGAGTCGGACCGCTGACTCCGCTTCTCAGGCTTCGAGTATCTCGTCGGCGTCGATCTCGGGAACGACGAGCGTGCCGTCGAACGTCGTCACCGCTCGCCCGCCGACGCGAACCTCGTCGCCGACGCGCACCCGAACGCGGCCGGATCTCTCCACGAACTCGCCTTGCTCGAACTGCATCTCGTCGGGGAGCGTGTCGAACGCGCCGACGTGTTCGAGGTACGCGCCGCAGGCGCCGCTGGCGGTGCCGGTGACGGGGTCTTCGGGGACGCCCGTGCCGGGTGCGAACATTCTCGCGTGCAGCGTCGACTCGGCGTTCAGCGTGTCGAAGGTGAACAGATAGACGCCGGTGGCGTCGTACTCCTCGGTCAGCGCGGCGACGGCGCTCATGTCGGGCGTCGCACCGCCGACAGCGTCGAGGAAGTCGACGCCGAGAACGAGAAACGGGAGGCCGGTCGAGGCGACGGCCGCCGGGAGCTCGTCGGCGACCGCCCGAAACGAGTCGACCGGAACGCCGAGCGCCTCGCTCACGCGCTCGTAGTCGACGTCGACCGGCCGAACGGTCGGAGGCGACTGCGTCATCCAGACGACGCCGTCGTCGGTGAGTTCGATTTCGAGGTCGCCGACGTTCGTTTCGAGCGTGTGAACGCCCGCGTCGAGGACGTCTTCCTCGGAGAGATGCGCGTGCGCCGCGACGGTCGCGTGCCCGCAGAGGTCGACTTCCTGTGCCGGCGTGAAGTAGCGGATGCGTCGGTCGGCGCTCTCGGAGGGGCGGAGAAACGCCGTCTCACTCACAGACAGTTCGCGGGCGACCGCCTGCATCTGTTCGACCGAGAGGCCGTCGGCGTCGGGGACGACGCCGGCGGCGTTACCCGCGAGCGGTTCGGTGGTGAACGCGTCGACCAACAACGCGCGACGAGTGTCCATGCGCTCACCACCGGCCGGGGGACAAAGAAAGTATCACTCGGCGCGACTCAGCGACGACGACGGACCGCCAGTCCCGCAATCGCCAGCAGGCAACTCAGCGCCGTCCCGAAGCGGGTGTCAGGGAGCAGCGTCGCGAAACTGGCCGACTCCGTCTCGGTGGTCGTCGTCGCGTCGGAGTCGGTCGGCGTCGCGGTTTCGGTCTGGCTCTCCGTCGACTGTGACTCCGTCGTCTGCACGGTCTCGGTCGTCTCCGTCGACGTGTCGGTTTCGGTGGGCGTCGCGGTTTCGGTCGGCGTGGACGTGGTCGTCGATGTGGCCGTAGTCGAAACCGTCGTGGTCGTCGATGTGGCCGTGGTCGAAGCAGTCGTCGTCGAGGTAGTCGACGTGGAGGTGGTCGTCGAGGACGGCGAACCGCACGCCTGGACGCTCTCGGTTATCGCCGAAGTCTCCTCGTCCTCGACGGGCACCGATTCGCCGGTGTCGCTACGCACTGCCTCGGTGACCACGTAGTACTGGTCACCCTCCGACCCGCTCAGATCGAGGTCGATGGTGACGTCCTCGCCGGGCCCGATGGGGACGTCGTCACCTTCCTTCGTCTCCTGGACGGTGTACGTATAGGTCACCGCGAACTCGTTGGGGTTCGAGACGGTGAGCTGACCGCACTGGTTCGAGCTGTCCTGAATCGATTGGACTGACGGCGACGTAGAGGTCGTCGTCTCAGTCACCACAGGCGAACTCGTCTCGGTCGGGGTCGAAGTGGAAGTCTCGGTCGTCTCCGACGGGGCGCACGCCTGAACGCTCTCGGTTATCGCCGAGGTCGCCTCGTCCTCGACGGGCACCGACTCGCCGGTATCGCTGCGCACTGCCTCGGTGACCACGTAGTACTGGCCCTCGGCGGCACCCAGGTCGAGGTCGATGGTGACGTCCTCGCCGGGCCTGATGGTGACGTCGTCACCTTCCTTCGTCTCTTGAACGGTGTACGTATAGGTCACCGCGAACTCGTTAGGGTTCGAGACGGTGAGCTGACCGCACTGGTTCGAGCTGTCCTGTATCGACTGGACCGTCGACTCCGCGGCAGTTGTCGTCTCCTCGGCGTCGTCGTCGGTCCCCTCCGAGTCGTCCGTCTCGTCAGAGTCACCACCGCTGTTCGAGTTTCCGGCGTTGTTCGAGTCACCGCCGTTATTCGAGCTGCCGGCATCGTTCGAGCTGCCAGCGTCGTTCGAACTACCGGAATTAGCGGAGTCGTCAGTACCGTCGTTGCCACCGGCGTTGCTCGAATCACCGGCGTCGTCGTCCGCGTCGGTCGTCGAGGACTCCGTCGTGGCGTTCGGTGTCGTCGCGTTCGGCGTCGTCGCGTTCGTCTCGTTGGTGACGAGTTCGGTACTGGAGGCGTCACTGTTCGATTCGTTGACGGGGGAGAGCGACCCGGCGTCGAACTGTGATGCGAATCCGGAACCGATGGCGATTGCGCCCAGCGCGACGACGAGAAGTACCAGAAGCGGTACGTACTGTCGCTGCGAACCAGGGTCAGACATTGCGTGCGGCAAGAACCAGTACCGCCTTTGTTATGGGCAACCGTTCGTTCGTTTCAGCCGTATGGGTCGGCATACTGTTTTGATAGGCCGAACGTACGACCGCCGGACTGGACCGCGATTGCACCCGGTTCGAAGTCGCGCCGAACGCTTTTGCTCGAAGCGCCCGTAGCGTGAACGAATGACTCGACCAGCGACGCTCGGAGGGACCTGCCGATGAACATGCTCGTCGACGGCGAGTGGATGACCGACGCCTACGAGTCGACGGACGAAGACGGCGAGTTCGACCGGCAGGAGACGTCGTTCCGCGACCGAATCGAGGACCGCGAGGACGCGAAATTCCCCGTCGAGGCGGGTCGGTACCACCTCTACATCTGCCGGGCCTGCCCGTGGGCCCACCGAACGGCGATGACGCGCTCGCTGCTGGGACTCGAACGCGCGATCTCGCTCTCGCTGACCGAACCGGTCCGCATCGACGACGGGTGGGAGTTCTCAGAGCGGTTTCCGGACCCACTGTACGACGAGCCGTATCTCCGGGACGTCTACGTCCGCGCGGACGACGATTACACCGGCCGCGTGACGGTGCCGGTGCTGTGGGACAGACAGGAAGAGACCGTCGTCAACAACGAGTCCGAAGAGATAATGCGGATGCTCGGCACGGAGTTCGGCCGCCTCGCCGAGCGCGACGTCGACCTCTACCCCGAAGGGTATCGAGACGAGGTCGACCGGCTCATA
Source organism: Haloprofundus salinisoli (assembly GCF_020097815.1). Classification (NCBI taxonomy): domain Archaea; kingdom Methanobacteriati; phylum Methanobacteriota; class Halobacteria; order Halobacteriales; family Haloferacaceae; genus Haloprofundus; species Haloprofundus salinisoli. The sequence goes on from NZ_CP083663.1 coordinate 748,173, forward strand.
GACGACATCTACGACCCCATCAACAACGGCGTCTACCGCGCCGGGTTCGCCGACGCGCAGGCGGCGTACGACCGAGCGGTCGACGAGCTGTTCGAGGCGCTCGACCGCTACGAGAACGTCCTCGACGAGCGGCGCTACCTCGCCGGCGACGTGCTCACCGAGGCGGACCTAGCGATGTTCGCAACGTTGGTCCGCTTCGACCACGTCTACCACACCCACTTCAAGTGTAACCGCCGGGCGATTCACGAGTTCCCGAACCTCTGGAACTACACGAAGGAACTGTACCAGTTGCCCGGAATCGCGGACACGGTGAATCTCGAACACATCACCGAACACTACTACCGGAGCCACGGCGACGTGAACCCCAAGCGATTGGTCCCCACCGGCCCGGACATCGACTTCTCGGGACCGCACGACCGAGACCGTCTCGCTGGCGGACCGCCGGACGCCCTGTTCGAGTAGCGTATCCAGATAGTATATTTTCGAAGATAGACTCTCGAACGTGACGTTCGCCGAAACCTTTCGAGGCTCCGTGCTGAGTTCTCACAGGGAGAACAAACGTGATGAACAACCGACGAGAGATGATGGACGAAGCAAAGCACGTCGCCCGCGCGCTGTTCGAGAACGAACTGACCGAGTCGTCTGACGGGGACTCGGAGCCGTTCGACGTCGAACGGTTCCTCCGGACGCTCGCGGGACAGGACACAGAACAGAGTCGTGAGCGACGGACGGGAAAGCAAGTGGTCGCGGGTTCGCTCGTCGCCCTCGGCGTACTCCGCCGAATGGCCCGAAACGAGCGAATCAAACAGTTGCTGACGGAGGCGACCGCTTCGGAACGGGAGATAGAAGACGAACCGACGCACAAAGGGTCGTCCGGGTCGCGGTCGGTCGTCGGTGCGCTACTGCGACTGCTCACGTTCGCCGTGGTCGTCGCCGTCGTCGCCTACGCCGTGCGGAAGCGCGGCGAGCTTGGCGAGCGTTCCGAGCCCGACGCGACCGAGCGCGACATCACCGAGACGAACGTTGCCGAGGAGGACGTGATGGGGACGAGCACCGCCGAGGAGGACGACGTCGACGAGATGGTCGATACGGTCGAAGACGAGGGCGGCGACGTCTCGCCGGAACCCGGTGAGACGGTCGTGGAGGAAGACGTCGTCGAGGCGGCGACGGGCGAGGAAGCCGGCGCGGAGACCGAAATCGAGGACGCGGAAACGGTCGACGAAACGGAGTCGGACGAAGAGGACGAGTCGCCGCTCGAAGCCGAGTCCGAAGAGACGGACGAAACGGACGAGTCCGAAGAGACGGACGAAATGGACGAAGCCGAAGAGACGGACGAAGCGGAGGAGTCGGACGAAACGAGCGACGCCGAGGACGAGGAAACCGTCAACGAGTCGCCCGGCCAGTAATCCACTCGCGCCCCATCGCCGAGTCGACGGCTATCCGACGCCGACGACGCGCTCTTGTACGGCTCGTTCCCTAGAGTAGCCGTGTCATCGAGCGGCACGGTCAGACGCCTACTCACCGCCGTCATCCGGCTGAACTCCATCAGTCGACAGCCGATTTCGAGGGCTCGCGGTCTCCGCCGACCAGCGCTCGTCGAGGTACGTCTCGAAGGAAGTGAGCCCGCTGTCGTACCGGTCGCGTTTGCGACGAGAACCCGACGAGTCACGAACCGGCGTATGCGATGGGGTGAATAAGCGACACTACCGACAGACGCGGCGGTGTGCACCGTTCGAGACGCGACGCCCGACCGGCTTCGGCTGACGGCGCGCCTGACGTCTGACCCTGTGATTACTGCACGCCGCCACGAATCGCCCGCTCGGCGTCGTCTAACGCCGCTTCGGCGTCGAACTCGGCGACGAGTTGTTCGAGTTCTTCGCGGGGTCTCTCGCGCAACTCGCGGGCGTGGCGGGTGACGTTCGGCACCGCGCGGATGACGTTGTCGACGATCGGGATGTCCGCGGCCCGCGCCGACCGCGACATGGGGTTGAGGTCGACGACGATTTCGACTTTCCCCAGCGCCGCCAGCGCCTCCGCTCTGTCGCCGTCTTCGAGCGGGACGAGCACCACGTCGGCGTCGCCGATACCGTCGGCGTCGACTTTCGCGCGTTCGTGCGAGAGCCCGGGGATGCGGCCGTCGGCGGTCAGTCCCTTCACTTCGCTCGCCCCGTGGTCGCGCAGGTAGTCGGCGATGGCTTCCATCCGCTCGTCGGTGCGGTTGAACAGGTTCACTTCGAGCTCCGCGCCGACGGCGTCGGCGAGTTCGACCAGTTCGCCCGGGCAGAGGGCGGCGACGTTGCCGTTTATCGACAGCACCGGGTGCTCGGCCAGAAGCAACTGTGCTGCGGCGGCGCGCTCGGCGGCGTCGGCGCTCTCTATCGTGCGCTCGCCGAGGAGGTAGTCGAACGCCTCGCCGCGCCCCTGCGCGATGAGCCCCTGTCTGCTGGTGATGCCCTCGTCGACGCCCTTCTCGATGCGATGTCGCGTCAGCAACGACTCGTATCGAGGGTGGTCTTCGGGAATCTCGGTCATACCGGCGATTGACGCGGGACGGTAAAAATCGGTGCTACTCGCGGCGCGGTATCGACGGCGAGGCGTCGCCCGCTGCGGGCGCGGGAGGTTCGTCGTCGAGCAGTCGCGCGCCCGCCGGGTGGCTCTGACAGACCGACGGGTCGTAGCCCGCCTCCGAGAGACCGGTTCCGAGCGCGAAGACCGAGTCGCCGAGCATCGCCATCGACGCCTCGCCGTCGACGGCGTTCACGTCGCGTATCACCGCCTCGACGCGGTCGGTGAGCAGTCCGGCCTCCCGGGCGAACCGGCGCGAGGCGAGCATGAATCGGTCGAGCGTGGGCCGTTCGACGAGACTCGACAGCGCCCGCGCCCCGGCCTCCGAGAGTCGGGTCGTGTCGCCCGAGAGCACGTCTTCGGTGGAGAGCTTGCCGAAGGTGACGTACTCGACGCGGGTCTGGGCGGGAATCCCGTCCAGCAGTCCCTCGCCTGGCGCGCCGGGGTCGAGGCGAATCGGCACGCCGCCGTGCGCCTGTGCGACGACGTCGCCGAGGCCCGTCCCGGACTGCACCTCCGCGCCGTGGGCGAGGGTGACGAGTTCGTTCTCCGAGAGCGCCCGGTCGAAAGCGTCGTTCGCGGCGAGGGCGGTTCCGAGCGCCATCGCCCCCGAGACGCCGAAGCCCGCGCCCAGCGGCAGCGACGTGTCGGCGTCCACGGCCGCCGTCACCGAGAGGGCGTCGAGCACGCGCTCGACCGGGTCGACGTCAAGTACGTCGCCGCTGAGCGTCACCGTCGTCGTCGCCGCCGGCCGAACCCGAACGGTGACGCCGTCCGAGAGCGTCACGCCCGCCCCGCGGGAACCGGCAACTCTCGGGTCGTCATCGGGGTGGGCGCTGAAGAATCCGGTCACGTGACCCGGAACGAACGCCACTGCCTCGCCAGCCATACTCCTTCATCTCCGCGCCGCAGGTTTAACAGTTACAATCCCGACCGACGGCGGTTCAACTCGTTCACGCCGATAAATGGCGTATTTCCGCTCGGTAGCGTGTACCGTGGACTCGAACCGGAACCGACACACATCGGTCCGTTGAGCGGGTCTCGCGGCGGTCGAGCGGCTTGAACACGAAGAAACGGTCGCGCCGCTTTTTACGGAATCGCGTTGTTGTCGATGACGCGACCAGCGGGTCGCAGATAGCTGACGGAGGACCCACCGATGGCAACTAACATCACCGAAGACGATGAGGGGAAGAAGGTCGTCGCCGGCGACGGCGACACCGTAGGCATCGTTGCAGATGTTGAACACGGGACCGCGTACGTCGAACCGGACCCCGGACTCACCGAGAAACTCAAATCGAAGCTCGGTTGGGGTGAGAGGGACGAGGACACGTACCCGCTCCAGGAGGAAGCCGTCGAAGCGGTCACTGACGACGAAATCAGACTTCGTCGGGACGTGTGACGCTCGGCGCGTCTGTTATGCCGTCCGCAACCTAACTCGCCGGACGGTCGACCAGTCAGACATGCATCACTCCCGGGCGCACCGACGTTTCGCGTCCAGTCCGTCGGTTTTCTCGATCACCGAGTCGAAGAGGACGCCGGCTGTCACACTCGCTTGATTCACTACGTGCCGCAAAAGACCGACACAGCGCCGCTTCAGCGTGTCAGCGCTGCTGGTCGGCGAACGCGACGCGCGCGTTCGGATGCTGATCGGCGTCTTCGGCGAGGACGCCCTCATCGCGGAGCGCCTGTATCTGCGCTTTCGCTTCGGTCGGGTTGAGTTCGCCGAGAACGGCCGTCGCGCTGAGGAGGAGACTCCGCGGGACGCCTCTCCCCGCGCCGCCCACGTCGAACGCGTCCGCGCTGTCACCGACATCGTCGAGGATGACTTCGAGGTACCGTCTCACGTCGCTCTCGCCCCGGAGACTCTCGTGCCAGCGCTCGGGATACGTACTCACGCGGCCGTCGTCGACGGTGTAGAGGGCGTCGTTATCGTCCCACGAGGAGGACTCCGTCCGACGTTCCTCGACTGCGGACGGGACGCTGTCGGGGTCGATTTGAGCGCCGTCAGCCGCCAGCCCTTCGGCGTACGTCACGACGCGGTCCGGGGCGACGCCGGGGCGGTCACTCCGCTCGTAGCGTTCGATGAGTCCGACGAGGTCCGAGACCAGAAGCGTGCGTCCGCGGTCGCCCGCCTCTTCGAGCACATGTTCGTTCAGTTCGGGCATCGAATCGGGCTTGGGTGCAGACGCGAATAAGTTGCCTGCCCGTCCGAGTTACTCGCCGGTACGCTCGGTGAAAACTCCGGAGCCGCGTCTGGCGACTTTTCGAGCGGCGAAAAAACCGTGCGGTCGTCTGTTACGTCTCGCCTACGGCGACAGACGCTGCCTGTCACGTGGGAAGAGGACGGCCTCGCGGATGTTCTCCAGTCCGAGCATCGTCATGATGAGACGCTCGCCGCCGAGTCCGAAGCCGGCGTGCGGGGGCATCCCGTACTTGAACATCTTCGTGTAGTAGTCGAACGACTCGGGGTCGAGCCCCTGCTGTTCGAAGCCGGCGACGAGGCGCTCGTAGCGGTGTTCACGCTGGCCGCCCGAGACGAGTTCCATGTTCGGGTGCATCATGTCGAACCCGGTCGAGAGTGACTCGTCGTCGTCGTCGTGGTCTTTGATGTAGAACGGCTTGATCTCGCTGGGCCAGTCGGTGATGAAGTAGTGCTCGCCGACGTCGTCGCCGAGCGCCTTCTCGCCCTCCGTCGGCAGGTCGTCGCCCCAGACGAGGTGTTCGTCGAGTTCGCCCGACGCGTTGATGCGCTCGATGGCCTCCTCGTAGGTGAGCCGCGGGAACTCGCCAGAGGGTGCCTCGAACTCCTCTTCGAGCCCGAGCGCTTCGAGCTGGCGCTGACAGTTCTCATCGACGGCCTCGTACGCCGCCTTGACGACGGCCTCGCAGACGTCCATCGCCTCGGTGTGGTCGATAAAGGCCGACTCGAAGTCGATGGAGGTCGCCTCGTTGAGGTGTCGCGGCGTGTTGTGCTCCTCGGCGCGGAAGATGGGGCCGACCTCGAAGACGCGCTCCAGACCGGAGCCGACCATCAGCTGTTTGAACAGCTGCGGCGACTGGTTCATGAACGCCTCCTGGCCGAAGTACGTGATGGGGAACAGCTCGGTGCCGCCCTCGGTGCCGGTGGCGACGATCTTCGGCGTGTTGATCTCGGTCGCACGGAGGTCGCGGAACTTCTCGCGGACGGCGCGCTGGACCTCGGCGCGAATATCGAAGATTGCCTTCACCTCGTCCTTGCGCAGGTCGAGCGTCCGGTTGTCGAGACGCGTTGGGAGTTCGGCGTCGACCTTGCCGGAGGGGTCTAGCGGCAGTTGCGGGTCGGCCTCCGCGATGACGTCGAGGCTCTCGGGGACGACTTCGACGCCCGTCGGCGCGCGCGGCTCCTCGCCGACCTCGCCGGTCACCGAGATGACGCTCTCGCGGTGGACACCCAGTCCGGTCTCGACGAGCGTCTCGTCCATCTCGTCCTTTTCGAACTTGACCTGAATCTTCCCGGTGGTGTCTCGGAGGATGAGGAATGCGATGCCGCCGAGGTCACGAACCTCGTGAACCCAGCCAGCGAGCGTCACCGTCTCGCCGGGTTCGGCGTCAGCTGCGTACGTTCGGTTGTGCATGTCTACGCGTTCCGCGTCGGGAGGTTAAAAACGACCGATTCCGCCCGAGCGCGCGAAGCGCCGACGGTCGCCGTCGCCCATCCGTCGGGCGGAACAAAACACATTTGCACCTGTCGGTCACCTCTCTGGGTATGTCGCGGGAACTTGACGACCTCGACCGCTACATCATCTACGCGCTCCAGGGCGACGCCCGCGGGACGACCGCCCGAGAGATCGCCGAGATGAAGGGCGTCTCTGCCAGCACCGTGCGTAATCGAATCCACCGACTCGAAGACGGTGACATCATCCGAGGGAGCCACCTCGACATCGACTTCGAGGCCGCCGGCTATCAGCTGTACACGCTCATTCTCTGCACCGCCCCGATTCCCAAGCGCGAACAGCTCGCACGCGAAGCGTGCAACGTCGACGGCGTGGTCTCGGTCCGCGAGATAATGACCGGCGGCGAGAACGTCCACATCACCGTCGTCGGCGAGGACAGCGACGACCTGAGCCGAATCGGCCGCGACCTCAGTTCGCTCGGTTTCGAGATCGTCGAAGAGGAACTCATCCGAAACGAGTACACCTGTCCGTACACGCCGTTCAGCGAATCCCCGGACGAGTAGCCGAGCGCCTCCGTTCGACGCCTCTTCTCCGCGGAGCGACTGCGCTGGTCGACGAACCGTGTCGACTCTCGGACAGCGTCTGGCGACTTGGCGAACGAACGCGGGCCTCTGAGCGTCTGCACGTGTCGACGACCGACAGTTCGAACAGTGCGTCGCATACGTTGAACACTCGTGAATTGCGAAATAAATACTACAACGAATTGTAGATGCGAAATCGGCAATATATCGCCTTCTTTATGGCGTTTCAGCGGTAAGAGCCGATAATGAGAGTTCCCGTACCGAAGTCGAGCGACGGAACGTCGAAGTCGGACCGACGAGCGCGGGTTCGCCGGCCTGAGGGCCTGCTTCGGGAGTCGAGTCACCGCGAACCGTATCGGGGCCTGCGCGCTGATGCGGACGGTCGCGTCCCGGGGGTGAACTGAGTGGTCGAAGCCTCCGAAATCAGCATCCTCGGTCTGCTGTTGGTTCTTGCCGTCGCGTGGGTGTTCGGCGCGCTCGCAGAGCGCTTCGGCTACCCCGCGATGATGGGCGAACTGGCGGCGGGGCTCCTCTTCGGGCCGCCGCTACTGGGAATCATCCAACCCTCGGAGGTGTTGATGGTGCTGTCGGAGCTCGGCGTCTTCCTCCTGATGGTGTACGTCGGGACCGAAGTCGACCTCCACAAGCTATTCGAACTCGGTCCGCAGGCGCTCCTCATCGCTATCGGCGGGTTCGTCATCCCGTTCGGCCTCGGCTACGCGGCCGGCGTCGTTCTCGGCGTGTCGATGGGAGGGGCGCTGTTTCTCGGACTGGCGATGGCGGCGACATCGCTGGCGACAAAGTCGCGCATTCTCTCTGACCTCGACCTGCTCGACACCCGCATCGCGGGGGTGCTTCTCGGCGGTGCGCTCGTCTCCGACGTCGGCGTGCTCGTCGCGTTCGCGGGCATTCTCGGCTTCGTCGAGGCCGGGTCGGTCGACCCGCTCAGCATCGCCCTCATCTTCGGGAAGGCGCTGGCGTTCTTCGCCGTGACGCTGTTCATCGGCGACCGCTTCCTCCCGCCGATGTGGACGAAACTCGAAGACCTCCGCGAACAGTACGGCTTCGTCGACAAGACGACGGCGTTCACGTTCGCGCTGCTGGTCGCACTGGTGTTCGCCGAGCTCGCCGCGCTGGCGGGGCTGCACATGATTATCGGCGGCTTCATGGCCGGGATGTTCCTCCGACAGGCCGACATCACGCCGGGGTTGTACGAACACATGGAGAACGTCATCTACGACCTCGCTATCGGCTTCTTCGCGCCCATCTTCTTCGTCACCGTCGCCTTCGAGTTGACGTTCGACGTGTTCACGCAGAACCTCGGCCTGCTCGTGCTGTTGGTGGCGCTCGCGTTCATCGGTAAAATCGTCGGCTCGTGGCTGTTCTCGCTGCCGACGAAGCTCACCTCCCGCGAGGGGCTGGTCATCGGCTTCGGGATGAACGGCCGCGGCACCGTCGAGATCATCATCGCCTCCATCGGTCTGTCGGCGGGCGTCATCGACCAGCAGATGTTCTCCATCCTCGTGTTCATCGCCATCTTCACGACGGCGCTCGTCCCGGTGACGATGACGTGGGGCGTCAAGCTCCTGGAGTCGGCGGATGAACTCGTCAAACTCGACGAGGAGGAGACGATCAGCACGGCGGACTGACCGCTCTCGGTCGTCGAACGTCGACTCGAAACGAAAAGCGAACGCGCGGAGCGAAGAGAACTACTCGGCGTGGGCGTCTTTGACGCCTTCGACGGTTTCGCGGACCGCGTCGACGCCCTCGTCGTGCAGCAGGTCGCCGACGACGATGACGTCGGCGTACTGGCCCATCTCGTAGGCGGCGTCGTAGCTGCGGATGCCGCCGCCGTAGAACAGCGTCGAGTCGTCGAGCGCGTCCTGGGCGGCCTGTACTTTCTCGGTGTCGCCGTACATCCCGGAGTACTCGACGTAGACGATATCCTGTCCGAACATCTTCTCGGCGACAGCGGCCCACGCGGCCACGTCGTCGGTGGACTGGTCGCAGTCGGCGTCGGTCAACTGCGCGACCGAGGCCTCCGGGTTGAGGACGATGTACGCCTCGGTGTGGGTGCGGCCCCAGTCGAGACCGTTCTCGATGCGGACCCACTCCTTGTGTGCGCCGGTCACCCAGAAGGAGTCGCTGGCGTTGAACACGGTCGGGATGAGGTAGCCGTCGAGCGCGTCGTCGTCGACGACGACGGCGGGGTTCGACGGCTCCTGGTACAGCGGCACGTCGTACTCGGCGCACGCGTCGACGACGCGCTGCATCTTCTCGGTGGTGATGTCGAGCGTGCCACCGATCTCGATGGCGTCGGTTCCGGTCTCGCAGGCGTCGGCGAACGTCTCGCCGTCGACGAGCTCTTTGTCGGGATCGATTTTGAGGATGTGGTCCCACGATTCCCACGGCAGAGTCATTGGACTGTGTACTTCGGGGAGCCGTTAAAAAGGGTGCGGAACGCTAGTTTCTCAAAGTCACGGTGGCGGAATAGCGAGTACGCTCACTGCGAACGAACGAAGTGAGCGAGTAGGCCGACGACTGAGTGGGGGTGCGAAGCACCGAAACGAAGGAGGAGTGCTTTTGGTCCAGCTTTCACCGAGCGAAACCGCTTTGCGGTTTCGCGCAGCGTAAAAGGTGGGAGTTAGTCCGCTTTCGCCTGCCAGTCTCGAACCGTATCCGCGCCCACGCCCTCGACACTCGCAGCCACGTCGTCGGGGTCGGCGTCTTTCAGCCCGGGCACGTCCGCGATCCCGGCTTCCTGCAGTTTCTCGGCCGTCTTCTCGCCGATGCCGGAGATGCTCTGCAGTTCGTCGCCGCCGACCTGCTGGGCCTGGTACTCGCGGTAGTTACAGATGGGACAGCCGAGCTCCCACGGCTCGTCGCCGTTGTGGACGACCAGGTGGGGAAGGCCGTGCTCCTCGCACTCCTCGTCGGTAACTTCGATCTCGCCGCGGCGCGGCAGCGGCAGCGAGTAGTCGCAGTCGGGGTAACGCGTACAGCCGACGAGCCGAGAGCCCGAACGGAGCTGTTTGATAGCCAACTCGCCCCCGTGTTCCTCGCCGCACTCCGGACACGTCCCGATGACGAGGTCGTCCTGCTCGTCGGCCTCGTCGGCTTTACACTGCGGACAGCCGTGGACGAACGTCTTCCGCCCGGCGAGCATCTTCACGTGGTGGAGGCCGTGCTCCTCGCACTCGTCTTCGAGGATGAGCGGCTTCCCCGTCGACGGCAGCGGGAGCGTGTACTCGCAGTCGGGGTAGCCGTCGCAGCCGACGAAGTACGACCCGTACCGACTCTTGCGAACGAGGAGGTCCGCGCCGCACTCCGGGCACGGTCCGAGCGTCTTGTCCGCCTTCAAGGATTTTTGAAGCTGTGTTCCCAGCTCGTCGCTGGACTCCATCAGCCCCTCGAAGACGGTTTCGAGCATCTCGCGGGACTCCTCGGTCACGTCCTCGAAATTCGTCTCTCCGTCGGCGATGGCGAGCATGTCCGCCTCGAGTTGTGCGGTCATCTCCTCGCTGACGATGCGGTCGGCGAACTCCTCGGACGCGCTGACGACGGCGCGGGCGAGGCGGGTCGGCCGCGGCGGGTCGTTCTCGATGTAGTTTCTGTCGTAGAGCTTCTGAATCACGTCGTGGCGGGTCGCCTTCGTCCCGATTCCCATCTGCTCCATCGTCTCGATGAGCCGCGACTGGCCGTAGCGGCGCGGCGGCTGGGTCTGCTTCGCCTCGAAGCGGGTGTCGGTGACCGCGAGCTCCTCGCCCTCCGAGACGTCGGGGACGAAGCTCTCGGTGTTGTTGAAGTACGGGTAGACGGCGTGGTAGCCCTCTTTGACGAGGCGCTTGCCGTTGGCCTTCAGCGAGAGCGGTTCGCCGTCGGCCGTCACGTTGGCGACGACGCGGAGGTGCTCCCACTTCGCCGCCTCGGCGACGGTGGCGAAGAACCGCCGGACGACGAGTTCGTACACCTCGTACTCGTCCTCGGAGATATCGGCCGAAGAGGGAAGCTCGCCGGTCGGGTGGATCGGCGGGTGGTCGGTCGTCTCCTCGTCGCCTTCTGTCGCCGTGAGTTCGTCGAGTTCCAGGAGAGATTCCGCGTCGTCGCCGAAGCGCCGCGTGCCGACGAACTCCGAGACGAGTTCCTCGGGGTCGAGGTCGTCGGGGTAGACCGTGTTGTCCGTCCGCGGGTAGGTGATGTACCCCGCCGTGTAGAGGTCCTCGGCGATGCTCATCGCGCGCTGGGCGGAGTAGCCGATGCTGCCCGCCGCGCGGATGAACTGCGTGGTGTTGAACGGCGCGGGCGGCTTGTCCGTTCGCGTGCGGCGGCGGACCGACTGGACCGTCGCCGACGAGGCGGTCCGGAGCGTGTCGTAAACCGCGTTCGCGGTCTCTTCGTCCCAGACGCGCTCGGCCTCGTTGCTGTCCTCGTCGTGGTAGAAGTACTGCGCCTCGAACTCCTCGCCCGTCTCCGACTTTTCGAGGTCGGCGAACAGCTCCCAGTAGTCCTCGGGGTCGAAGGCGTCGATTTCGCGCTCGCGGTCGACGATGAGTTTCAGCGTCGGCCCCTGCACCCGACCGACGGAGATGAAGTCGTTGCCGAGCTGTCGGGCCGACAGCGAGAGAAAGCGCGTGAGCGCCGCGCCCCAGACGAGGTCGATTATCTGGCGGGCCTCGCCCGCCGCGGCGAGGTCGAAGTCGAGGTCTTCTGGATTCTCGAACGCCTCGGTCACCTCGCGCTTCGTGATGGAGGAAAAGCGCACGCGGTCGATGGGGGCCTCCTCGTTCACGTCGCGGACGAGTTCGTACGCCTCCTTCCCGATGAGTTCGCCCTCGCGGTCGTAGTCGGTGGCGATAGTGACGCGGGAGGCGTGGCGCGCGAGTCGCCGGAGGGCGGCGACGATGTTCTCCTGCGTCGGGTGTTTGTCGATGGGCGCGTCGATGAGTTCGACGGGTTCGACGTCGCGCCAGTCGTTGTACTCCGGCGGGAAGTCGACGCCGACGACGTGACCCGACAGCCCGATGCAGCGCTTGCCGCCCCACTTGTAGACGTTCACCCCGTTCATCCGCTCGGCGTCGGCGGACTCGCCGCTGAGGATGTCCGCGATTCGCCTCGCGGCGTTGTCCTTCTCGGTGATTATCAGTTCCGGCCCCTTGCTCATTGGCAGGCGATATGCGAAGGGGCGGCCTAAACCTTTCGCGGTCGTTTGCGACGAAATCGCAAGGGGGCGTGGACGCGCGCACGTGCGACGCTCGCGCAGCGCGCTCGCGTATGCGCGAGAACTTAATCTCGGCTCAGACGTGCTCGTCCAGGAACGCTCGAATCTGCTCGAACTCCTCGACGAGGTTCGACCGCGTCGTCGTGTGGTGACCCTCGTCCTCGAAGACGAGCTTCTCGACGGGCACGCCCCGCTCGCGCACCCGCTCGACGATCTGCTCCGTCTCGCCGACGGGGACGCGCGGGTCGTTCGCGCCGTGCTGGACGAACAGCGGGCACTCGATTCGGTCGACCTTGTGAATCGGGCTGATCTCTCTCAGCAGCTCGCGGTCGTCCAGCGACCCGTACTCGGCGGCGCGGTGGTCGCGCCGCCACTCGCCGGTGTTCTCGAGGAACGTCTCGAAGTCGGCGATGCCGACGAACTCCACCGCCGCCGCCCAGATTTCGGGGTACTCGGTGATGGCCGCGAGCACCATGAACCCGCCGTAGGAGCGGCCGTAGGCGACGATTCGGTCGGGGTCGACCATATCATGCTCGTAGAGCCAGTCGACGGCCGCCCGAATATCTTTCACCGAGTCCATCCGCTTCTCGCGGTCGTCGAGGTGGGTGTACGTCTTCCCGTAGCCGGAGGACCCGCGGACGTTCGGTTCCAGTACGGCGTACCCCTCGTTGAGAAAGTACTGCTTCGTCGGGTAGAACCACGGCCGCCGCTGGTGTTCGGGGCCGCCGTGGATATCGACGATGACCGGCGTTTCGCCCGGTTCGGCGTCCGCGGGGAGCGTCCAGTACGCCGGTATCTCCCTCCTGTCGGGAGAGCTTTGCTCTCCCGTAGTCGCGTTCGCTTCACTCACGCGACCGTCGAAGCTCTCGTACCGAATCGTCTCCGCGCTCCGGAACGTCGACTGCGGGATGCCGACGGTGTCCAACGACGTCCAGCGCGTCGGTTCGGAGGTCCCGTCTACGGTTCCGACATAGATGCCGAACGGCTCGCTGTTCTCCGAGAACGTGAACGCGAACCGCTCCCCATCGGGACCGAGCGTCACGTCGGCGGCGACGCCCTCCGGGAGGTCGACTTCCGCAACGTCGACGGCCGTCTCGTCGACGAATTCGCCCGCGTACAGTTCCGAGTAACCGTCGACGTTGCGGCCGTAGACGAGTCTTCGAGAGTCGCGGTCGAAAGCGAACTCCTCGACGTTCCAGTTGCCGTCTCCGCCATCGCCGTCGGCAACGACGTCGATATCGGCCGTGTCGAGGTCGAGTCGTCCGAGGTAGCTCCTGTCTGCGTCGTGGTTCGTCACCAGATACAGCACGTCGCTTCCGGGACCGAACGTCACGCAGTCGTAGCTGGCTTCTCCGTCGGGGGTGACGACACCCACCTCGCCGGTTTCGAGCTCCAGAATAGACACCTCCTGGTCGAAACTCGCGTGTGCCTCGCGGAGCGCGAGCGATTCCCCGTCGGGACTCCATCCGAGCGCTTCGAGCCAGCCGTCGGACTCGAAGACGAGTTCAGCGTCGTCCGGGCCGCCGTCGCGGGTTTGCACGTACACGTCGAACGCCTGCGCGTCGCGCCGGTTCGAGGTGAACGCGAAGGAGTCGCCCGACGGCGACCACCCGCCCCAGCCGTGTATCGCGTCGGGGCGCTCAGTGAGACCGTGAATCGTCCCGTCGGCGGCGTCGTAGCGGAACAACTGGTCGCGCTCGTCGCTCCCCTGGTCCATCCCGAAGACGAACTCGTCGCGCGTCGGCGACCAGTCGATAAACGAGATTCGCTCCTCGAACGCGGTGAGTCGCGTCGGCGGCGCGTTCGCCCCGGCGAGCGTCCAAATCTGCGGCGTCCCGGTCGTGTCGCGGACGAACGTGAGGCGCTCGCCGTCCGAGGAGAACGCGGGCTGTCGGGCGGCGTCGATGCCGAGATAGCGAGCGACGGCGTACTGTGGCATGCTTGCACAGTGGCCGCGGACCGGATAAGGGTTCAGCATCCGGCGGGCGTTTGCCGGGAGCGCGGGAGTCGTCGTGAGTGTCGCACACGTCGCTCGCCGGAAGCCGTGCGCTTATCTGTCGACCGACCGAGACTCCCGAGAGAACGTGTCGAAGCAGCGCGAGAGCCGCATCGATATGACCACCGGCGCGATCTCCCCGAAACTGGTCGCGCTAGCGTGGCCGCTGGTCGCCGGGAACCTGCTCCAGACGTTTTACAATCTGGCGGACATGTTCTGGGTCGGCCGTGTGAGTCCGGAGGCGGTCGCTGCCGTCTCGCTCATGTTCCCGCTGTCGTGGATGTTCGTCTCGACGGCGATGGGCATCACCGCGGCGACCATCGCGCTCGTCTCCCAGCACGTCGGTGCGGGCAACGACCGCGAGGCCGACCACGTCGTCGGCCAGACGATTCTGCTCACGCTCGCCGTCGCGACGGTACTCTCGGGGGTCGGCCTCGCCGCTCAGCGCCCGCTGCTGTCGGCGATGGGCCTCTCCGGACCGGTCTTTACGGAGGCGCTCGCGTACATCGAAGTGATCTTCGTCGCCCTCCCGTTCACGTTCTGCTTCTTCGCCTTCCGTGCGGCGCTGCAGGGCGCGGGCGACACGAGGACCGCGATGTGGCTGATGGTCGGGTCGGCGGGGCTGAACGTCGTCCTCGACCCCTTTCTCATCCTCGGGTGGTGGGTGTTCCCCGCGATGGGGACCCGGGGTGCGGCGGTCGCCACCCTCGTCTCGCGCGCGCTCGTCACCGCCGCGGGCGTCTACATCCTGCTGCGCGGCGATTGGGGCGTTCGGCTTCGGCCCCCCGACCTCCGCCCCGACAGAGGTGTGCTGAAGAAGCTCGTCGAAGTCGGCTACCCGGCGACGCTCGACGGGTGGGCGCGCAGTTTCGCCGCCGTCGCGATGGCGACGCTCGTCGCGCAGTTCACCGTCGCCGCCATCGCCGCCTACGGTATCGGCGTGCGCCTCATGTCCGTCTCGTGGACTGTCTCCGGGGCCGTCGGACAGGCGACGGCGACGGGCGTCGGCCAGAACCTCGGCGCACAGACGCCCGAGCGGGCGGCGGAGGTGACGTGGAAAGCGACCGTCGGTACGATGGGCGTGCTGTTCGCCGCCGCGGCGGTCGTCTTCGCCTTCCCGGACGTGGCGATGCGAATCTTCGTCGGCGACGAGGCTGTCGTCGCCGAAGGGGTTCGGTTCCTCCGCATCATCGCGCCCTTCTGGGCGTTCTTCGGCGGGACGATGGTGATTCAGGGCGCGTTCCGCGGCGCGGGGCAGACGAAGGTGGCGATGGCGCTGTCGTTCCTCTCGCGGTGGATATTCCGCGTCCCGGTGGCGCTCGTCCTCGCGTTCGCGTGGTCGGTTCCGCTGCCGGGCGGGGTGGCGGTTCGCGCCCTCGACTGGGGCGTCGACGGCCTCTGGTGGGCGTTCGCCGTCGGCGCGACGGCGGCGTTCGTCGTCGCCGTGCTGTGGTTCCAGCGCGGCGGGTGGCAGACGGGGGTTTTAGAGGAGAGCGAGCGGCCCACGGCGGCGGACTGATTCGAACGGGTCGTCCTCTCAGCTCCGTCGACTCGCTACTGCCGTGAGCAACGCCGCCGCGATTGTCGCCGTCGCACCGATTACCGCGACCAGAATCTGCGTGTCGGTCAGGTCGGAAAGGGTGGCGGTGTCGGCCACGGTAGACGCCACGGGTTCTTCGACCCGCTCGGAGACGACGCCGAGCGAGTAGTTCGGGAGGCTTCCGCCATCGGAGCGGACCCAAAAGTGGTACGCTCCGGTCTCGGGTGCGACGAACTGTCCGACGGTTCCGTCGAAGGTGAGGTCTATCGGCGAATCGCTCGGGTCGCGGATGCCGTAGAGAATCGGCTTGTCGTTGTCGAGCGCGATGCTGACGGTGTCCCCTTCCGACGCCTCGAACGCGTAGTAGTCGACGTCGGCGTCCGACGCGATCTCGCCGTTCAGTACCGTCCCCGGTGACAGCCACGTGCTGTTTCCGAAGTCGTCGTTCGGTTCGTTGACCGGACGGTTGCCGCCGACTTCGATGGTGTAGGTTGCGGCAATCTCTCCCGACGGTATCACGACGAAGTAGTACGTCCCCGATTCGGGAGCGACAAACCGCCCGACGTACGTCTCGTTGTCGTCGCTCACCAGCGAGAAGCGAACCGGTTCTTCGAGGAGCGAACGGTGGTTGTCGTCCAGAAGCTCGTAGTGGACGTACCCGTCGACGACGAACGTGAGGGTGACGTTCGCCCCCTTGACGGCCTCGAACGCGTACCAATCCTCGTCGTTCGCCGAGGTGATTTCGCCGTCTACCGAGTCACCATCCGCCAGCACCGTGCTGCTCTCGTGGTCGTCGTTCGGCTCGTTCGGCGGGTGAGTCCCTGCGATTTCGACGGTGTACGTCGGCGTGCTCCCTTGGTGCGACGTTATCAGGAGGTAGTACGTCCCGGTCCGAGGAACAGCGAACGACCCGACGTTGGCGTCCCCGCTACTCTCGAAGGAGAAGTCGGCCGGCACGTCCCTGAGTGAGCGTCCGTCGGCGTCGTGGAGGTCGTAATCCACTAACGCCCTGTTCTCGAGCGTGAGGGTGGCCGCCATCCCCTCGACGGCCTCGAAGGCGTACCAGTCTCGATCGGTCGCAGAGGAGACGCTACCGCTGAGAATCTGGCCCGCGTCGAGCGATGTCGCGGTCTGCTTCGAATCGTTCGGTTCCTGCTCTGTGACCGGCTGTGCGAACCCCGTTTCGCTGACGCCGCCCGTGAGGAGGGCTACCGAAATCAGCACTGCCAAGATCCGCTTCGAAACTGGTATCATAATAATTCCTAATAGACGCTTCTTTCGATATTGAACGTTCCGCGACACGAACGGGACAGTCAGGCAAACGGTGAATGTGCGTTCCAGTCGGGGACAGATTCTTGAAACGAATACTCCGAGTCGTCGCATCCGTCCCCGACTCCGCCACCCCCGAGTTACGGTCGGCCTGACGCTCGTGTTGAATCAACTGTCCCCCCGGAACTCTCACTCACCGGAAACGAGTACACGTACGAACACGTGCGGCCCGCCGCCAACGAGAGCGGTCCGTACCTTGGAGACGACTGTCACGTCTACGCCGGCGTCGACGGCATCGGCTGTCGCCACGAACAGCGCCCGCCGCGGGAGTGCATCGCTGACGCGTCGCTGTTGACGGCGACCAGAGAGTCGAGTACGAGGGGTCGTACTACGCGCTCGCAAGAACTCGACAGACGACAGTCCTCCCGCGGGACCGTTCGCGGAGGACAGTCTCGAAGGGCCGAGAGCTTACTCGTCTAACCTCTCTCTGAGCATCCCGTTGACGCTGCCGGGGTCGGCGCTCCCGCCGGTCTTCTGCATCACCTGGCCGACGAGGAAGTTGATTGCGCCGCCCTCGCCGTTGTGGTAATCCTCGACGGCGTCGGGGTTCTCCTCGATGGCCTCCTCGACGGCGGTGACGACGGCGTCGTCGTCGGCCTTGCCGAGACCCGCCTCCTCGATGACGTCGTCGGGGGCCATCCCGTCGTCGAGCATCCGCCGGAGGACGACCTCTTCGGCGTTCTTCGTCGTGATCTCGTCCTCCGCGACGAGCTCGACGAGGCGGGCGAACTCGTCTAACCTCCCTTCGACGTCCTCGATGGCCATGTCGCGGTAGTTGAGTTCGCCGAGCAGGTTGTCGGCGACCCACGTCGCCGCGAGGTCGGGGTCGAACGCCTCGGCGACGCGCTCGTAGAAGTCCGCGACCTCCTTCGTGGAGGTGAGTTTCGAGGCGGACTCGGCGTCGAGACCGTACTCCTCGCGGAAGCGCTCCCGACGGGCGTCGGGGAGTTCCGGAATCTCGATAGTCTTCTTCCACCCGGCGACCTGCAGCGGCGGGAGGTCGGCCTCGCGGAAGTAGCGGTAGTCCTTCTCCTCCTCCTTGGTCCGCATCGAGACGGTGGAGCCGTGGGCTTCGTTGAAATGCCGCGTCTCCTGCTCGACGGTCTTGCCGCGCTGGACGAGGTTCCGCTGCCGGGACGCCTCGTACGTGAGCGCCTTCTCCGCGCCCTTGTGACTGGAGATGTTCTTCACCTCGGTGCGGTTGGCCGCTTCCAGTACCTCCCCGGGAATCGAGCCGTCGTCTCGAATCTCGTCGGCGGGGACGAGACTCAGGTTCGCGTCGATGCGGAGCGATCCGTCGCGCGTGGAGTCGAAGACGCCGAGGTATTCGAGCACTTCTTCGAGCTTTGCGAGGAACGACCGGACCTCCGAGGGACTGCGGAAGTCGGGTTGGGTGACGATCTCCATCAGCGGCGTGCCGGCGCGGTTGTAGTCGACGAGCGTGTAGTCCGCGCGGTCGATGGCGACCGTCCGCGAGTCGAGGGCCCCCGCGCCGTCGCGGACGTGTTTGATGCTGCCGGGGTCCTCTTCGAGGTGGGCGCGACGGATGCTGACTGCCCGACGTTCGCCCTCGACGGCGAACTCCAGTGTGCCGTCCTGACAGATCGGGGCGTCGTACTGCGTGATCTGGAAGTTCTTCGGCAGGTCGGGGTAGTAGTAGTTCTTCCGGTGAAAACGCGTCTGTTCGGGGATGTCGGCGTCGAGCGCCTTCCCCACTTTGACGGCGGCCTCGACGGCACCCTCGTTGAGCACGGGGAGCGCGCCGGGGAGTCCGAGACAGGTCGGACAGGTCCGGGTGTTCGGGTCCTCGTCTTCGGCGGCGTCGGTCGAACAGCCGCAGAAAATCTTCGTCGCCGTCTCGAGTTGGACGTGGACTTCCAGCCCGATGACGACGGCGAGGTCGCGCTGTTCGAGCGCTTGCGCGGTCATTAGGCGGGCTATGACGGCGGGCGGCTAAATACTAACGCCTCGGTCCCGCGCTTCGATACTGCCGAGAGAAGAACGGGGAGCGCGGCTGCTTCGACCCCGCCCGCTTCGGACCGTCGGGGCGCACCCGTGTCTCTGCACGATGTCCGGCGTACTGGCACACGGCGTTCGGCTCCGGGCCCGTCATCCGAATCCTCGAATTTCGGCTGATTCGGACGCTCTCAGCGAATCGTCCGCTCTCCGTCTGACGTACATTTATGGGGGCGGAGGAGCGGAATACGTCCATGAGTAATCGGGTGGAGGAACTCGAATCCCAAGTGTCGGAACTGAGAGCCGCCGTCGACGGCCTCACCGAAGAGCTCGTCGAGACGAAGGAGCGACTGCGCCAGTTGGAGGCGGCGACCGACGCCGAACCGACCGTCCAGTCGTACGCCGGCGCCGAGACGACCGACGAGGCCTCTGCGCCCGCACCGGAATCGGAGGCCGAAGAAGCTAAATCCACCGAGGAGAAGGCTCAAGAAAGCGAGTCGGAATCCGACGAAAGCGACATCATCGTCGCCTGAGTCGTCGGGTCGACTCCCTCCACGAGCAACACATGCATATCAAAGAGCTCGTCCTTGACAACTTCAAGAGTTTCGGGCGCAAGACCCGAATCCCGTTCTACGAGGACTTCACCGTCGTCACCGGCCCCAACGGCTCCGGCAAGTCGAACATCATCGACGGCGTGCTGTTCGCGCTGGGCCTCGCCCGAACGCGCGGTATCCGCGCCGAGAAACTGACCGACCTCATCTACAACCCCGGTCACGACGACGGGGAGTTCTCGGGCGGTCCCCGCGAAGCCAGCGTCGAAGTCGTCCTCGACAACAGCGACGGCACTCTCGACCGGTCGCAGGTGACCACCGCCGCCGGCACCGACAACGTCGGCGACGTCGACGAGATCACCATCCGCCGCCGGGTGAAGCAGACCGAGGACAACTACTACTCGTACTACTACCTGAACGGCCGGTCGGTGAACCTCTCGGACATCCAGGACCTGCTCTCGCAGGCGGGCGTCGCCCCCGAGGGGTACAACGTCGTCATGCAGGGCGACGTGACCGAGATCATCAACATGACCGCGTTCCAGCGGCGCGAGATCCTCGACGAGATCGCGGGCGTCGCCGAGTTCGACGCGAAGAAGGACGCCGCCTTCGAGGAACTGGAGACCGTCGAGGACCGCATCGGCGAAGCCGACCTCCGCATCGAGGAGAAAGATGAGCGCCTCGACCAGCTCGCCGACGAACGCGAGACGGCGCTCGAGTACAAGAGTCTGCGCGAGGAGAAAGAGGAGTTCGAGGGTTACCTGAAAGCCGCCGAACTCGAAGACAAGCGCGCGGACTTCGAGCGGACCACGAACAAAATCACCTCGAAAGAAGGGAAACTCGCGGAGCTCCGCGAGGAACTCGACACCCGACAGGGTCGGCTCTCGCGGCTCGAAGACGAACTCGATGAACTAAACCGAGAAGTCGAGCGCAAGGGCGAGGACGAACAGCTCCGAATCAAGCGCGAGATAGAGTCGGTCAAAGGCGACATCAGCCGCCTCGAAGGCCAGATAGAGAACGCCGAGGAACGCAAGGAGACCGCCGAAAACGAGCGGCGACAGGCGTTCGTCGAAATCGATCACAAGCAGGAGAAAGTCGACGACGTCTCGACGCAGATGCGGCAGGTGAAAGTCGAGAAAGCCTCGATAAAGAGCGACGTCGTCGACAAGCGGACGACGCTCGCCGAGATACAGGAGGAGATAGAGAACGTCGACACCGAGTTCGACGAGCTCAAAGCCGACCTCGCCGACCGCCGCGAGCGCGTCGAGGAGCTCAAATCCGAGAAGAACGAGCGACAGCGCGAGAAAGACCGCCTCCTCGACGAGGCGCGACGGCGTTCGAACCGCGTCAGCGAGGCGCGCGACGACCTCGAGGCCGCACACGAGTCGATTCCCGAACTGAAGGCGAAACTCTCGGAACTGCACAGCGAACTCGACAAGGCGCAGAAGAACGAGTCGAAGTCCCAAGAGATCGTCTCGGAGTTCCGCGAGAAGAAACAGGCGCTGCAGGACGAACTGAGCGAGGTCGAAGACGACATCCGCTCGAAGCAGTCCGAGTACGCCGAACTCGAAGCTCGGGCGGGACGCAACGGCGACAACTCGTTCCCGCGCTCGGTGACGACCGTGTTGAACGCCGGTATCGACGGCGTCCACGGCGCGGTCGGCCAACTCGGCTCCGTCGCCGGCGAGTACGCCGTCGCCTGTGAGACGGCCGCAGGTGGACGACTGGCGAACGTCGTCGTCGACGACGACGGCGTCGGCTCGTCCTGTATCGACTATCTCAAATCCCGCAACGCGGGCCGGGCGACGTTTTTGCCCATCACGAAGATGCAGAACCGGCGGCTGCCGCGGAAGCCGCGCGACCCGGGCGTCGTCGACTTCGCGTACAATCTCGTGGAGTTCGACAGCGCGTACGACAGCGTCTTCTCGTACGTGCTCGGGTCGACGCTCGTCGTCGAGGACATGCAGACCGCCCGGCAGTTCATGGGTGATTACCGCATGGTGACGCTCGACGGCGACCTCGTCGAGAAGAGCGGTGCGATGACCGGCGGCAGCCGTGGCGGGTCGCGTTACTCCTTCTCCAAGTCGGGAGAGGGCCGCCTCGAACGCGTCGCCAAGGAGATCTCGAAGCTCGAAGACCGGCGACGGTCGCTCAACGGCGAGATCCGAGATCTGGAGGGCAAACTCGACGACGCCCGCGAGCGGCAGTCGAACGCCGCTGACAAGGTGCGCGCCATCGAGGGCGACATCAGCCGAGTGGAGGGAGACCTCGACGGCGCGAAGTCGAAGATCGAGGAGTTGGAGGCGACGCTCGAGGAGTTGGAGGCCGAACGCGACTCCGTCGACGAGGAGATGAGCGACCTCGACGCGGAGATACACGAGATAGACGCCGAAGTCGCGGACGTCGAGGCGGAGATTGAAGAACTGGAGTCCGAACTCGCCGACTCGAAGATTCCGGAGCTGACGAGCCGCGCCGACGACGTCCGCGCGGACATCGACGAGCTCGAACATCGGATGGACGGGTTGGATAGCCGCCTCAACGAACTCCAACTGGAGAAGCAGTACGCCGAGGAGGCCGTCTCTGACCTCGAAGAGACCGTCGAGAACGCCCAGAACCGCAAGGCCGCCGCCGAGGAGAAGATCGCCGAGGCCGAGGCCGCCATCGAGGAGAAGGAGGCGGTGCTCGACGAGAAGCACGAGGCGGTCGAGGAACTCGAAGAGGAGCTCGTCGAACTCAAGACGGAACGCAACGAGCTCCGCGAAGAACTGCGAGAGGCGAAGGACGAACGCGACGAGCAGAAGGAAGCCGTCTCGCGGGCCGAGTCGCGTCTCGAATCGCTCGAAAGCGCGAAGGAGCGCCTCTCGTGGGAGATCGACGAACTCGAAGCCGAGGTCGGAGAGTACGATCCCGACGAGATTCCCGACCACCAAACGGTGGAGAGGAACGTCGAACGGCTCGAAGGCGAGATGGAGGCGCTCGAGCCGGTCAACATGCTCGCCATCGACGAGTACGACTCCGTCGAGGCCGACCTCTCGGACCTCCAGGAGCGTCGCGACGTGCTCGTCGAGGAGCGAGATGGCATCGAAGAGCGCATCGAGCAGTTCGAGACCCAGAAGAAGCGCACGTTCATGGAGGCGTACGAGGCCATCGACGCGCAGTTCCAGCGCATCTTCGAGCGTCTCTCGGCGGGGTCGGGCGAACTTCACCTCGAAGACCCCGAAGACCCCTTCGAGGGCGGGCTGACCATGAAAGCCCAACCCGCCGACAAGCCGATTCAACGGCTCGACGCGATGTCCGGCGGCGAGAAGTCGCTGACGGCGCTCGCGTTCATCTTCGCCATCCAGCGGCACAACCCCGCGCCGTTCTACGCGCTCGACGAGGTGGACGCCTTCCTCGACGCGGCCAACGCCGAACGCGTCGGCCAGATGGTCGACGACCTCGCGGGCGACGCGCAGTTCGTCGTCGTCTCGCACCGCTCGGCGCTGCTCGAACGCTCCGAGCGCGCCATCGGCGTGACGATGCAGGGCGACAACGTCAGCGCCGTCACCGGGATTCGGTTCGGCAATCAGAGCGGTGACAGCGACGACAGCGACGGCAACGACGGCGATTCCGACGACGGGGGTGACGGCGACAGCGACGCCGACGAGGGTCTCCCCGCGGAGGTGAGCGCCGATGACTGAGTTCGAAGAGAGCGACGTCCCCGACGTCGTTCCCGAGGCCGTCGAAGAGACGGCCGAGGACGAGGTCGAACCGGTCGAACTGCTCGTCCAACTCGCCGAGGAGGGCGAGATAGAGCCGTGGGACATCGACATCGTCGCGGTCACCGACGCGTTCCTCGAACGCCTCGACGCGACGGACCTTCGCACGTCCGGTCGCGCGCTGTTCTACGCGAGCGTCCTGCTTCGGATGAAGAGCGACGAACTGCTCGCGCCCGAGGAGCCCGAGGAACCCGAACCGGAGCCGTGGGAGATGGCGATGGAGGGCGGCGACGATGTGGCACCGGGCTTCGACCCCATCGACGCGCTCGAAGACGAGATGGACCGCCGCCTCGAACGCCGGAGCGCCCGCGGGTCGCCGGAGACGCTGGACGAACTCGTCCACGAACTCCGCGAGGCCGAGCGCGGGTCGTGGTGGAAGCGCTCCCGAGAGTACGACACCACGTCCTCGCCGCGCGGGTTCAGCCGCGGGACGCAGACGCTCGACTACCACGCCGCCGACGACCTGCGTCGGGACGGCGAACCCGGCGAGGACGAGGTGACGGGGACGACGCACGACGAGCATATGGAGGACACCATCGAGACGGTCGAGGCGCACCTCCGCGAGCAGTACGAGAACGGACGCGACGAGGTGCTGTTCGCCGAACTCCGGGGCGTCGGCGGCCGACCCGTCGAGACGTATCTCGCGCTGCTGTTCTTGGCGCACCGCAGCGTCGTCACCCTCGAACAGGACGACCTGTTCGGCGACCTCTGGGTGCAGCCGAGAGACGAAGAGACGAAGAAGACGCCGGCGGTCGCCGACTGAGGCCGACCCGTTCTCGGTGGCGACGCGGCGGGTTCGCCGACGGGACGCCGCCAGTGGAAACAGGAAGACTCCCCGAATCTCAACTGAACTCCATGTATCGGGCGTGTTCGAGCCACTCTTCGAGCGACGGCGAGCGGTAGAATCTGACCTCGTTCTGTCGCGGGTCGTAGTCGACGACACCCGCCGCATCCAGACGCGGTAACTTCGAGTGGTGAACGTCGATTTTGACCTGCTCCCGAGACGGGGGGTCGGCTCTCTCCGTGCCCGCCGCCTCGTACTCGCACACGGCGTCGACCACCTCCTCGGCTCCGGTCACGTCGCTCTCCATCCCGTAGAGGTAGTAGAGAACGTATCTGAGACGGGCGACGCTCAGAAGGTCGAAGATAGCGTCGAGATTCCCGGTGACCTGCGAGTACCGGACTAGCTGACTCCCACCACCACTGTTGCTCTCACCACCTTTCGGACCGGATTCATCGTCAGACATTCTACTCACCATACAACGCCCGCGTAGTAAATGTCGGTGCTTTAACAATAATATCGCGATTGAAAAATTATCCGATTTCAGAGAGAGAATAACGGGTCACGGGTGAAAACGGCGTTCGGTTCGTCGGCCTCGAAAACCGGTGGGAGCCGACGCCCGAAGGGGGCGAGCGTTCAGTCGAGGTAGTCGCCGACCAGCAGGTCGACGCGCTCGCGCGTCTCCTCGGGGACGGCGTCGGCGGGCGTGTTGACGGTTCCTTCGAGCGCCGTATGCGCGTCGCACTCGAACTCGTCGGGGAGCGTCCGGATGGCCTCCTCGACCGTG
Organism: Haloprofundus salinisoli; assembly: GCF_020097815.1. Classification (NCBI taxonomy): domain Archaea; kingdom Methanobacteriati; phylum Methanobacteriota; class Halobacteria; order Halobacteriales; family Haloferacaceae; genus Haloprofundus; species Haloprofundus salinisoli. The sequence goes on from NZ_CP083663.1 coordinate 772,885, forward strand.
CGCTTGATGGCCTCCTGATTCTTCTCGGCGTTTTCGAGCACTTCTTCGAGCGTCACCTCGTGGTCCCGCTTCCAGACGTCGTAGTCGGTGACGCCCGCGACGGTGGCGTAGGCGATCTCGGCCTCGCGGGCGAGTTTCGCTTCCGGAACCGCCGTCATCCCGACGACGTCCCATCCTTGCGAACGATAGAACTCGCTCTCGGCGCGCGTCGAGTACTGCGGCCCCTCGATGCAGACGTAGGTGCCGCCCTCCTGTCTCTCCGCGTCGGTCGCCGACTCCGCGGCGTCGGCGAGATGCGAGACGAGTTCGGGGCTGTACGGCTCCGTGATGGGCTGGTGGACGACGATGCCGTCGCCGAAGAACGTCGAGGTGCGGTGCTTCGTGCGGTCGAAAATCTGTCCCGGGACGACGAGCGTTCCCGGCGGCAGCTCCTCCTTCAGGCTGCCGACGGCGTTGGAAGCGAAGATATACTCGACGCCCAGTTTCTTGAACGCGTAGATGTTCGCGCGGTACGGTAGATTCGTCGGCGAGCGGCCGTGTTTCGGGCCGTGGCGCGGCAGGAACGCGACTTCGCGGCCCGTATCGCCGAACTCGCCGACGGTGACCGGCGCGCTCGGTTCTCCGTAGGGCGTCTCTATCTCCTCTTCGCGGGTGTTCGACAGCGGAAGCGCCTCGTAGATCCCGCTTCCGCCGATGAAGCCGATAGCCATGGTAGTACTGGTGTCGATGTCCACCTAAGAACACTGGTTCTGTCGAGGCGTTCCGACCGGTAGTCGTGCCCGGGTCGCCGTCGAAAGGGGTCTCCGAATCGCCGTCGAAAGCGGGGTGTGCTCCGTCAGGGGTCGGTTACAGGCCGAGGCGGGGACCGACTCGCTTCTGAAACCACGTCGCCAGTTCGATGCTCGGGCGCTCTCTCGTCAGTTTGTACATCGGCACGAGGTCGGGGCCGAGTTTCGACTTCGGCTGACCGGAACGCGGGTCTATCGCGCCGTGTAAGTTGTAGCGGGAGACGCCTGCTTCCTTGGCGTCGCGGATAATCTGCCAGTCGAGCAGCTCGTTCGCCGGAACGTTCTCGAGGGGTCTGGCTCCGCCCTTCCACCACCACGTCGTGTCGCCGAACCGGACGGCTATCTTCCCACCGACGTACTCGCCGTCTTTCAGACAGACGTAGGGTCGGGCCTGCTCGTCGGGGAGCGCCTCGTAGTAGTCGAGAACCTGCTCGGGGCTGGTGTCTTGGTAGGCGATGTCCGACTGCTCGAACCGCGCCCAGATGTGCTCGGCGATGCGGCGCGCCTCGGGTTCGCCGCCGACCCGAATCTCGCATCCGGCATCGCGCGCCTCGTCGATCGCGCGGCGGACCGACCGGGAGAACGACCGTTTGATTTCGTCGAGTTCGCGTTCGAGATCGACGATGTACGTCGCGTCCATCTCGACGTCGAAATCGTTCCACACCCACGGCCGGAAATCGCCGTACCGGTCGGTGGTGTGTATCTGGAACCGGTCGGGGTCGAACCGGTCGTCGACCCACTCGATACACCCCTCGACGAACTGTCGGTGGCGACGCTCTCGCTTTCTCGTCTTGAGATTCTCGTAGTTCGAGAGAATCGGCCCGAGGAGGATTATCGAGATCCCCTCCGGCGGGGATTTCACCAGTTTGAGCGGCCCCTTCTGCTTCTCGAAGAAGGGGAACAGGCCGACCGGCTCCTCGCCTTTGTAGCCCACTAACCGATGAAGCGACGCGTCGGCCTCCGACGCGATGACGCGGAGGACGCCGGACTGGTGAAAAGGCGTCGCCATCGGCGACTGTTCGACCAGGTAGTCCCACTCCTCGTCAGTGCCTGAGTGTCGGCGAATCGATACGGTCATGCGGGATAATTACCAATGGAGGCTATAGCCGTTTTCTCAGTTTCAGGGCTCTGTCTCCGAGAGAGAACCGTTGGAGCGTGCTCTCGGAGAGCAGTGCCGGGAGTTGAATCGACGCGAATTCGGAGCTGACTACCGATGAGAGGTCCTCTTTCTGCTGCTGAACCCACGTTCTCAACTGAAGCACCCGATGCTGTCGCGTCAGGTCGTACGTGGGAACGAGTTCGGGCGAGAACTTCGCCTTCGCGCCGCTCGTTCGTCGCTCTAGCGCTCCGTGGAAGTCGAACTGGGTCGCCCCCACCTCCGCCGCCATCAGACGCAGAACATCGAACTGATGAAACGGCGTCCCCATAGACGACTGTTCGAGCCACTCGTCCCAGTCATGCTCTGTACACGTCGTCTCGGAGAGATGTTCGACCGATATCGACATACGTAACTGTTTTCTGGTAAACACATCAGTGCTTTTTCAAAGAATTCGGTATCTCAGAACTTTCGATTGGTTCCGGTTTTTGATAGGATACCTCACCCAGAATCGGTGCTGGTCGGGCACCGTGCCGGGTCGGACTCGGCGGGCTCTCATCGCGCTCGAATCCAGACGGACGAACACGAAGCCTGTCGATATTGCCGCGACCGTTCGATTGCGGAGCCGTACCGGCAACACCAACTGGTTCGTGGTAGCCACTATCAGGAGAGTTGAAGTAGTTTGCTGTGTTTCACGAGACAGTGACAGCGCCCTCCTACAAGAGCGAGCTGACAGATGGCGACCTCGTCAGGCCGATGCTTCGGTTGGCAGTGCCGATGGTCGTCATTCAGCTCCTCCAAGTGATGTACAACGTCGCGGACACGTTCTGGTTGGGGCTCCTCTCGGCGAACGCCGTCGGCGCGCTGAGCCTCGCGTTCCCGATGATCTTCTTTCTCATCTCCATCGGCGGCGGCTTCACCGCCGCGGGGACGATTCTCGTCGCGCAGTACACGGGTGCCGACAGCGACGGGTCGGCTGATCTCATCGCCGGACAGACTATCTCGTTCGTGACGCTTCTGGCGGTCGCCATCGGAATCTTGGGCTTCTTCGTCACCGACCCGATGCTCTCGCTGTTGCCGACGGACGTGGAGACGGGCACGGACATCGTTCCGCTCGCGGGCGACTACATGCGCCTGTTCTTCCTCGGGTCGCCGTTTCTCTTCGGCTTCTTCATCTTCTCGTCGCTGATGCGTGGCTACGGCAACACGCGGGTGCCGATGCTGGTGATGGTCGTCAGCGTCGCCATCAACGTCGTGCTCGACCCGCTGCTCATCTTCGGGTGGTGGGTGTTCCCCCGGTTGGAGATAGAGGGCGCGGCCATCGCGACGATTCTCGCCAGAGCCGTCGCGGCGGCCATCGGGATGTACGTGCTCTTCGGCACCGACGTGGGTCCGGACGTGCGTCTCGAACACCTCCCGCTTCGGTTCGACCGCGTCCGCGACATCGTCTCGCTCGGCGTACCGACGGCGCTCGAACAGTCCACCAGCGCGCTCGCGATGATTCTGATGACCGCGATGGTCGCCACGTTCCCCCCGGCGGTCGTCACCGCGTACGGCCTCGGCAACCGCCTCACGTCGCTCATTTTCCTCCCGGCGATGGGGATGGGCCAGGCCATCGACGCCGTCGTCGGCCAGAACCTCGGCGCGGGCAAACCCGAGCGCGCGGCGCGAGCGGCGAAACTCGCGGCGAAGATCGTCACCGTCGCGTTGCTTCCGCTGGCCGTCGTGGCCGCCGTCACGCCCGAACCGATCGTCGCCGTCTTCCTCGGGGCGGGCGGTCCGCGGGCGGCGGAGACCATCGCCCACGCCAGCGACTACCTCCGCATCGCGTCGGTGATGTTCGTCTTCATGGGCGTCCTCCAGGTGATGCTCGGGACGTTCCGCGGCGCGGGCAACACGAAGACGGCGCTCGTCATGTCGGCTATCACCCTGTGGGTCGTCCGCCTGCCGGCGATGTACGTCCTCGTTTTCGTCGAGAACTGGGCCGAAACCGGCATCTGGGTCGCCGTCGCCCTCGGCGACATCGGCGGTGCCATCGTCGCCGTCGCGTGGTTCACCCGCGGGACGTGGAAAAGCGCCGTCGTCGACACCGACGACGGGGAGTCGTCGAAGAACGAGTGCACCGCCGACAGGACGCCGACCGACGACTGAGAACTAACTAAAAATCGGAGCGTGGCCGCTCTAGGCGCTCGCTTCGCGCATCTCGTCTGCGCCACTCGGAATCACGCCGAGTTGTTCCATCATGCCCAGCGCGTGCGGACTGTTGAACTCCTCGATGCACAGCTCGCCGTCGAATCGGACGATGGTGATTCCCGGCGTCTCCACCGACTTCCCGGTCGGCGGAATCTCCATCCCGCGGACGCGGAGCGTCCCCTCGTGGGTGCCAGTGACACGGTATCTACAGACGACGCAGTCGTCAGCGACGACGAGTTCGTCGATGTGGACGGTGAGGTCCGGCATCGCCTCACGGTACGACTCGATGAGCGCCCGGTACTCGTCGGCGCCGCGGAACGACTGTTCGAGTTGGTAGTGCGTCGAGACGTAGCCGTCGGCGAGCGCCTCGTCCAGTACGTCGTACTCTCCTCTGCTCCACGCTTCGTCTGCGACGCGTCGGAACTGTGCCTCCATCTGTCTCTTCGGTTCGGTGGTTGCCATATCTGTCACCAACATTCGTGTACAACTCGCGGAGAGATAGAGATTCGCTCAGCGATCCAAGATAGTTCTGATTCCTCTAATCCTATTTAGAAGGTTCAGAATAGTAGAATCGAGTAGGGAGGTTTTCCAATTCCACCGTTCTTGCAGGCTGATAACTCCGGCCTAAATTGCACTTATACTCCAGTTCGAACAGTAGTTCCTTTCCGGTTCTATCGTCAAAATCGAAGGCTGGGTGCCTCAACTGGCAGAAATCAGACGCCTGGACGATTTCTGTTTCGAGTTCGAGTAGTCTACTCATTTCACTCTCACCAATTGGAGAAACGGTAACAGAGAGTTCGTGAGCGGGACCTTTTCCGAGATTTAGGACGCCTACCCGGCTGTTGTTTTGGACTCCAATAAAAAGGGTAGGAGCAACACTGGCCTCACGAGTACGTTTGCTCTCTCGCACCGACAGTAAGGTAAAAATGGCGGACAAGAGAGCGATAACAACTAACGAGACATCTTGGATGCTGATTGATTCTTGGATACTGTGAATATAGAACAACAACCCTACAACAACCGCCGTGCCAACAAGCAGAACTGAGACTCCATCGAAGGTCCCAATACTAAATTCAGATAGACGATTTCGGTCAGAAATACTGGTTTGATTAATCAGTTCAACCTCATCTGTTGAATCAGAAGACGAATTACTTGACATATTTTGCTACTGTTCAGTGTGCGTACTTGAAATAATCTATGGACACCGTCCGTTCGTCAGATAACCGCGCCCGACTCCAACACCGCAATCAACAGCGTCAGCACCGGAATACTGACGATCGTCGTCGAGAAGACGACGGCGCTGACGTACTCCGCCGCCGAGAGACCGCCGATGGTCACACCGTCGGAGAACTCGATGACGAGGATGAGCGGCGTGATGGCGGCGGGCATCGCGCATTCGAGGACGAACACGCGGGCGACGGTGGAGTCGGCGAATCCGAGCGCGAAAGCGACTCCCAAGCCGACGACGGGCGCGACGGCCATCTTCAACGCGCTCGCGACGCCGACGCGCGAGAGCGCGGAGCCGTAGTCGGTGTTGGCCAGTTGGATGCCGAGGATGAGTAGCATCACCGGAATCGAAGAGTCGCCGACGAGTTTCAGCGTCTCCATCGCCGCGCCGTCGACGGGCGGAACGAGGCCTAACCACCGCGCCGCGAGGGCGACGACGACGGCGTAGACGAGCGGGATGCGGAGCACGCGCTTGAACCCGGCCAGCCCCGCCGACCCGCCGCTCCGAGAGGCGATGTAGATGCCGGCGGTGTACATCAGCACGCCTTGCACCGAGAGGTAGAGCACCGCTGTGCTGCGTCCGGTCGCGCCGAATGCGAACTCCGAGAGCGGGACGCCGTAGTTACCCGCGTTCGGGAAGGCGCTGACGAGGACGAGCGCGCTCAATAACGGTTCGGGTTCGCCGAGCAGTCGGCCGATACCCTCGGCGACGACGATCATCGCGAAGGTATAGACGGCGACGCCTGCGGCGACTCGGACGAGCGTTCCACCGCCGAGCGTCGTCGTCGCGAGACTGTGAAAGACGAGTGCGGGCGCGAGAACGTAGAGCGTAATCGTGTTCAACGGACCGGGGTCGACGTTCTGCGTTCGACCGAGTAGAAAACCGACGCCCGCCAACGTGAGGATCGGCAGTATGGCAGTGGCGAAGATAGAAACCAGTGACACGCTCGAAGCCACCTGTGCAACGATACCAAACGTTTCGGATGCGGCGACCTACGGTGTGTGAACGGTGTCGAAGGCTGTCTGTAACCGACTACGCGCCGACGCCTTCGTTGTCGATGAGCCGCCACGCGTCCGACCCGGTGGTCTCGACGAACTCGCGGCGCTCCATCTCCGCCATCACTTCCTGCAGGCGGTCGGGTTGGGCGATCTCCATCCCGATGGGATCGACGTCGTGGAACTCGTCGAGGTAGTGGCGCACGTCGTCGAGTTCGAACGTCTCCTCGTCGGCTTTCACCATCACGCCCGAGATGAGGTCGACCATGTCCTCGATGAAGTTCCACGGATAGACGATCCAGGCCCACTCCTCGAGGCGCTCGCCGACGTAATCGGGCTCGAACTCGCTGGTCTGCAGCAGTTGCAGCGTCGCCGTGTGAACCTCGTTCGCGCTGCGCTCGCGGACGTACTCGTCGGCGCGCTCGATGGAGCCGCCGGTGTCGGCGATGTCGTCGATGATGAGCACGTTCTTGCCTTCGACGCTGCCCTCCGGCATCGGATAGCGGACCTCGGGTTCGCCCGACTTCTGAGCGGTGCCGACGTAGTGTTCCATCTTCAGACTCGTCAGGTCGTCCAGTCCGAGGAAGTCGCAGAGACACCGACCCGCGAACCACCCGCCGCGGGCGAGCGCGACGACCACGTCCGGTTCGAACGACGACTCTTTGACGTCGTCGCTCACGTCGCGGCAGAGCCCGTAGATGTACTCCCAGTTGGTGATCGTGCACTTGAACTCGTCGGGGAGGTCGCTCATTTCCGACTGTGACTCTGCCACGGCCGCACATAAGGGTTTACAGGTAGTCTCGTCGCCTTCTCCGGGCCGAATCGGCTCGAACGCGACTCCGTCGCGGCACCGATAGGCGACCCGCCGAACGGCGAGCGTCGCGGGCCGGACGACCACAAAGTATTAACACCCGGTTGTATCACTAGGTAGTATGTCGGAGTTCACCGGATTCTCCGCGACCGGAGAGGCGGAAGTGACCCGCGCGATAGCCAGCGAGTGGAGCGAGGAGTTTCTCGACTACACAGAGAGCGACGTCATCGTCGTCGGCGGCGGACCGTCGGGGTTGATGGCGGCGAAAGAGCTCGCCGACCGGGGCGTGAAGACGACCGTCGTCGAGAAGAACAACTACCTCGGCGGCGGGTTCTGGCTCGGCGGTTTCCTGATGAACACGGTCACCGTCCGCGACCCCGCCCAGACGGTGCTCGACGAGTTGGGCGTCCCCTACGAAGAGACCGAGGAGGCCGACGGGCTGTACACCGCGAAGGGCCCGCACGCCTGTTCGGCGCTCATCGCCGCCGCCTGCGACGCCGGCGCGCGGATGCAGAACATGACGGAGTTCACAGACGTCGTCGTCCGCGACGGACACCGCGTCGCCGGCGTCGTGATGAACTGGACCCCGGTCCACGCGCTGCCGCGCGAACTCACCTGCGTCGACCCCGTCGCCGTCGAATCCGACCTCGTCGTCGACGCGACGGGGCACGAGGCCGTCGTCGTCTCGAAGCTTCAGGAGCGGGGCGTCCTCGACGCGCCGGGCATCGAACACGCCCGCGAGCACAACGTCGGGATGGACCAGACGGGCGAGAACGAGTACGGCGCCCCCGGCCACGACTCGCCGGGCCACGACTCGATGTGGGTCGCAGAGAGCGAAGACCAGGTCGTCGAGAAGACGGGCCTCGTCCACGACGGCCTCGTCGCCACCGGGCTGGCGACGGCGACGACGCACAAGCTCCCCCGGATGGGGCCGACGTTCGGCGCGATGCTGCTGTCGGGTAAGCGCGCCGCGCAGGTCGCGCTCGACGAACTCGACGCCGACGCCGCGCCGGTCGAGATGGTCCCCGAGCGGCCCGCGCCGGCGGACGACTGACGGCGGAGCGCGGCAGAACGCATCAACCGTCCGGCGGAACGCCGACCAACCCCGCGCTCACGTCCCAGAGCCGGTGTCGAGTCGGCTCGTCACCGACCGACGAGGTCGACCGAACCGCTTCGTCGTCGACGTAGACGCCGTTTCGTTCCACGAGTTTCGAGCCGAGAGCCGCCGCGAGGAAACTCTCGGCCTCTCCGTCGAGCGACCCCGTGAATCCGAGCGGGAGGTGCGAGAAAGCGGCGGTCGGCGAGTTCGCGGGCGACAGCAATAACCATCCGTCCGACGACGAAACAGGGGAGCATGAGCGACGAAGCGACGTTCCGCGAACTGCAACGGTTCCGTCAGCGCTGGCTCTGGTTACTCCTCGGTGGCGGGTTCGCGTTCTCCCTCCTTCTCGGCCCCGTCTCGGTGATCGGCTTCGCCGTCTTCGCCGCCGTCGGACTGCTGCTCTACAACGCCCGACTGGAGACCGAAGTTCGAGACGACGGGGTCTACGTTCGGTTCGCCCCCGTTCACCGCTCGCCGCGGCGCATCTCCTGGGAAGAGCTAGTCTCCGCGGAGGCGACCAGCTACAGCCCCATCGGCGAGTTCGGCGGGTGGGGTATCCGGTGGCGACCCGGTACGGTCGCCTACTCAGTCAGCGGGAGCGAGGCCGTTCGTATCGAACGGACGGGGAATCGAGACGTCATCGTCGGGTCCCAGCGCGCCGCGGAGTTCGCCGAAGCCATCGACCGCGCGCGTCGGCGGTAGCGAGGGTGAACTCAGCGAACCGTCCCCGCGCCGAGGCGGGCGAATCCGAACGCGTGCGTCGAGTACGTCGCGTCGTCACACCGATTTCGAAGCGCTCGCTGGGCGGCGACGACGCGGCGGTCGAGCACCTTGGTCGCCGCGCTGAGATCCGCCGGGCGCTTCGACGGCATCCCCGCCAGCACGAGACCGTAGAACAGCGCGTTCAGCGGGCGAGCTTCGGGGCGTGTACTCCGCGCCAACTCCAACAGCGCGAGGCGACCGCCGGGACCGACGAGGCCGGCCCAGTCGCCGACGACGGCGGCGGGGTCGGCGAGCATCCCGGAGACGAACGAGGCGACGACGGCGTCCGCCTCTCCGAGTGGTGGCTTCGTCGCGTCCGCGCGGACGACGTGGACGTTCTCCCAGCCCTCGCGGGCGACCCGCTCGCGGGCGACGGCGAGCATCCCCGGCGAGAAGTCGACGCCGACGACAGCGCCCGACGAGCCGACGCGTTCGCGGAGGTACGCGAAGTTCGCGCCCGTCCCGCAGCCCATCTCGACGACGGTGTCGCCCGGTTGTGGGTCGAGCGCCGCGGCGGTGCGCTCGCGGAGCGTCGAGACTCCGGGGCCGTACGTCGCCAGCGCGTCGTACAGCCGCGCCCAGCGGCTGTAGAACACCTGTGCGGTCGTGACGCTCGGGCGAGTCACTTCCCCGCGGTCGCTCATCGCAACAGCTCTCGAACCGCGGCGGCGACGGTCGGCGCGTCCGGCCCGAGCACGTACGTGATCGGTTCGATGCCGTAGCTCCCCGTCTGGTATAGCACGAACGTCTCGTCGAGTTCCACGCCGTCGAGCGCGGCGGCGACGGCGTCCGTCGGTGCGTCGGGGTCGAACTCAATGCTCTGATAGCCCGCGTCTTCGAGTGACTCGACGATATCGGGGTCGTAGCGGACGTTGACGGCGGCGCGGACCGACGCGCCCGCCTTCCGCGCCGAGAGCAGCACGGAGGCGACGTGGCCGCTCGCGCCGAACTCGGGGTCGCCCGCGACGGTAGCGCGACCCTTCACGTCGAAGATGCGACCCGGAACGGCGGCGACGTCCTCTATCTCCTCGGCGTCGGGGAGACACTCGGCGAGGTTCGAGCCGACGTGCGGGATGAGTCCGGCGAAGCCGCTGGCGTTCGTCAGCGTCCGGAGGCCGCGCCGGACCGACGAGAGCACTCGTTCGGTGGCTCTGAGTGCGCTGTCGGGGTCGTGAACGTCGAACTCCCCCTCGAACTCGGCGAGCTCGGGCATCGCGTCCTCGTGGAGGTCCGCGAGCAGGTCGCCGTCTTCGAGGCGGCGGATGAGCACCTCGGCTTCGACGAGCGCCTGTAGCTGGCTCATCTCGCCGGACGCCAACCCCTCGGCCACGCGCTCGACGAGGTCCCTGACGCGCTCGTCTGCCTCGACGGCCTCGTTGCGCGCGACGCGGCCGTGGGCGTACTTCGAGACGGCGCTCTGGCTGACGCCGAGCGCCTCGGCGACCTCCTGTTGGGTGAACTCTCTGTCGCGCAGATCGGCGGCGAGCATCGACCGGAACGTCGGGAGGAACTCCTCGACGACGACTTCCTCGACGAACTTCATCCGTGGAACTCGGGGTCGTCGCCCAGCCGCGACGCCTGCGGGCCGCGCTGGCCCTGATACTTCGACCCGCGTTCGACGCCGTACGGACGTTCGGCCCGCGTCTTCAGTTCGGTGAAGATGAGTTGCGAGACGCGCATCCCGGGCGAGAGCGCGACCGGTGCGGTGCCGAGATTCGACAGTTCGAGCGTGATCTGGCCCTCGTAGCCGGGGTCGACGATACCCGCGGTGGCGTGGATGACGATGGCGAGGCGGCCGAGCGACGAGCGCCCCTCGACGGTGGCGATGAGGTCAGGCGGAATCTCGACGCGCTCTTTCGTCGTCCCGAGCACGAAGTCGCCGGGATGGAGGATGAACTCGTCGCCCTCGTCGACGTGCGTCTCGGAGACGTACTGGCCGATCTCCGCTTCCCTGTTGGGGTGGATACAGGAGATGTTCGTCCGCTGGAACTCCAGGAACTCCTCGCCGAGTCTGAGGTCTATGCTCGCCGGTTGCACTTGCATGTCGAGGTCGTCGAGCGGTTCGACGACGAGGTCACCGGCCTCCAACCGTTCGAGGAGGTCCACGTCCGAGAGTATCATACTGGGGTGGCCGCGTGCCAGCACGTAAAATCTCCCGGTCGACTCGGAGCCGGTCGCTCATCTGCCTCGATTAGCTCACAGTTCCCAAGAGGAACACGACGAGCGCGACGAGACCGGCGACGCCGCGGGCCACGTCGCTATCGAGGCCGCGGGCGTGTTCGAGACCGGCAGACCAGACGAACAGCTGCCACCCGGCGACGACGAGACCGAGCGCGAACGCGATAGGCCAGTCGAGAAACGACTCAGGCCTTGCAGCTGCCCGAGCAGCGTCTCGGGGTTCTGCGAGAACGACGTCTCGCGGATGACCCGCATCGCCGCGACGACGCCGACGGCCGACTCGACGAGCATCGGGACGCCGCCCCAAGCGGCGACGGCCAGCGTATCGCCGAACGTTCCTCGGTCGCCGCCGCGAGAGAGCAGGTGGAGGACGGCACCGACGACGGCCCACCCGAGAAGCGACGACAGGAACACGACCGGGAGGAGGCCGGCGAACCGGTCCCAGAGCTCGTCGCCGAGGTTCAGCTCCCGCGTCTCCGGCTGGTCGCACCCGGGCCAGTCGTCGCCGTGCTGTTCGCAGACCCAGTCCGGTGGTCGGTTGTCGTTCTCGGCAGTGACGGTCGTGTCCAACGCTTCGCTGAACTGCCAGCCGACGAACCCGACGGCAGCTGTCGTCAGTAGTGCGACGAGTAGAGCGATCACGAGCGCGCGACCGAAACTGAGTCCGGGCGCGCGCTCTCGGAAGTACTCGCCGGGGTGGAGGAGGGGCGTGCGGGGCATCGTCCGCGCCGACTCGGTACAGCGGTATAGTTCTTGTCGAATTCACCGACACTCTACCCGAGGAACAGGACGAGCGTCGCCACCGCGGCGAGTGCGGCGACGCCGGCGGCGACGGGCGTCTCCGTCCGGTGGACGCGGCGCATCCCGCCGAAGCAGACGTACGCCTGCCAGCCAGCCCCGAGGAGAACCGCGAAAAGCCCCACGACGCCGACGGCGGCGAACGTCGGTTGAGCCGTCTCGGGCGTCGCCGGAACCGCTCGATAGAGGACCAGCGGTGCGAGCGGACCGACCACGAGCGGCACCGACAGCGGGACGAGCGTCCACCCGACGAGTGCGAGCGACGCGCGGAACCCGCCGTCGCCGTCGCCCCAGCGGACGAACAGGTGGACGAAGAGCGTGACCAGCAACCAGAACGCGAGCACGCCGAAGAGCAGCAGCGGTAGTTGTGCGAGCGCTGCGACGACTACCCCGCCGAGACCGGTTCGACCGGCGGCCAGGACGACGAGCGAGACGAACGTGGCGGCGAAGCTCGCCAGGACGAGGGACCCGACGGCCAGCGCCGCCGTCCGAAGCGGCGGCGAGCGCCGTCCCTCGAAGTACGCACCGGGGCGGAGCAGCGGCGTTCGAGGCATACATCTCCGTTCGCGGCCGACGGTCTTCTGTCCGACGATAGCAGGTGATTTACCGCGCCGAGGGAGAGTGGTGGTATGAAGCAGGTCATCGTCGCCCGGACCGACATCGGGATGGGCCGCGGGAAGCTCGCCGCGCAGGTCGCCCACGCGTCGCTGTCGGCCTACGAGGACGCCGACTCGCGCACACGAAAGAAGTGGAAAGGCGAGGGCCAGAAGAAAGTCGTCGTGAAAGCCCGCGGCGAGAAGGAGCTCTTTCGCTTGGCTGACCTCGCCGAACGCGAGGGACTGCCGCACGCCGTCGTCCGCGACGCGGGGCACACGCAACTGGACCCGGGCACGGTGACGGCGCTCGCCGTCGGCCCCGGACAGGACAACCTGGTCGACAAGGTGACGGGCGACCTCTCGCTGTACTGAGCCTCCCGACGCTCCCGTTCCCGCTCAGACCATCTCCTCTGCGGTGTCGACGCCGACGACCACGCCGACGGCGTCCTCGGCCGGGGGAGCGCTCTCCACCGAGGAATCGAACAGGAGTCGCGCCTGCTCGTCGTGCGCCCGACGAGCAGCCGCGAGCAGCTCTTCGTCGAGGTCGAACGACGCCGCGAACGCCTCCCACACCGCCTCGTCGACGAGGTACGCCCGCCGTCCGTCGACAGTGACGTAGTCGTACCCGCCTTCGTACTCTGAGTGGTTACCGAGCAGTTCGGCGTCGAGGACGAGGAGCGCGTCCGTCAGGTCGTCCGCGCCGACCCCGGTTTCGTCGGCAGTGCGTTCGACGACGGCCGCGTCGAACGGCAGTTCCCGCGTCTGTTCGACGTCCGAAGCTGAAGTGGAGTCGGTCATCTGTCCGGTCGAACGGACGGCCGCCAGGGGTTTTTCGGTTGTGGCCGACGAACTACAGCGCTTTTATCGCCACCGCCGCAACCGCGGGTATGAACGTACCGACGCGAGAGACGGACGCAGCGAGGCGACGCTGATGCGCGAGGGACACCCCATCGAACGCGAGGTCGGCATGGAGTACTACGTGAGCGACGCCGACGGTATCGGCGGCGAGCTCCGCGTCGAACCCGAGGACTTCCGGGTCCGCGAACTGGAGGCATTCGACGCCGCGCCCGTCGATTCCGACCCCGGAGCGTACGCGAATCTCGTCGTCCGCGCGACGCTGCGCGGGTGGGACACCAACGATTTCGCCGCGCGCCTCTCCGATTCGCTGGGCGTCAGCCGCGAACGCATCTCGTGGGCCGGGACAAAGGACAAACACGCCGTCACGACCCAGTTGTTCACCGTCCGCGGCGGCGACCCGGCGGACCTGCCGGACGTGCGCGACGCCGACGTGGAGGTCGTCGGCCGCGCGGGCCGCGACATCTCCTTCGGCGACCTCGCGGGCAACGCGTTCGGCATCCGCGTCCGCGACGCCCAGGTTCCCGAAAACGTCGACGAGATAACCGAGCAGTTGCGCGAGTTCGGCGGCGTCGATGACGACGCCGACGTTCTCGGCGTCCCGAACTACTTCGGCCAGCAGCGCTTCGGCAGTCGCCGTCCCGTCACGCACACCGTCGGCCTCCACGTTGTCCGCGACGAGTGGCGCGAAGCCGTGCTCTCGTACGTCGGCAACCCCCACGAGAACGAACCCGACGAGACCCGCGAGGCCCGCGCCGTCGTCGACGCGGAAGCCGACAGCGCCGGCCCCGACTGGCACCGCGCGCTCGACCGGATGCCCGGCTACCTCCGCTACGAGCGCTCGATGCTGCACCGCCTCGACGAGGACGGCGCGGAGACCGACGAGGACTGGCGGCACGCGCTCGAAGCCGTCCCCTCGAATCTCCAGCGCCTGTTCGTCAACGCCGCGCAGTCGTACGTGTTCAACCGCATCCTCTCGGAGCGACTCCGCCGCGGGCTGCCGTTCGACCGACCCGTCGAAGGTGACGTCGCCTGCTTCGCCGACCGCGACGCGCCCGAGGACCTGTTCCGCCCGGACACCGACCGCCTGCAGGACGTGACGGGGCGTCGCGTCGACATCGTGGGCAAGCACTGCGAGCGCGGCCGCGCGTTCGTCACCGCGCCGCTGGTCGGGACGGAGACGGAACTCGGTGAGGGGGGACCGGGCGAGATAGAGCGCGAGATTCTGTCGGAGTTGGACCTCGAACCCGCCGACTTCGACCTCCCCGGAAACTTCGAGTCGACGGGGACGCGCCGGGCGATTCTGGTTCGGTCGCGGATGAGTATCGAGGAGAACCCCCTCGACTTCGAGTTCTCGCTCCCCTCTGGGTCGTACGCGACGGCAGTGATGCGCGAGTACACGAAGTCGGGGCCGCTGGAGCTCTGACCGGCGACCTTAGCTCGCTGCAGTACTGTCGTCGCGCGGTTCGGATGGCGGCGCACCGCCATCACGTCCGCCACTTGCGAGCGACGCCCCGACGAGCAGCAGCGGTGCACCGAGGAGGGCGATGGCGACGGCGTAGACGCCCGCAAGGAGGACGAGCAACAGCGCCATCCCGGCCACCGGAGCGGTGAGCGGCGACCACGACATCACCGGGAGTGCGAACGCCAACGTCGCAATCCCGAGGCGGCGGTTTCCGCGGCCGACCGCGTACCCCGCCGGAAGGAGCGCGAAGGCCGGAACGACGAACGGCAGACTCGACAGGAGCGCGGTCGTCACGCCGTGCGCGCCGAACAGCGCGGCCCCGCCGATAGCCGCGGCGGCGGCGAGACACGTCGCGAGGGCGGCCCCCGCGAGCACCGTCCGGAAGGTCGCGCGCTCGCGGACCGCCGTCGTCGAGAGCGTGACTCCGACCGCAGCGAGACCGACGCCGATGCCGAACACCGGCGCGTCGAACCCGCCGATTCCCAGTACCGTCACGGGAAAGAGCGGATGCGCCGCCGCGAGCACACCGACCGCGACGAGACCGACTCCCGCGTAGTTTTCGACCCGCTCGAAGCGCCCCTTCCGCGTCGAGAGCCACGACACCGCGCCCGCGACGCCGCCGACGAGGGTGGCGAAGAACGCGGTCGGCAGTCCGACGAACACGCCTACGTTCAGTGCGGTTATCGGACCGAGTTTCTCGGCGACGGCGAGCGGACTCAGCGCCGCCCCGAACGCGCCGTCTTCGGGAACGAACGTGACGAACCGACCTTCGTGGGCATCGGTGAACTCGGTGAGCCTCATCCGCCGTCCGTCGTTAGAGACGGTCGCCCCCGGCGTGCTCCAGCCGACGCGCATTCCGTCGGGCGCGACGACGGTGAGTTCGTCCGCGCCGAGTCCCGCGAGGTTGCGGTAGCCGTACCCCTCGGTGAACGCGCCCGAGCGGAGCGTCCCGCCGACCGACCGCTCGGCGAACCCGGCTTCGCGGTACCGCGCGGTCACCACGCCCACCTCCGAAACGTTCGACGACCGGAGTTCGGTGTCCCACATCGCGCGGTCGGCGATGGACTCGCGGAGCGTGGCGTTGCCCCGGAGTCGCGCCGTGGCCTCAGACTCGACGACGCGGTTGCGGACGACCCACGTCGCGCTCCCGTTGCGGTGGATACGGACGGTCGCGGTGCTCCGCTCGACGGAAAGGTCGACGCCGTGACCGGCGGCCGTCTCGGCGAAGGAGTCGCCGCAGCCGTCACAGAGCGGACGCGGCGGCGGACGGGCAGCGGCGAGCGGTGCGGCGAGCGACGCGACCAGGAGGGCGGTGCAGAGGAGGGCGAACCGGGGCGGACGGTTCATGTCACTGGTGTAGATTGACGCGCCAAGAACGTTCCGGAGGGTGAAACGACCGCTGCAGTGACGCATCGGAAGGACAATGCTCGGCGGTGACAGTTCTTTTAGCTCGATGACGCGAGCGCGATAGACTCCGGTGCCCGTCTCGAAAGTCCACCTTCCGTAGACTCGCTTCTCCGCTATCGACCCGCAGCAGCGGTTATCACCGTTGCCGCATCGGTCGGTTCTTTCCTCGATTGGTCGTTCGTCGTCCACCTCGTCGCCTTCGAGGCGAAGTCGGCTGGATGACTACAGTCGCATCGACCGCGCTGGCGGCGCTCGGACACTCGTTCACGTTCGGGTCTGATTCCGACGGTTGAGCCCGAACGCCCATCCCATCGGGCGTCGTTCACCGCGTATGACCGCCGATCACGAACCGCTCGAACGCCTCGACACCGGTCTCTGGACCTACCGCGAACCGCTGCGCTTCTTCGGACTCGAAATCGGTCGCGTGATGGTCGTCGTCCGCCTCTCGGGCGGCGGCCTTCTCGTTCACTCGCCCGCGGAGTTGACGCCCGACCTCCGCCGCGCGTTGGGCAGCCTCGGCGACGTACGGTTCGTCGTTCCGGCGAGTAAGCTTCACGGCCACCTCCACATGGAGCAGTACCGCGAGGCGTACCCGCGCGCCGAGTTGTTGGCCGCACCGGGTCTCGACCGCCGGCGGTCGGACCTCGATTTCGACGGCCTGCTCGGCGGGACGCCCGACCCGCGGTGGAGCGCCGATATCGACCAGACGGCGTTTCTCGGCAACCGGTGGCTCTCGGAAGTCGAGTTCTTCCACCGATCGAGCCGAACGCTGATTCTCGGCGACCTCTGCTATCACGTCACCGCCGACGCGCCTCCGGCGACGCGACTCGTCGCGCGTCTCGCCGGGATGTACGGCCGTCTCGCAGTACCGCCGGACTTCAAGAGAACGGTGGTGAACGAGGCGGCGGCGCGGACCTCCGTCCGAGAGATGCTCGCGTGGGAGTTCGACCGCGTTCTCGTCGGGCACGGCTCGGTACTGGAGACCGGCGGACGCGAAGCGTTCAGCGAGGCGTTCGACTGGCTCCTCTGACGCCCCCAAACGAACGGAGTTATAGGTCACCGAAAACCAGATTCGGTATGCACTGCGGTCGGTGCGGCACGCCGTTAGAGCGACCCGGAGACTACTGTCTGACCTGCCGCACCGGCAACTGCGACGCCGTCGTCCTCGACTGTTCGCGCGACCGGGCGACGCTCACGTTTCTCGACGAGGACGCCGTTCTCGGCGAGACGACGGTGACGACGGTGCCCGAGACGGGCGAGGAGTCCGGCGTCGTCGAACTACGGAACTTCGCCGGACGCGTCGCCGACGAGGTCCGGCGCAAGCGCCCCGAGACGGTGTACGCGGCGGGCGACCGGGGCGTCATCCGCGAGACGCGCGCGCAACTGCACTACGAGTTCTACCGCGTCCGCGACGACGACCCCGTCGAGGCCGTCGTAGAGAGTCGCGGCGAACGCGCGCTCGAAGTCGTCGAGGCGCCGCCGGGCGAGAAGCTCGGCGGGTCTCACACGACGATCATCGGCGGGCGGAAGGGCCGCAAAGCAATCGGCGTCGTCGCCAGTCACCCGCACGTCAAGAAGATAATCCCGGGCCCCATCGACGCCGGCGGGAAGGGGTCGCGGACGAGCCTGCGGGCGAAAGTCACCCGCGCCGACGACAACGGCAACGTCCGGTTCCTGTTGCGCGACGGGTCGAGCGTCCAGGAGAACCGCGTGGTGACGACGGCGATGGACCGCGAGACGGGCGAGCGCGTCCGCGACGACCTGAACGACGCGCTCGTCGAGGCGGAGCTACAGTCGGCCGACTGAGCGGTCGAGACGAACCGACGAGCGGGTCGGGCGGACACCACGCTTGCGCTGGTGTTTCGACCGGTCGCTTGAATCTGCAGGAGACACGGCCCCGTCTCCCGTCTGTACTGCCGGTCGGGCGTGACGATCACTCCCGGCGTTTTCGCCAACGCTCTTTCGAGAATCGAACTCGAAAGGGTACGGTCGGCGATGAGCGGCTGGCGTTCGTCCCGGTCTGTGCGAAACTACCGCACGGTTCGGTGAAGATAGATCGGCTGGCAGTTGGTGCAACGAGTCCGACAGAGACCGCACGATCGAACGGGGCGGCGAGAGAGCGCACCGCTACGTCAGTTCTTCGACAGCCGCGAGGTCGACCCAGTCGTGAATCACGGGACTGTCGGACTGTTCGACGGTGTCTCGGTCGCGGTCGTAGCTGACCGCACCGATGTCGTCCAGTTTCGGGAGGTGGACGTGCCGAAGCGACACCAGCAGGCTCCGGAAGTGGTCGGGTTCGACGTCGTCGAGACACTCGACTTCCCACGCAGTCATCGTGTCCGCAACGTCGCAGACGTCGACGGTTTCGCCGTTCGCCTGATGGAGATAGTACAACACGTCGCGTCGGCGTCGGTTCGACAGCGCGTCGAACGTTTCGTCTAAGCGCACACGGTCGACGGCTGCGGACGGTGCGTGCGTCGGGTGGTCGCTTTGGCGTCCGAGCGTATGGTCGTTTGACATGGTGAGGTGAGCACCCGGGGCAGTCCCCAGCGCGCATAGAAACCGACGCCAGACACCCCAAACTGTGGCGCTTTCACAGTCATGGTTTTATGTGAGATTTCCAATCGAACACCCGGTAGTACCATCTGCGAATCAAAGGCGGACTCGTAGGCTTTATCTGTCCGCTCGGGATAGGTGTCAGCACTATGGCCGACAACAAGGCACGACAGACCGGCAGCGCGGGTCGCTTCGGCGCGCGCTACGGTCGAGTCGCGCGCAAGCGGGTCTCCGACATCGAATCCGAGATGCGAAACGCCAGCGTCGACGGCGAGGACGTCAAACGTCTCGGCACGGGCATCTGGGTCAACAAAGAGACGGGCGAGAAGTTCACCGGCGGCGCGTACCGACCGGAGACGCCCGGCGGACGCTCTGTCCGACGCTCCATCCGCG
Source organism: Haloprofundus salinisoli (assembly GCF_020097815.1). NCBI lineage: Archaea > Methanobacteriati > Methanobacteriota > Halobacteria > Halobacteriales > Haloferacaceae > Haloprofundus > Haloprofundus salinisoli. The sequence goes on from NZ_CP083663.1 coordinate 792,108, forward strand.
CGGCGCTCGACGAAGACGAGTAATCACACAGTATGAGTTACAAATGCTCCCGCTGTAAACGCGACGTCGAACTCGACGAGTACGGGGGCGTCCGCTGTCCGTACTGCGGTCACCGCGTGCTCCTGAAAGAGCGCGCTCGCGTCGTCAAAGAAGTCGACGTGAAGTAACTGCGAATCAGTGTCGCATCTGAGCGTTCTCCGCTTTTCGTACCCCGACGAGCGGCGCGCCCGCGTCGTCGAGCGCAGCGTCCGCGTCGAAGTCGGCGAGATCGACGACGAGCGGTCGCGCGCGAGCGTCGCAAGGGAGGGAGACACCGTCGAAGTGCGAGTCGAAGCCTCGGACCTCGTCGCGCTCCGCGCCGGCGTCAACTCGTGGACCCGGATGGTCGCCGTCGCAGAGCGCGTCTCGGGGCTGGGAGCCGCCGCCGACCCCCGGGCGGGAGAGTAAATACGGGGCTTTTTCAGTCCGGCGCGCATCGGACCGACTATGCAAGGAAGTCTGCCACCGGAGGCGCAGGAGAAGCTCGAAGAACTGCAGGACCTTCAGGAGACCGCACAGCGCGTCGGCGCACAGAAACAGCAGTCCGAGAGCACGCTCTCGGAGTCGAAGACGGCGCTCGAAGCGCTCGACGACATCGACGAGGACGCGACGATGTACCGCGAAGTCGGCGAACTGCTCGTCGAGACCGAGTACGACGAGGCCCGAAACCAGCTCGATGACCGCGTCGAGAGCCTCGAAATCCGCGTCGAACAGCTCAAAAAGCAGGAAGAGCGCGTGCAGGAGCAGTTCGAGAGCCTGCAGACCGAGCTCCAGCAGATGCTGCAGGGCGGCGGCGCGGGCGGCCCCGGCGGTCCCGGCGGGATGGGCGGTCCGGGCGCAGGCGGCGCGTAGATGGGCGCCGACGCCGAACCGACAGATGACGAGGTCGTCGAGACCGCCGCGGACGCCGCCGAAGGCGTCATTTTCGCGCACTACACGCAGTCGGACGTGCGTGACATGGACGTGACGGTCACGTTCGAGGACGGCGTCTTGGACGTGGACGTGTACCTGAACGCGCCCGACGACGTCGACCCGGAAGTCGTCGCCGACGAGGCGGCGCTGGCGGCGCGCGACGCCGTCGACGAGCTGTTCGCAGCGAGCGAATAGCCGCGACCGCCGCTTTCTTTCCGGAACTCTCCCTCCGAGCGAGGCGAACAGTTATGGTTATGAATGCTAATAGTTAGCACATGGCTACCGGTGGTCGAGACCGCAGCGGAACGACGGCGTTGGACAGACTCCGGTCGCACTACGACCGAGCCGACTTGCGCTGTCCGCGGTGCGGGTACGAGGACGAGGACGGAAAGTGGACTGCGCGGACGACCGGTTCACAGGTGTTGTATCGCCACGTCTGCCCGAGTTGCGGCGAAATTCGGACCCGGACACTCCGACTGAGTCAGTGACTCGGCGGCGCCGAAGACGCGCCGGCGGCCGATAGCGGTAGCTCCTTTCTCTCTCGACACACCAGTTCCCGACGGCCTCTCGTTTTCGCTACGCGGTACCCGAATCGGCGAACGAGGAGCGTGGACCGCTCACGCGAGGAAGAAGATGAGGACGCTCACGAGTATCGTCGCGCAGGCGATAGCCGCGGCGAACGCCCCGCCCATCGAGACGGCGACGTTGGCGTGGCTGGCGAGCGTCTCGGTGCGGTCGTTACCGAAGACGGTCACCTCGGCGTGTTCGACGGCCATCCCGGACTCGACGGGTTCGCAGTCGGCGACGGCCTCCGAGGCGAGGCGGCGAATCAACGACCGGAGTTCGTCGTGGTCGATGGCCGCACCGACCTGGTTGTCCGCCTTCACGGTGTTGACGATGTGCGTGTCGGTGGTCATCACCTCGGCGGCGTCGACGAGGCCGCCGCCGTCTCCGACGACACGCTCGGCGCTCGCCTTCGCATCGCCGCCGTTCGTGCTGGGTGCGCCGACGACTTCGGGGTCGCCGGGAGATATCGAGTCGACGCTCTCACAGAGGTCCGAGACGATGCTGTCGCGGAGCCCCGGTTCCATGTTGTTGCCGTCGACGAGCACGTACGCCGTTCGCTGCCCCTCGACTTCCGAGACGGCGACGCGGATGCCGAGCGGCCCGATACCCTCTCGCGGCGTCCACTCGGTCGGGTCCGAGGCGACGCCCAGACGCAACCGGTCGGTGTCGGCCTCGGAGAGCGCCCGGCCGACCGCTCCGGCCCCTCGAATCATGTCGAAGGAGCGCCGACTCCCGGGCGTAACGTGGCCGAGGTCCGGGCCCTCCAGGCCGTTGTTGCAGTTGTGGGCGTCGACGAGCAGCACGTCGTCGAGGCCGGTGGTTCGGGCCTCCGTCGCCGCCGAGAGGCCGACGGAGTACTCCACGTCGTCGGCGAAGTTCGGCGCGAACGTCGAGACGACGAGCGCGTCGTCGCCGAAGCGCTGTCCGAGCAACTTGGCCTCGCCGGAGTCGACGCGGACGCTCCGGGACGCTTCGACGGTGTACTCGATACGCTCGTGGGCGTTCTCGGCCGCTTCGAGGATAGTGTCTACCTCCCGTTCGGTGACGAGGTTGAAGTCGTGGCCGGCCGTCGCGTGCGGCGGGAACGCGAGCCCCTCGCTGCGCCGGGCGACGCGTTCGGGGAAGTTACCGCCGCCGATTTCGCCCATCGGGCCGGGGTGTATCATCGGGAGGATGAACTGGGCTTTCTCGTCGCCGTCGGCGTCGCGGAACGCGAGGACGGTGACGGGGACGACGGCTTCCTGACCGAGTTGCTCGAAGAAGTCCTCCAGCTCTCGGGAGCCTTCGGCGATGTGGCCGATGAACCCGCGGATGAAGTCGAGGACGGAGACGCCGAGGCTGTTGCGCCACGGACGGTCGATGACTTCGAGGAAGGCGTAGACGCTCATCGCGTAGATGACGCACATGACCCCGAGGAGGACGAAGTGGTCGAGCGTCAGCGCCGAGACGACTTCGGGTGCCTGCTCGGAGCGGGCGAAGTATGGCATCAGGTAGGCGTCGAGGATGGGGCCGCCGACTTCGAGAAAGCTGAGCGTCCCGCTGTAGATGAAAAGCAGTACCGCCGAGACGAGCGTCTGGATGCTCGCCGGAACCGACGCGACGAGGATGGACGAGCGCGACACCGCCATGATGACGAGCAGGCGGAGTGCGAAGATGGACGCGAGCGCGACGATGAGCACGTTGTAGACGAACCGCTGGTCGAGCGAGGCGAACACGGCGACGATGGCCGCGACGGTGAGCAGACCGATGAGGACGATCTCGCAGGCCAGCGCCAGCAGCGACGACCGGTTCGGCGTCAGTCGGCCGCCGAGAAACCGGTCGACGCCGGTGGTTGCGACGCTGGCGACGACGGTCGGAATTCCGACGAAGAAGATGCCCTCCCAGGCGTCTTTGCCGACGAAGAACAGACCCCGCCACGTCCCTTCGCGGAGGCCGGAGTCGAACGCCCCGACGCCCGCGATGCCGGCGATGAGCAGCGCGAACCCGAGGCTCGCGTACCACGAGGGAGCGCGGAAGATAAACCGCGACAACCCGGCGAGGTTGCTCTGCGACGTTGTCATGCCGACGAGATTATGGGCGTGCCTCCTAAAACCTCGCTACTTGTCGCACCGGTGTGACAGTCACTCCCGGTGTCAGTCCGAGCGGAGGGTTCCTTCGGCGACGCTCGGGTCGCTCAGTTCTCGCAGCGGGCGATGAAGTTCTCGAACACTTCCTGACCGCGTTCGGTGTGGGCGACCTCGGGGTGCCACTGGACGCCGTAGAGGTCGCGGGAGACGTCGCTCATCGCCTCGATACCGCAGACGTCGCTCGTCGCGGTGTGGGTGAAGCCCTCGGGAAGCTCCTTTACCTCGTCGGCGTGACTCGCCCAAACGCGGGTCTCGGGCGCGAGCGGTCCGATGAGCGGATCGCCGTCGTCGAGCACTTCGACGGTCACGTCGGCGTAGCCGCCGTAGTCGCCCGACCCGACGCGTCCGCCGAGCTCCGCCGCCATCACCTGCATGCCGAGACAGATGCCGAGCACGGGAACGTCGAGGTCGAGGTACTCCGCGGAGCGCCCGGCGCGGTCGGCGTCCGGACCGCCCGAGAGGACGATGCCGTCGGCGTCCACCTCTTCGGACGGCGTCTCGTTGTCGACGAGCTCGGTGTCGACGCCCGCGTCGCGCAAGGCCCGCTGCTCTAAATGTGTGAACTGCCCGTGGTTGTCGATGACGACGATTCTGGTCATGGCGGGGGTTGGACCGACGAGCCTAAAAACGAATCGGAGTCGGGGCGATATGAGCACGTTCGTGCATCGAAGAACGTGAGAGTCGAGTGTTCACGGCGACGCCGAGCGGGTGCGAGGTCGAACCGTGGCGGTGGGGCCCCTCACGAACGGTCGTCGGACGTGCGGTCGAACCGCTCGCTCGCCGACCGAAACCCGAACTCGGACTGCTCCTCGCTGCGGCGCTGTTCGCGCGCCGCCAGCGCCTCGGTGTCGGGATTCACGTCGTCGTCGACGCGGGCGAAGGAGCGGTGGACTTTCGCGTGACACCAGCGGCAGAGCGACACCGTGATCTCGTGGGACGGGTCGGCGTCGTCTCCGCCATTGCCGTGGTACGAGAGGTGGTGTTCCTCTAGCAGCGGACGCGCCGACGAGCGGTGCGCCATCCGAATCTCCTCTAACCCGCAGCGGACACACTCGCGTCCGTCGGTGGTCGAGCGGTAGTGCGGACAGTCGCGCCAGTCGCAGTCGGCCTCGCCGACGAGACAGCGGTACTCGTCGGCGCGGCGTGCGCGGGCGAACTCGGGGTCGTCGCCCGCGTGCTTCAGCGCGTACCGACACCGCCCGTCGCCGGTCAGGTGGTCGCACCGCCCGGCGAACTCGTACGGGTCGTCCACGCCGACCGAGGTTCCCTCCGGCGTCTTCTCCATGTGTGCGCACCTCGGTTCCGGCGCTACTTGAACGCTCGACGTTCGGTGTTATCTACCGACGCCACCGACAGCCGCGAGCGACGACGTGCGTTCGCGCGTCTCGGTTTCTGAGTCTGGAGTACACAATATTCCCGTAAATATCAGCTAGATTTGAAGACAGTCGTCCGATGAGTCTTATTCGGTTTTGAAATTCGATATAAAATAACTTCAGAACTATCGCATATGAAACGGTAGGTTGAAAACCCCAGATGTTGGTAGATGGATTACAACCAGATTACTGCTGGTCGCTGACGCCAGCATGGGCGCGATATATACATGAAAGACCACTCATCATCTCACACTGGACACTCCTACGACACCGACCGCTATCGACAACGACACGAAGTCATCGTCGACCCCGCCGAGACCGACCTCTCGTTCGCAGTCATCGACGCGATCGCGTCCGTCGAGGGTGTCGACCCCCTCGACCTCGACCCCTTCATGCACGAGTCGATCAACCCCGACGCGCTGAACAACCTCTTTGCTGGCACCGAGAAGACCAGTCTCGGCGGCTCCGTCGCGTTCGAGGCGCTCAGCTACACCATCGTCGTCGAGAGCCACGGCCGAATCACCGTCTACGAACAGAAAGACGGCGGCGGGCGGCGGACGCTCGCGGCCGGCATGCGGTAACGTCTCCTATCGAGCGAATCTGACACACTTTTACCGCTCCGTCGTAACGCCGAGTCGTGCAACTCGTTCACGAGGGACGACCGATAGCGAGGACCGTCGAGTTCGCGGATGGCTTTCTCCAACAGAGTCGGGGTCTGATGTTCCGACGGTCGGTCCCCGACGACTACGCGCTCGTCTTTCGCTTCGACGAGGCGGAGCGCCGGAGCCTCCACATGCTGTTCGTCCCGTTTCCGATCGACGCGCTCTGGATGGTCGACGGCGAGGTGACAAAGCGGGCCCGACTCTCCGGATGGACCGGCCTCGGCTGGGGAATCGCCGACACCATCGTCGAGCTCCCGGCGGGGGCGGCCGACGGCGTCGACGAGGGCGACTCGGTCGAACTCGTCGAGTGAGCGAACCGACGGCGACTGGTCCGGCATCGACTGAACCGACCGCGGCGGCGAATCCGGCTGGCAAGTTCTGTCATACCCCACAAGTTGATATGCCGACGGCCTAAGGAGGCGTCTACAATGTCGGACCATACCAGTTCTGGCACGGAGGATAGGGTAAGTCGCCGCGAGGCGACTGGCCGAGAAATTCCGCGCCCAAGATAACTCATCGACCGACGACGCGAACGCGACTGCCACCCCGTTCGCAGCGTCGCTCGACGGACGCGACGTACTGCTTTTGGATACGACGCTCAGAGACGGCGAGCAAGCGCCTGGTGTCTCGCTCTCGGCGACCGAGAAGGTCGACATCGCACGCGCACTCGACAGAGCGGCGGTGCCGTTCGTCGAGGCCGGAAGCGCCTGTACCGGCGCGGGCGAACGCGACGCCATCGCCCGCGTCGCCGACCTCGACCTCGACGCGACGGTGACGAGCTTCGCTCGGGGCGTCCGCGCCGACGTCGACCTCGCGCTCGACTGCGGCGTCGACGGCGTCAACCTCGTCGTCCCCGCCAGCGACCGCCACGTCGAACGGAAGGTCGGCACCGACCGCGACTCGGTCGTCGAGACGACGGTCGAACTCGTCGAGTACTCCCGCGACCACGGGCTGTGGGTCGAGGTGCTCGGGGAGGACGGCTCCCGGGCGGACCTCGAGTTCCTCGACCGCCTCGCCGCGGCCGCGCACGACGCCGGAGCCGACCGCTTCTGCTACTGCGACACCGTCGGCCACGGCGGCCCCGAGCACACCGAGCGCGTCGTCTCGAAACTGGCCGAGCACGGCCCGACGAGCACGCACGTCCACGACGACCTGGGCTTCGCCATGACGAACGTCCACGCCAGCCTCCGGGCGGGCGCGGACCTCGTCCACGCCACGGTCAACGGCGTCGGCGAGCGCGCGGGCAACGTCGCGCTCGAAGAAGTCGCGGTTGCGCTCTCGCACTGCTACGGCGTGGCGTGTGCGAACCTCGACGAGCTGTACTCGCTCGCACAGACCGTCGCCCGCGCGACGGAGACGCCGCTGCCGCCGAACAAGGCCGTCGTCGGCGAGAACGCCTTCGCCCACGAGAGCGGCATCCACACCGACGGCACGTTGAAGGACGAGGCGATGTACGAACCGTACCCGCCCGAGACGGTGGGTCGGGAACGACGCCTCGTCCTCGGCAAGCACGCCGGGCGCGCCGGCGTCCGGGCGGCGCTCGACGAACACGGCGTCGAGGTGACCGTCGACGAACTCGCGCGAGTCGTCGAACGCGTCAAAGGCCTCGCCGAGCGCGGCAAACGCGTCACCGACGCCGACCTGCTCACCATCGCCGAGGACGTGCAAGGTCGCGCCCGCGAGCGCCGCGTCCGGCTCGTCGACCTGCAGGCGACCAGCGGCGGCGGCGTCCCGACCGCCAGCGTCAGACTCGCCGTCGACGACGAGGAGCGCGTCGCCGCCGGAACGGGCAACGGTCCCGTCGACGCCGCCGTCGAGGCGGTTCGCACGGCGCTCGGTCCCGACGCCGCCTTCCAGCTGGAGTCGTACCGCGTCGACGCCATCTCCGGCGGCACCGACGCCGTCGTCACCGTCGCAGTCGAACTCTCCCGGGGCGACCGGTCGGTGAGCGTCGCGGCGGCGGACGCCGACATCACCCGCGCGAGCGTCGTTGCGATGGTCGACGCGCTCGACCGGTTGCGCGCGCCGAAAGCGGTGGTCGACGCGCCGCCCGCTGACGACTAGCCGTCGACGCTGACCATCGACGCTGACCGCCGACGACTAACCGTCGACGGCCGCTGACTGCCTGACGACCGCCGACGACTGGCGGTCGTATGTCGTCTCCCGAACCCGGTTGGTATCGAGACTGCGGCGACGCACACCGTCGACGAGTCAAGTTCGTCAGTGACCAGAGCATCGAGCGTCGATCGTGACACACGTGTCAACTCTCCCCAGTCGAAAATCGACAGACTGCGTGACGAAGTCGGTTATTTTACCTATCATGAAACTTATCACTGATGTCGATACTACTGACTGTATGCAACGTCGCCGCTTCTGTGCCCTCCTCGGAACGGTCGCCGTCGGCGGAACCGCCGGGTGCGCCGGTCGACTGCCGGAGTTCCGCAAGAACGCCCAGTTTCCACCCGCCGCCCACGACGTGGAGTTCGACGCGAGACTCGACGGCAGTCCGACCGAACGGGTCGACGTCGGCTCTCGGTTCGGCGTCCTCCGCCCGGCGAACAACGGACCGCACGGACTCAACGTCTGGAACGACGGCCCGCCCCGCGAGATAACCGTCGCCGTCTACCGAAACACGCTCCGAGCGCACGAGACGTTCGAGCGGACGTTCGAGTTGGCCGCCGACGAGTACGTCGCGCTGACGCTGCACCGTCCGGCGAACTACACCACCGTCGTCGACATCGAGGACGCGTCGGCCGCGACGGTCGGCGTCGACCGGTCGAACTTCGACTGCAACGAGTCGGTGACGACCGTCGCCGTCCGCGAAGGCGGGCGGCTGGAGTGTTCGTCGTGGTCGACGACGATGGGATGCGGCCCCTTCTAGTCGGGCGAAGTGAAACACCGAAGTGAGTCGACGGCGAACCTCGGTCCGTCACCGTGAGCGAGTTCGTCGTCGAAGTGAAGCCGTCGGCGCGGCGGACCAACGGCGCGGTCGGTGCCGCCGTCGTCCGCCGCGGGACCCGTCGCCGTTTCGGAACGCGTGCCGACGCCGAGTCGTGGGCGGCGTCGCTCTCCGGCGGGGGCGAGCCTCGCGTCTGGGTTCGACTGGCCGACCCGCGAGACGACTCCGCCGTCGACGCATATCTCGTCGGCCGTCGCGAACGAGTCGCGCTCGACGGCGCGTACGACAAGCGCCGACGCCGGCTCCGCGGCGGGACCGAGAGTGAACAGTCCGGCTTCGACCGGTTCTGACCGGGGTCAGTCGCCGCCGACCGGCAGCTGGTCAGCGCCGGCGTACTCGCGGACGTACACGTCGACGAGCGTTTTCAGCACGCCGAGGATGATGGGGCCGAAGAAGATACCCATGAACCCGAACGCCGCGACGCCGCCGAAGATACCGACGACGAACAGACCGGGGTTGAGATGCGCTTCCCGCCCGCCGATGACGGGACGAAGGTAGTTGTCCGAGAGGCTGACGACGACGGCCCCGTAGACGAACAGAACGCCCGCCGAGACGTATCGGCCGGTGAGTCCGAGATAGACGGCCGCCGGAAACCAGACGATGGACGCGCCGATGAGCGGCAGAAGCGAGAGCAGAACCGTGAAGACGGTCCAGAAGATGGCGCTCGGAAAGCCGACGATGACGAATCCGATGCCCGTGAGGATTCCCTGCACGATGGCGACGAGGACGTTGCCGACCAGCACCGCCCACATGAGTCGGTCGATACGAGCGTGGAGTTCGTCCTGTATCGGCGACGGCAGCGGAATCGCTCGCCGAATCCACGCGACGAGCGCCGTTCCGTCGGTCAATAGATAGTAGAGCAGAAACAGCAGGACTGTGAGGCCGATGACCGCGTTCGAGAGGCCACCGAAAACGTCGACGACGCTGCCGACGAGCGTCGACCCGCTTCCCTCTGCGGACCCGAACAGTGCTTCGACGGAGAGACCCATCTGGGCGAGCTCACCGAACGGCGTCGACCCCGACAGCAGGTCGCGGACGGCGGTGACGACGGAGCGAGCCTCCTGGAGGACGACTTGCACGACGAGGGCGATGGGGAGCAGAACGGCCAGCGTCGAGACCACGATGAGCGCCGCGGCGGCGATTCGAGACCCGATTCGCGGTTCGAGCCGTCGGTGAACCGGCTTCAACACGTAGGCGAGAAGGACCGCCGCGAGGATGTACTGAAGAAACGGAAACAGCAGTAGTGCGGAGAGTACGCCGACGATCCCTATCGCGAACAGGAGAAACGCGCGGTCGCGCTGCATACCTCTTCTAAGGGGCGACGACCGGATAAATCGGGAGGCTCGCACCGAAACGGGCGTCTCGGGGAGACGACGGTGACGGTGAGAGCCGCCGCGGCTTCACGCCGAGGTGCGACCGCCCCGACTCACTCGGTGCGGTCGTCTCGTGAGACGTTTTCCGGCGACGACTCGCCGTGCTCGCCGCTTCTGAGCAGGTGTGCGAGTCTTCGTTCGAACTGCTCGTCGCTCAGTTCGCCGTCGGCGTAGCGCATCTGGAGGGCGGCGATCGGGTCCAGTTCCGGCGACCGGTCGCTCACACTCGGACGGGAGGCGACGGCGGAGACGCTACGGAGTACCTCGCGTGCAATCGAACAGGTTGCCGTGAGACCGACGAGGCCGAACAGCAGTACTCCCCACGCCGAGACCATCCCGTCGGGGACCGTGAGCAGGAACGCCAGCGAGTCGAGCGTCCGTTCGACGACTCCTTCATGGAGCAGCCCGGCGAGAAGATAGGACGCAGCCGAGAGGACCAACTCGACGCTCAGTACGAGTGCGAGGAGCGCGACGATAGCTTGCGACGTCGACTCCGAGCGTGTTCGACTGCCGACTGACCTTCGCATGTCTCACTGTTTCAAAGGAAGACAGTATGTAAGTTTCCGTGTCCGTCCGTACTAAAGCCGGTGTCGACGACCGCCACCGCGTCCGCGATGGTGGGTGAGGGCGGTCTCGTCGCGGCGAATCGATATACGTCTGTGCGTTGCGAACTCAGTCGATGGGAGACTCCGATACCGAACCGGTCGCGGTACCGCGCCAAGTGCACTGCGAACTCAAGACGCTCCGTCAGATGGGAACCCACGAATTGCTCTCCGAGGAAGTGCTCGACGGCTTGGAGACGTACAACTTCGGGACCGCCCGACAGTGGGTTATCGAGAATCCGGAGGCGTACGTGCAGGCGGTGTACCACGGCACGAGAGACGAGACGGTGGCCGACACGCCCTCCGAGTAGTCGCGTCCGCTCGTCGCCGAACGCGCGAGTTCTCTCCGGGTCCTCAGTGAGCGGACACACTCGAAACGCGGACGCTCAATTCATCTGTACTTAGTTGGACGGTTGTAACTCGCCTGTGTCGTGTATTGTCTTTATGTGCAAAACGCCTGCGATATTCAACGGTGAAGTAAATGTTTTACCACGAAGGAGACCAACTGCAGTACCCAGTCGAAGTCGAAGAGCCGGACCCGATATTCGCGAAGATGCTCCAGGAGGGCATCGGAGGCGTCGAAGGCGAGCTCCGGGTCGCGCTCCAGTACATGGCGCAGGCGATGGGACTGCCGAAGACGGAGGAGTTCAAACCGTATCGCCGGGCGCTCATCGACACCGCCGCCGAGGAGTTCGGCCACGTCGAGATGTACGTCACCGCCGTTCACAAGAACTTGCAGGGCGCGCCGGTCCAACTGAAAGAGGAGGTGCTGGGCGGGAGGGACTACGCGACGCTCGCCGGACTCCAACCGAGACAGTTCCTCTCCGGCGGACTGAACCCGCAGTTCGTCGACGCCAACGGCGCACCGTTCAACGGTAACTACGTCGTCGCGAGCGGCAATCTCGCGGCCGACCTCCAGTCGAACATCGCCGCCGAGTCGACGGGACGGCAGCTCGCCTGCCGACTGTACGAGATGACCGACGACCCGGGGATGAAAGACATGTTCTCGTACCTCATCGCGCGCGACACGATGCACCAGAACCAGTGGACGCAGATGCTGAAGGACCTCGGTGACCCCGACGACCCCTACGACGTGCTTCCGATTCCCGACAGCTTCCCGGACGAGGCGGAGAACCAGGAGTACAACTACGCGTTCATGTCCACGGACATCGAGGAGCAGTCGAACCCCGACGAACCGTGGACGACCGGCACGTCGCCGGACGACGAGGGAGAGTTCTCCTTCTTCAACCAACAGGATCTCGACGGATACGAACCGGACGTCGAGGAGTCGAAGCCGGAGACGTACAACAGCCCGATACCGGACGGCGAAGACGCCCTCGTCGGCGACGAGGACGACTCGAAGGACGGGAAGTGAACCGTGAGGGAGTGTTCACGCGATGACTTCGACTGAAGAGCGTCGTCGCCGGCGTTCCCGAAAGCGTCGGCGCGCCCCGACGTCGCGGCGCGGCTTCCTCGTACTGGCCGGGGTGACGGCCGGAGTGGGGCTCCCGGCCGGAACCGCCGGCGGAAGCGAAAGCGACCGACGCAGCCGGCAGCTGGTCGTCGCTGCGAGTCCGGCGCAGCGCGAGACGGCGCGCGACGCAGTCGCTCGATTCCGTGAGAGCGATCCGAGCGTCGGCGTCTCGTTTCGCGTCGCGGAGACGACCGAGGGTTTCCGACGATTCGCCGCCGGCGACGCCGATGTTCTCGCCGCCAGTCGACCGATTCTCCCCGCAGAACGGACGCGGGTGGTCGAAAACGGCGTCGCGTACGCGAATCGGGAGATTCCGACGAACAGGATGGTGTTACACCAGCCGGAGTCGACGTGGTGCGAGTGTCTGTCGCCGGGGCGAATCGCCGAGGCGTGGAGCGGCGATGGACCGGTCGAGACGTGGGCGGAGGCCGCACCCGAGGATGCGGCGGGTTCGGTGACGTTCGGCCCGGAGTACGACAGCGACGAGAACGGCGGGAGCCGCCGACGCGCACCGCCGACTCCGGACGGGACGATGCTCGTCCGCGGCGTCCGCGAGTTCCAGTACGCCTCCGGGTTCGGCGGCGTCGGGTACTACGAATCGGACAGCGAACATCTCGCGAGCGCGTCCGCCGCGAGTGACGACGCGGCCTCGGAAACGCCGCTCGTCCGACTCTCGTTCCTCTACGTCGACCGCGATTCGCTCGAAGAATTGGCGGCGGAGGAACTGATTCGGGCGTACTCCCGCCGGAGCGCGGAGCGGGTGGGCCGGACGACCTACTACGAGAATCCGATCGGCGGGTAGCGGTCGAGACTGTCTCACCCGTCTCCATTTTTACTGGAGTATTCGACGCGCCGAGAGAGATCTGAACCACGGTCGTTCCGCTCGCGTTCGTTTGCTCCACTCCCTAACTCGAATCTCTCGACCGACGTTTACCTCGTTGAGCCTCGCAGCGCGATGAAACGCGCCGCTCGGAGTGCAACGATCCGAAAAGCGCCGAGCGAGAGATCTGAACTACGCGGACTTCGCTCCCGCCGGTCGCTCGTCCTCTCGTTCAAATCTCTCGTCGGGCGGGTACACAGAACCGAGCCTCGCGGCGCGATGAAACGCGCCGCTCGGAGTGTGAGTCTCTGAAAAGCGCCGAGGGAGAGATTTGAACTCCCGAGTCCGAACGGACAGTAGATTTCGAATCTACCGCCTTGGCCAGGCTAGGCTACCTCGGCTTCCGTTCCTACAATCGCCCGCCCTCGTTTAATCGGTTTCGATTTCTCCGAACCGATTCGACAGTGTCAGTGACACTCACAGAGGGGCCAATGGGTCTAAGTTCTCCGAGAACGCCTGTCGGGATACATGGATATCTCCGAAGCGAGTACCGCCTGTGACCAGGTCCTCGACACGGTGAAAGGTGCGGTCATCGCAGACGACGAGTTCTTCGAGCGAATCATGCTCGGCGTGCTCGCCCGCGGCCACGTCCTCCTCGAAGACGTCCCCGGCACCGGCAAGACGCTCACCGCCCGCAGCATCGCACAGGCGCTCGGCCTCAGTTTCTCCCGCGTGCAGTTCACGCCCGACCTGCTCCCCTCGGACGTCACCGGGACGAACATCTTCAACGAGCAGGACCGCAGTTTCGAGTTCTCCGAAGGCCCCATCTTCGCCAACATCGTCCTCGCCGACGAGATCAACCGCGCGCCGCCGAAGACGCAGGCCGCGCTCCTCGAAGCGATGGAGGAGGGACAGGTGACCGTCGACGGCGAAACCCACCAGTTGCCCAAGCCCTTCTTCGTCATCGCGACGCAGAACCCCGTCGAACAGGAGGGGACGTTCCCGCTCCCCGAGGCGCAGGTCGACCGCTTCTCGGTGAAGACCGCCATCGGCTACCCCGAACTCGACGGCGAGGTCGAACTGCTGCGCCGTCGCGCCGGCCGCGACACCCGCAGTCCGACCGTCGAGCGGGTGCTCTCATCCGACGAGGTGCTGGCGATGCGGGCGACGCCCGAACGCGTCCGCGTCCACGACGACCTGTTGCAGTACATGGCCGAACTGACGCAGGCGACCCGCAACGACCGCCGCGTCGCCGTCGGCGTCTCCCCGCGCGGCACCCAGCGGATGTTCGAGGCGACCCGCGCCCGCGCCGTCTACGCCGGCCGCGAGTTCGTCACGCCCGACGACGTCAAGCGCGTCAGTCATCCGGTGTTGGCCCATCGTCTCGTGCTCACGCCGGACGCGAAAGTCTCCGACGTGGACAAAGGCGACGTCGTCGACGACGTGCTCAACTCCGTCGACGTGCCGACCGTCGACTTCGAAAAGCGGTAGCGCGCGCCGTCGGTCCGATTCGATTCGTTATCTCAGTCGCGCAGCGCCGCCACGAGCGCGACCACGCCCAACAGCAGGAACACGAGCGCCGTCACCGGTTGCCCGCCGCCGGCGGCTCGGTACGCGCCGTAGCCCAAGACGGTGGCGACGATACCGACCGAGAGCGTCGACGCCGCGTGAACGAGTTCCGCCCGGTTCGTGTCCGTCTCCCGACCCAGCTGCTCACCGATACCGATGGCGTTCTCGCCGACGTCCCACGCGAACACGGCCGCGAGCAGTCCGACGAGCAGCAGCTCGGGACCCGACCCCGCGACACCGCCGAAGACGACGGCCGCGAACAGCGCGACCCCGCCGGTGGTCACCGCCCGACGCCCGCCGACGAGCAACCCGACCGCGAGGACGACGACGCCGACGGCCGCCGCCGACAACGCCGTCGTCGAACTCAGCGCCGCCGCGACGAGACAGACGCCCGCGCCGACCATCGAGAGCGAGACGCTCAAAAGCGCCGGCTTCCGCGTGACTTCGCTCACGAGGACCACCGTTCCCGTGCGCGGGCGAGTTCGGTCGCCAGCGACTCGTCGCGCCAGTCGATGACGCGGATGCCGGCGCGTCGGAGTCGACTCATCCGGTTCCGGCGCTCGACGCGCGCGAGGCGACGTCCCGGCGTCTCGTCTGCCGTCGGGTCGGGGCTGACGACGGTGACGAGGTGGCCGTAGGCGTCGAGTCGCCGCGCCGCGGTGACGACGTAGTCGTCGACCAGCGGCGAGAACAGGATGACCTGTGCGTCCGCCGGCAGACGACGCTGGAGGCGGCGGAGGCGAATCGAAGGGAAGAACGCCGCGTCCTCCGGGGGCGTCGGCGCGAGCGACGGATGCGTCGCCAGCAGCCTCCGTCCGCGCGCGCGGTGGTCTTGACCCGTCCCCGGCGGTAGCCAGAGGTTCTCGGCGGCGAACGTCGCCACCCCCACTCGGTCGCCGCCGTCCAGCAGCGCGACGAACGTCTCGCCGGCGGCCTCCGTCGACCGTTCGACGGCGTTCGGCGCGTCCGCTTCGGGCGCGAGATACGACTCCTCGCGGGCATCGACGAGCAACACGACCGTCGCCGCACGCTCTTCTCGAAACTCGGTCGTCGCGAGTTCGCCGGTCCGCGCGAGTCGGTTCCAGTCGACGCGCTTGAGCGGGTCGCCGCGGCGGTACTCGCGCGTCGACGTGAACTCCAGTCCCGCGCCCGCGACGTCCGTCGCGATGCGCCCGGCGTACTGCGTCGTCAACCCCCGAAGCGGGAGGTTCTCCGTCGCCGACAGCCGTGGTTCGCAGCGGAGCACCGTCTCGGTGTTCGTCTCCGTCGCGCGCTCGTTGCTCCCGCTGGCGTTGCGGACGATGACTCGCATCGGTTTCCACTCGTGTTCGCCGCGAACCGCGCGCACTTCGTAGGAGAAGCGCGCCCGCTTGCCCGGTCTGAGCGCGGTTCCGAGCCGAGCGGTCCCGTCGGTGACCTCCAGCGCTGGCGGAACGCCGTCGACGACGCGGAGGTCCGAAAGCGTCGACTCGCCGGCGTTTCGGACGGTGACGGTGACGCGAACCGTCTCGTCGGGTTCGGGCGTCGAGTCGTCGAGTTCGCGTTCCACGGTCACCGAGGGGTCGGGTGCGTCGCCGCCGTAGGCGTACGCCGCGTAGGCGATTCCCAGTACCCCGGCGAGCAGCAACGCCGGTCGGCGAGGCGAGACGAGAATCGCCAGACTCCCCGCGAGGAGCGCCAGCGCCTCGACACCCGTCCACCGATTCGTCTCGAAAGCGCTCATCGTCTCCCCTCCTGAATCGCCGCGAGTTCGTCGACGACGTGGCGGGCGCTCCGCTCGAAGGGTGACTCGGTCCGGAGCATCGCTCGAACGCGAGCGACGAGCGACGGACGAGGCGGCGACTCCCGCAGCGCCGCGGCCGCGACGGGGTCGTCGGTCCACGTCCCGGCGTCGAGGCGTTCTCGCGCCTTCTCGCGCGTCAGGCCGCCGTACCCGACGAGCGTTTCGAGCGCCGCCTCGCGGAGTCGTTCGCGGACTCGCTCTCGTTTCTGTGCCCGCCCGAGCGAGCGTTCGTCGGCGAACTCGATGTCCACCTCGTCGCCGGGTACCGGCACGTGGTGCCGAAGTTCCGGGTCGTCGGTGGTTGTGGCGTGAAACGACGTCTTTCGTCGGGAGAGCCCGTACCGGACGCCCTGGACGAGCGCGAGCGCGCCGACGAGCGTCACGATGAGGTAGTCGAGGTCGAACAGTCCGGCGAGGCCGCGGTCGACGACGACGGCGAAGCCGAAGACCGTGGCGGTGAGGCCCGCGAACGCGGTGAGGGTTCTCACCGACTCTCACTCCCTTCGGCGTCTGCGGCCCCGTCGGCGTAAGTCGACTCGATGCGGCGGAGCGCCGCGACGGCGCGTTCCTCCCGTTCGGCGGTCACCGCGCCGTCGCCGTAGCGGACGTACTCGAAGAGGCTCGTGAGTTCGCGCACGTCTTCGCGGGCCATCCCCGCGTCCTCGGCGGCGGCGGCGAACTCCTCGGGAGTGCTCGTCTGCGGACGCTCGACGTCGAGCAAACCGGTCATCTCGACCCACGCGCTGTACACCTCGTTGTCGGTGTTCGCGTCGGCTTCGATTCGGTCGGCCGCGCGGCCGGCGGCTTCCCCGAGGGCGGCCACGTCGGGTATCGGCTCGGCGTCAGCGTCGGCGCTCTCGGCAACATCGTCGTCGTCGCCGGTAGAGACGAACAGCAACAGCACCGCGCCGACGAGGACGACACCGAGGATGGCGAGCAGGAGTATCGTCGGCGACGTGACGGTCTCGCCGGTACCGGTGAGGCCGGACGACCCGGCCGACCCCGGGAACAGCGAACTGTTGGTTGAGTTCTCTTCGCTGCCGAATCCGAACGGCGACTGCGGGGTCACACAGGACGTGAGCAACACGTAGAGGATGAGAACGAGGCTG
This sequence comes from Haloprofundus salinisoli, assembly GCF_020097815.1. NCBI lineage: Archaea > Methanobacteriati > Methanobacteriota > Halobacteria > Halobacteriales > Haloferacaceae > Haloprofundus > Haloprofundus salinisoli. Next base: position 809,476 of record NZ_CP083663.1, read on the forward strand.
CCGAACGAGACGGTGAACGCGAGACCGAGGAGGTACGATCCGGTCTTGTACCGGGCGAACACGTTCATGGCGACGAACGCGCTCACGATTGCGGGGGCGACCCACCACTGCGTCAGAAACGGGACACAGAAACTCAGTAGCGGGGCCGTTCCCCCTTCGCCGCCCGCGAACGGCGGTTGCTCCTCGGGAGCATCGCTGCCCCCGCCGAAGCTTCCGCTGTCGGAGGTGCCGAGGCCGAAACTACTGCCGTCGTCGGTGACGACCGCGGAGTCGAGGGTCGCGGCGGCGAGTGCGAGTGCGCAGACGGCGAGAGCGGCGAGACCGATCCGAAAGGCGGTGTCTCTCTGCACGTCACGTGATACCGTGGCAACGCCGTTTAGTGGTTTCGACCCCGACTCATCAACCAGAAACAACGAACGAGGGCCGACGTCGCGCGATTCAGTCCGAGGTAGTGGGTTTCGGCGCGCGCTCGTCGAGCAGCGGGAAGGAGTCGAAGTAGCCGTCGTCGGTGCTCTCGGCGACGGCACTATCGCGGGCACTGTCGGCGGCGGCGTAGCGATACGCCTCGGTTCGGGCCTCGTCGTCGCCGAGCGGGACCAACGAGACGGTGGTTCCCTCGGGCGTCACGCGGACGAGCAGATACGCCTGCGGGAACGAACACGCCGCGGGCGTCGTCACCTGCGTCACGCCGTCGAACGAGTCGGCCGGACCGTTACGCGGACGACTGTCGGACTCGCCGGAGACACCGGAGACGCGGGCGGCCGTCGGCCAGTGGATGTGCCCCGAGATCGCCAACTCGACGTTGGCCGAATCGAGCGCCTCGACCACCGCGTCGGCGTTCTGGAGTTGGTAGTGGTCGGTGTCGGGGAACCGCTCGAAGAGGCGGCCGACGTGCGTCGTCGGGTGGTGAAAGACGGCGACCGTCGGCGTCTCGGGGTCGACGGCGTCGGCCATCCAGTCGAGTTGCGCGTCGGAGATGCGACCCGCGTGGCCCTCCCGGAGCGTTCCGTCGGCGTCGGAGGCGCTGTTGAGACAGACGACGTCGAGGCCGCCCAGACGGGCCCGGTAGGGCAGCTCGTCGGGGCAGTGCGCGGCGACGAACGTCGACAGCGGCGGGGTCTCGTGCTCGTCGAACGTCTTCGGGACGTCGTGGTTCCCCGGGACGGCGAAGTACGGCGCGTCGAGCCCCGAGAGAATCTCGGCGACGCGGTCGAACTCCGGAGACGTCCCGTCCTTCGTCAGGTCGCCCGCGAAGACGAGTCCGTCGACGTCCCGGCGGTTCACGTCGTCGACGACCGCTTCGAGTCGGGACTCGGTCCGGTGAAACACTTTCCACGTCCCCTCGGCGTCGGCGGTGACGTGGGCGTCGGAGACGACGGCGAACGTCGTCTCGGGGGCTTTCGGTCGGTCGAGATGCGCGAGTTCGGTTTCGCGGGTGGGGCCGGTCATCGGTGTTCGGCGGGGCTAGCCCGCCTGTGCGGGTAAACATATCGGCCTCATTATAATTTGTGAATATAGCACACACCCGTCTTATTCGAAATCGAGGGGCGAAGAAACCGTGTCAGCATCGACGACGAGAGATGCGTACTCTCAGTTCTCCGTCTCTTCGAGCTCGCGTTCGGTCGCCGAAGCGGACTCGCGGCGACGCCGGAGTTCAGAGCGCGCGTCGCCGGTCGTCTCGGTGCTCAACAGGCGCTCTAAGTGGTACTCGAACGCTTCCTCGTCGAGTTCGCCGCGGGCGTACCGCTCGCGGAGCGTCGCCAGCGCCCGGTCGATGTCGTCCGCCTCGGACTCCGAGCGGTGTCCGCGCTCGGTCTCGTCGCGTTCGCGTCGGTGTTCGTACCACCGGGCCAGTCCGATAGCCGCCGGGAGCAGCCCCGCGAACCCGACCGGAAACGCGACCCAGAACCACGGATTCCCGAGTGCGAGGAGGCCGAATCCGACGAGAAAGATGAGCGCGATGACGACGCCCGCCACGACCTGTTCGAGTGGCGACTCGTCGTCTTCGTCGTCGGGGTCGGCCGGCCGCCGAGAGATCCGATTTTTGGCCATCGAGTGAGTAGTGCGTGTGCAAGATGATAACGGTTCGTCCACCGGGCCGGTGCGTCGACGATCCGGAGAGCGACCGAACTACCGGTTCTCGGCCGGGGCGGACACCAGAAACGTTCTCGCGCCCTTCCGTTCGAGGTACAGTTCGACGCCGCGTTCGCGCTGGCGGTCGATGCAGGCGGGAACCTCTTTGGCGGTTAGGTCGGTGATGTCGATGCACTTCCGCGACTGCTCTCGGTCGCGCCTCACGGCGATGCTCATACACGTACATTCTCGGTGAGTGACTTGTAGGCGAGCCTAGCAGAGCGAAAGTGAAACTGGACGACTGCGTCGGGGTCGACCCGCGGGGCGACGCGGAAGTCAGAAATCCGAGAGCGCGGTCTGGTTACGCTTCAGCGAGCGGGCTTCGTAGTCGAGTTCGGCGGCGAGGTAGTCGGCGAACTCGTCGGCGAAGCCGTGGTTCGTGTACACCTGCTGGGGATCGGTCCGTTCGACGACGTCGACGAGCTCCGTGAAGTCGCAGTGGTCCGAGAGCGCGAACGTCTCGTCGTAGTCGCCACGGAACTCGAAACTCCGGTCGACGGCCCACCCGGAGACGCCGACTTTCAGCGCGCCCGTCTCCTCGACGATGTCGTCGACGAACGCGAGTCGACTCGTCTGCGTCGGGAGCACGAGCGCGTCGCCCGCATCGAGTTCGACGTCGCGTCTGTACCGCGAGGCCCCGAACGAAACGTCGAGGTGGTCTTCGATGACGGCGTTGATGCGCGCGACGGCCTTCGTGACGAAGAGCCGCGACCGGTCGGAGCGCCCGGCGAGCAGCTGGAGTTTCTGCGCTCGCCCGAGCGAGTAGCCGAACAGGAGGACGGGCCTCTCGTGGGTGTCGTCGAGCCAGTCGACCAGTTCGCGCTCGATATCCTTCTGCGGTGGAAAGACGTACTCGGGTTTGCCGTACGTCGACTCAATGATCAGCACGTCGGCGTTCGGCGGTCGGAAGCCGTCGAGGTAGAACCGGTCGCGCGTCGAGATGTCGCCCGTGTAGCAGTACGTTCGCTCGCCGTCGTCGACGAGGGCGGCCGTCGACCCGGCGACGTGGCCGGCGTCGACGAGTTCGACCGACGGGTGTGGCGTCGGCGTCAGCGGCTCCTCGTCGTCGCGGCGGGCGTTCACCAGCGCGGCGGTCAGCTCCGAGCAGACCACGTCGCCGGGTGCAGAGCGGTAGAGGTGGTCGCCGTGGGCGTGGCTCAACACGTTGATCTCGCCGTCGACGGACTCGCTGTCGGCCGCCACCGTCACGCCGGTCGCCAGGTCGATGCGGATACCGTCGGTGTATCTGACGCTGCCGGTCACTGTGCAGAGAGAGGGGCCGCCGAGCAAAGTCGGTTCTGCAGGTGGCCTCCCCGCGTTTGCTCACTGGTCGTCGTACAGCCGTTCGACCTTCGAGAGCGGGTCGACCTCGTCGGGAGAGAGGTCGTCTCGAAACCTCGCAAAGCGCGGGAACCGGAGCGCGTACCCCGATTCGGACTCCGTCGACCGCTGTATCTCCTCGTACTCGGCTTCGACGACGACTTCCGGCCGGACGCGGACCTCGCGGCCCCGTCGTTCGGCGACGAGCGGTTCGAGCCGGTGCGTCATCTCCGCGAGCTGTTCGTCGGTGAGCCCCGAGAACAGCCAGCCCACGTCGCACAGATCCCCGGACTCCTCGTCGCGGCACGCGAGATGCAGCCGCCCCAGAAACTCGCTCTTTCGCCCCTCGCTCCACTTCGCGCCGACGACGACGAGGTCCAGCGGCTCCATCACCGGTTTTACTTTCAGCATGTAGCCGACCCGCGACCCGGGTTGGTACGCCGCGTCGAGGTTCTTCACCATGATTCCCTCGTGTCCGTTCGAGAGCGCGGTTTCGTAGAACTCGCGGGCCTCGGTCTCGTCTTCGACTGCGATCGCGGTCGCCGGTTCGAGGACGTCGGCTCCGTCGTCGACGCAGTCGCCGAGTCTCTCGACGCGCGTCCGAAGGGGGGCGTCCAGCAGCGACTCGCCGTCGACGTAGAGCGCGTCGAACAGGTGTGTCACGACCGGCACCGACTCCACTAACTCCTCGATACGGTTCTCGCGCTTGATTCGCCGGGAGAGCTCCTGAAACGGTACCGGACGATTCGTCTCGGGACTGTACCCGACCGTCTCGCTTTCGAGGATGCAGTCGTCCGCCGAGACGTGGTTCCGAACGTCCGAGACGAGTTCGGGAAACTGTTCGGTCACGTCTTCGAGTCGCCGGGTGAAGAGTCGCACCTCGTCGCCGCGCTTGTGAATCTGCGTTCGGAGGCCGTCGTACTTGTACTCGCAGCGGACCGCCGTCTCGGTCGTCACCGACGGCTCTCCTTCTTCGTTCGCTCCGCCCCCCACCTCCGCGAGCGCGTCTCCGACGCTCTCGGCTTTCTGTGCGAGCATCACCTTCAGCGGACGGAACAGCTCCACGTCCAGCGCTCGGAGTCCCTCGATTCCCTCGTCGCGCGCCGTCTCGGCGACGACGCGGAAGTCGTTGGTCAACTGGTGGGCGCGTTCGACCGCCGAGACGGCCTCGTCGCTCCCGTCGAGAAACGCCGCCGCGACGGCGTCACGGACGGTTCCCTCGCCGATACCGAGGCGCATCGCACCGACGACGGTGCGGACGACGTACCGCGCTTCGTCGGGGTCGGCGCTCGTCAGCAGTTTCGCCACGGCGTCGACGCGGCGCGACTGGCTTCCCTCACCGGTGTACCCGGCTAACTCGGTGAGCGTCTCGTGGACCAGTTCGACAGTGAGCGACTCCGAGAACAGCGTCTGCTGGCTTCGGTTCTCGACGGCGAGCGCCGCCGCGTCGCCCAGGTCACCGCGTTCGCGCCACCACTCCCCGATCTGGTCGTCGTCGACGCCCGTCGCCTTCCGTATCGCCTCGCGGGTGAGACTGGAGGAGACGCCGAGTTCGCGGCTATCCCACGCCGGAAACACCGTTCCGCGGACCAAGGTAGCGACCAACGGTAGCTGCCCCTCGCTCGCGGCCGCGAAGCAGTCGGCCAACACGGCCGTCTTCTCGTTGGTGGAGGCGGTCGTTTCGAGGCAACGGTAGACGTCGACGAGAGCGGCGTACTCCATCGTCTCGACTACGTTTCGGAGGCGAATAAGGCCTCTCCGGCGATCGAACGTAGCCCGACGGAGAGCGGGGTAACTCGAGCGCTGATGGGCGCGTCGAGGTCGTTACTCGAGCGACTCGGCGGCGTACTCGGCGACGTCGCCGGACCCGCAGCACTGACAGCGCTCGTCGTTCGCATCGAGCGTGGTTCCGCAGCGACGACACTCGTAGAACGTCGCGTCGCGTGTTTCCCGACCGACTACGGATTTGACAGATTCGAACATAGATGCGAAGTGGGCGTCGTGCCCGCTTGGTTGCTTGTGTCGGTAGACCCATTAGAAGGTTATCCATCCGCGGTGAAAGTGAATATCGTATCGCCGTCCCGCGATTTCGTCCTTAATATATATGATAAAAAGAGAGAGTCCGGTTCGCGGCGGAGGAAGTTGGGTTCGGTTACGCGACAGGAGCGCAGGGTTCGACAGGAGCGTATCCGGACGGCGTCTCACTCCGCCCACGTCCACCGCGAGTCGAGCACGTACCGGTAGATGCCGCTGAGGACGATTGCGATGCCGTTGGCGAGTAGATACGGAACGCCTCCCCACGTGACCAACCCGTAGAGGATGCCGAGTTGGATCGGAATCGCGCTCCCGCGGACGAGGTTCGTCTTCACCAGTCCGGAGAGAAACGCGTTCATCCCGGTGTTCTGAAACGCCTGAAACGTCCACGCGTTGTTCAACACGTACTGGAAGACGATGGTTATCTCGATGGCGATGGCGGCCGCGACCAGGTAGTTCACCCCGCCCTGTTCGACGAACAGCCACAGCAACACCAGCTGAACGCCCGCGGCCACCGCGCCGACGATGACGAATCGGCGCAGGCGGACGGCGATGGGGCTCTCGACGAGGGCCCGCAGCAGCGCTCGGACCATCGGTTATCGGTATCCGAGCGCGGAGAGGCGGGTTTCGACGGCGTCGTCCACGGCGTCGGCCCCGGACGCGTCGTCGGATACGCCCTCGTCCGTTTCGGTGAGCAGCTCGGCGTGTTCGCGCACCGGTTGACGGAGCCGAGCGATGACCGATTCGTCCTCCGGTGTCGGGGCGACCGTGCGATCGGTCTCCTGGTCGGGGTCGGTCGGTCGGTGATACAGTTCCTGCGCGCCGGTCTCGGTGTTCTCGATGTAGGTCCACTCTCGCGTCCGCGCGCTCACGAGCAGGTCGCCGTCGCCGAGACTCCGCGGAATCGGCTGCTGGGTCACATCGTCGCCGCGGACGGCGACGGAGACCACGGGGTCGGCGTCGGGGTGCGCACCGTCGACGACGCTCGAAACGAGACTCTCACCGGCCCACTCCGCCGGCGGGTCGACGCCGAAGAGGTCGCAGACCGTCGGCGGGACGGCGTCGAGGCCGACGTGCCCGTCGATGCGCCGAGCGTCCGCGCCGGGAACGTCGACCACGAGCGGGACGTGGATGAGTTCGTCGTAGAGCTTCGGATAGTGTGCGAGGTGGCCGTGTTCCTGGAACTCCTCGCCGTGGTCGCCGGCGACGACGACGGCCGTTTCGTCGCGGTGGCCCGCCGCGTCGAGACTGTCGAGGAGGCGGCCGATGCTCGCGTCGACCTGTCTGACCGCCCCCTGATACAGCGTCCGGAGGTCCGAGAGCGTTCGGTCGCCGACCTCCCAGCCGAGGCCGGTGCGGGTGTGCGCGAGGAGCATCCGGTGGGTGCCGAACATCGCAGAGGAGACTTCGCGGATGTAGCGCGGCGCGGGGACGTACGGCGTGTGTGCGTCCATGTAGTGAATCCACAGAAAGAACGGTTCGTCGGCGTTCTCGACGAACGACGTCGCCGTCTGTTCGGCGTCGAGCATGCGCGAGGTGTCCAGAAACGGCTTGTCGGTGCCGCCGCCTCGCAGCTGCGAAGAGAGGCGGCGAAACGGCGAAGCCGCCAGCTGCAGCCACCCCTCGACGGTCGGGTGGGCGGCGAGATATCGGCTGTATCGGTCCGACCCGACGTCCGCGACGAACGGTTCGAACTCCTCGAACCCCTCGTCGTACCCCCAGTGTTCGGTGAGAAACCCGTTGGCGGCGTTGAACCCGGCCGTCTCGACGCCCGCCTCCGAGAGCGTCCCGGCGAGCGTCGGCGACTCGCTCACGCCGATACGGCCCGTATCCGCGAACACGGGACGGGAGGCGAGCAGTCCGGGGAACGAAAACGGCGTCCAGTTCCCCGTCGCAAACGCGTTCTCGAACACCGTCCCTCGGTCGGCCAAGTCCTGCAGTACGGGTGTGTGACGGTCGGAGTCGTACGGGCCGACCGCATCCGCGCGAAGCGAATCGACCGTCACGAGTACCACGTTGGAGATGTCGGCGTGTGTCGTCATGGGTAGCGAGCCGTCTTGCCACAGACTGACGCCGCTTCGAGCACCGCCGGACGAGGTCGTCGCACTCCACGCGAGACGGTCCAGTCAGTGTCGAGAAGCCGTATGCGTCAGTACCGGCCCGTGTCTACGCGGGTCACCCCCGTCACAGTTTCGGTTTCCAGAGTTCGTCGTGACGTGGGCGCGACCGCTCGACGCCGACAGATTCCAGGCGACGGCCTCACGCTCGACGGGGGACGGGTCAGACGTCTCCGTCGTCGGATGCTCGCGCACTCGGCGAGGCGACGACGTCTACCCCCGGACTGTAGTACCGAATCGGTTCGTCGTCGGGGCGAGCGAACCCGTTGGCCCGAGACAGCGTGTCCGTTTCGACCGTCGCCGCCGCCGGATACAGCGTCCACGAGTCGTGGTCGATGTCGGTGTACCGAACGGTCCCGTCCGACGCTTCCGTGTAGAACCGATACCGCTCGGTCAGAAACGCCGCCAGCGGGTCGTCGGACGAGGAGAACGGTTCGCCCGTCGGCCAGTACGTCGCCCGGTAGTGGGCGGGTCTGTCGCCGGGGTGGAGTCGACGGCTCCGGAACCGAACCCGGTCGCCGTCCGGTTCGAGCGAGATTCGCGCGTAGTAGTACGGGAGTCGGTGAAACAGGCGCGCGCCGAGCACGCTCAGAATCCCCTGCGCGTCGAGACTGAAGAAGTACACTGCCGGGTTGCCGTCGTAGGTGACGTACGTCCGGATGTTCAGCTCCGGCAGCGGAAGACCCAGCCGTCGAGGAACCCCCTTCGGTCTGACGTTCACGTTCATAAACGGTATCACCGAGAGCCACCCGGAGCCGTCGTACTCGTCGACGGCGAGCGATTCGGGGAGGAGGGCGGCGAGGCGGTCGGAGTCGACGCGCCAATTCTCGAACAGAAGATGCCGCCACCCCATCGCCAGCGGGAGTACCATATTCGTACTACGTATCGAGGCCAGTAAACTTCGGTGGGAGGAACGACTCCGGGCGGGCTGCGGACCGATAGCTCTCTCACAGGCTGCGAATCACCTACAATCACGTCACCTTCTCTTGGACACAACTGAGCGCCTGATTAGCAACTTTGACGACATTTTACTAATTTCAAGAAAAGAAACACGGAGTAAAATATTTATATGCCGTATGGAACCATCTACCGTGACTCAGCATAACAGGCGGTCGTTTCTGAAGTTCACCGGCACAGCACTCGGCGGCCTCGCACTCGGCGCGGGAACCGCAGCAGGCGCGACGGGAGCGGACGAGCGGTTCCTCGTCGACCTGCGGGAGGTCTCGCGCGCGGAGCTTTCGGCCGACGTCGAGATCATCCACGACCTCTCGGAGGTCGACCTGCTGGTCGCCCGCGGCGACGCCGCGGCCGTCGGCGGGGCGACGGCGACGATACCGGACCTCACGGTGTATCAGGCCAACGGCGGCGTCGCCGCGGAGGCCGACGGTCCCACCGCCAGCGGCGAGAGCGCGAGCCACAACCACGACGGACCCGCGACGAACACCGAACTCCAGTGGGACAAGCGGGTCCAGAACGTCGGCGACCTGACCGACAGCCCCGGCGGCGGCGAGTTCATCCACGACACGACGAAGGGCGCGGGTAGCCGCGTCGCCGTCGTCGACTCCGGCGTTTACGACGCGCACCCGGACCTCGCCGACGTCGTCAACCCCGAGCTATCGGCGAACTTCACGACCGACGGCCTGGACTTCCGCCCGAACGGGGCGGGCAGTCACGGCACCCACGTCGCCGGAACCATCGCGGCGACGAACAGCAACGACGGCCCCGCAGGCGGCGTCCTCGGCACCGCCCCGGAGACGGAACTGCTCTCGCTGCGCGTCTTCTCTGGCGTCGCTGGGGCGACGGGCGACACGCTCGCGGCGCTCGTCTACGCGGCCAATCAGGGCTGTGACGCCGCCAACATCAGTCTCGGCTACCCGTATCCGTACGTCGACCCCGAGCAGTTCCCCGAACTGCTCGCCATCCAGGAGGCGTACCGCCGCGTCGCCGAGTACGCCCGCTCGAAGGAGATGGTCATCGTCAACTCCGCCGGTAACGACGGCCTCGACATGGACGCCGAGGGCATCCTGAGCCTCCCGACCGAAGTCGAGGGCATCTTCGGCGTCTCCGCCACCGGGCCCATCGGCTACGGTTGGGGCGACAAACACGACGACAACGAGGAGAAGTGGCTCCTCGGCAACCGCGTCGAAGAGGAGACGACGGACCCGGCGTTCTACACGAACTACGGCAGCGCCGTCGACGTCTCCGCTGCCGGCGGCGACGCCGACCTGGACGCGCTGAACGGCGGCGTCGAGGGCGCGGAGCGGGACCTCGTCTTCTCGACTGTCAACCTCGTCGCAGAGGACGGCTCCGTCGTCGCCGGCTACGGGTGGAAAGCCGGGACGTCGATGGCCGCACCACAGGTTTCAGGGGCCGTCGCGCTCGTCCGCTCGCTTCGACCCGACGCCAGCGCCGAGGAGGTCGAAGCGCTCATCCGAGAGACCGCCAGCAGCGTCGACGGTGACCAGACGTACCACGGCGCGGGCCACCTCGACCTGAAGCGGCTGGTGAAGGCCGCGCAGTAGCCGAATCGACGGCCTCTCCGAAGCTACGGCCCCTCCGAATCGGCGGCCTCTCCGAAGCTACGACCGCTCCGAATCGATGCCCCCTCCGAAGCTACGACCGCTCGGGCTCCCCGTCGGGTCGGGCGTCCGACGACCTTTCGAGTGCTTCGACGCGGCGTTCGAGTTCGTCGACGCGGCGTCTGAGTTCCGGTCTGTCGTCGTTTTCGAGGACTTCGCGTTCGAGCCGTCTCACCCGGCGTATTAACCCGTCGAGCGGCCGCTCGGTTCGCTCCGGCGGAGCGCCGGCGAACTCCTCGGCCTCTGCGCCCAGCACGTGGTCTTCGAGCGCTCGCACCCGTCGCCTCAGTCGGTCTACGTCGCTCATCGTAGCTCACGTACGTCCTCGCGTCGAATGTAGCCTCAGATTCGTCGGAGAGGCGGTAACTCAGCGTGACCGGGAGTGTCGACGCGGCAGCCCACGCGAGCCGCTCGTCGCCCCGTCTTCGAGTACCTGTTCGACACGAAGAATTTAAAACAGAAAAGGAGGTTAAATTCTCCAAAATGTCGAACGAATCGGGTGCGGTGACCGACTCGACTCCGACGGCCGAGGCGGTCGTCACCGGCGACGACGAGGCTGTCGGACCTGCCGAACCGCCGACGAACGCGCATGTCCCGCCGCCGCTCCCGCCGGACGACGGCGATGCGTGGTACGCACCCGCCGTGCGGACGCAGTACGAGGTGCATCCGGGCGTCGTCGCCACCATCGAGGAGAGGCGGGCGGGCTTTCACTACTCGATACGCGAACCGTCGCTCGGACCGCGCGGCGAGGCCGCCCTCGAACGCGTCCGCGAGCACTTCTCGTCGGTGAATCGGAGTCGTCCGCTCACGAGAGAAGGAGCGAAAGAGCAGGCCGAGCGTGGGCTACCACCGAAGTACGAGCGAGCGCTCGACCGTCTCCTCGACACGTCGTCCGCCGCGCGTCGCCGAGTCGACTACTTCGCGCTCTGCGAACTCCGGCTGTTCGACGACGTGACGCCGCTGGCGCTGGACGACCGCATCGACGTCGCCGACGTCGGCGGCGGGACGGCTGACTTGCTGGTCCACACCGACGACTACGCGCCCGCGACCACGACGTTCACCGCCGACGCGGCGTTCGTCGACCGAGTCGCCGGCGAGCGACTCACCCGCTACGAGGTGCCGTTCTGCGGCTTCGGCGTCGAAGTGGTCGTCTACCGCGAGCGCGTGCTCGGCAACGACCGCTTCACGACCAAGTACGCCGTCTGCGAACCGGACTTGCTGCCCGGCGACGAGGCGCTCATCGACGAGTGCCGCGAGCGCATCTGGGAGGCGAACGTCGACGGCGTCGTCGAGGACCGACAGACGTTCGTCCGCGAGCGCGCGCGGCAGTTCCTCTCACGTCGTCTCACCGCGCGAAACACGCGGGCGTGGCTCGACGCGACGAGCTACCGGCTCAAGAACGCGCTCGCGGAGTACGGCCTCGCCGTGCCGCCGGTCGACAGTCGGTACGCCTCGGACCGCCTCGACGACCTGGTGTACTACGTGCTCCGCGACTACGTCGGCGAGGGAATCCTGACCGTCCCGCTGCGCGACCCGCACCTCGAAGACATCGAAGCCAACCGCGTCGGCGAGCGAGTGAAAGTCGTCCCGCGGGCGGACGTGACCGCCGACACCCGCATCCCGACGAACCTCACCTTCGAAGACGAGACGAGTTTCGTCAACGTCGTCGTCCAACTCGCCGCCAGCGACGGCACCGAACTCAACGGCAGCTCGCCCAGCGCGAAGGTGAACCTCGACGTGCCGAACGTCGAGGAGACGATTCGCTGCGCCGTCGCGCTCCCTGTCATCTCCGAGGGCGGCCCCCACGTCTCGGTTCGGAAACAGTCGCCGGACACGATGACGCCCGTCGACCTGGTCGACCGCGACGCCCTCTCGACCGAGTTGGTGACGCTGCTGTGGATGCTGTACGAACACCACGGCGTCGTCCTCTTCTCGGGACCGACCGGCGTCGGAAAGACGACGTTGATGAACGCACACATGCCGTTTATCCCGTTCGACGAGCGGCCCATCAGCATCGACGAAGGCTCCCGCGAAGTGAACCTCCCGCACGAGACGGGCGTCTCGCTGACGACGCGCGACCACGAGAGCGAGTACAAGCGCGTCACCATGGCGGATCTGATGACCGAGACGAACTACCTGAACCCGGACGTCGAGGTCATCGCCGAGATAAACACGCCCGCCTCCTTCGAGACGTTCGCGGAGACGCTCAACACGGGTCACGGCGTCATCGGCACCACCCACGCCGAGGACGTCGAGAGCCTCGTCAACCGCGTCGTCGAACAGGGACTGCCGGCGTATCTCCTGCGCGAACTGGATCTGGTCGTCTTCCCGCGCCGCGTCGACGGCGAACGCTACGTCGGTGACGTGGTCGAACTCCTCACCGAGTCGGAGTACGAGGCGCTGCGCGAACGCGGCGTCGACGACTGTGGCGTCGTCGAGAAGGAAGAGTCCAAAATCCACTGGAACCGCGTCGCCTGGCGCGGCACCGACGGCGAGTTCGACCTCGATTACCGCCACCCGCAACTCGGTGACGACGCGCGCCACGTCGGTTTCCGGGCGTTCGGCCGACTCGCCGAGCGGACCGACAGGGAAGCCGAAGCGGTCGAGGCCGAGTTCCACCGAAAACACCGATACGTCCAGTATCTCTGCCAGGACGGCGTCGAGGACTTCGAGACGCTGTTCGCCTTCCTCGCGGACCTCCGGACCGACGAGGCGGCGACGGTCGAACGCGCGACGCACGCGGTGGCCGACGGCGGAGCGGACGCTCGAACGGAGCGCGCAGACGAGGAGGACTCGGGATGAGCGTGCGCTCGACGCCGTCGCGAGGCGGACATACCCTCTCGGTCCCCGACAGAGCACTGTACGCGCTGTTCGCTAGGCACGCCGACGCGCGACGCCACGTCGGCGACCGGCGGCACTACCGTGGCACCGACATGCGAGTCAGTTTCGACGTGTTCCTGGCGCGGGTGTACGGCGTCTCGTGGCTCCTCGGTGCGGCGCTGGCCGCGCCGACGTTTCTCGTGTTGACCGCCCTGGATGCGAACGCCGTCGACGCTATTGCGGGCGTCGTCGAGGCCGCGACACCGTTTCTCGCGGTCGGGGCCCTTCCAGTACTCTCGCGGGCGTCGCTCGCGGTCGGCGTCGCGTTCGTCGTCGGCGCGGGTGGCAAGCACGCGACGGTCCGCCTCGGCGGACTCTACCTGCGGTGGACGGCAGCGGCGCGGCGGTCCGGCATCGAACGGACGCTCCCCGGCGCGGTGCGATATCTCCACGCGCTCTCTTCGGGTAGCGACAGTCAGCGGGCGATGCTCCGCAAGGTTGCCGACGGCGACGCCTACGGCGAGACGGCTGTCTCGATACGGAAGGCGCTCAACCGCGCCGCGCTCACCGGCAGCGTCGAGGAGGGACTTCGGCGCGTCGCCCGCGACACGCCGTCTCGTGACCTGCTCGCGCCGTTTCTGCTCAAGTTCCGAGAGCACGCGAGTCAGGGCTCGGACTCGCTGTCGAACTACCTGCGGATGGAGAGTCGGATGCTCGGCCACCGGCGCGAGCGCGCCCGCCAGCGCGCGACCGGCTTTCTCGAACTCGTCGCCGAGCTGTTCATCGTCCTGCTCGTGATGCCGACGCTTTTGGTCATCGTCCTGACGGTGATGAGCGTGCTCGCGCCGGGGCTCTCCCAGCCGGTCTCGACGCCGCTCGGCGGCGTCTCGACGCGGGCGCTCGTCGTTTACGGCAGCGCCGCGTTCATCCTCGTCGTCGGCCTCGCCGCGAGCGCGCTCGTCTCCTCGCTGCGGCCGCCGGGACAGACCAACGGCTATCGTCTGCCGTCGAATCCGCTCGAACTGCTGGCGGCGAGCGGACGCAATCCGGCCGCAGCGGCCGTTGTCGCCGTCGTTCCCGCGGGTGTCGCCGCGGCGCTGCTGTGGCGAAGCGGCGTCCACCCGTTGAACGTCGGCCTGCTGGGGTACGTCGCCTACGCGCTGCCCGTCGGTGCCGTCGCCGTCCGCCGGGCGAAGCTCGACGACGCCAAAGACAGGGAGATACAGGAGTTCGTCCACGCCGTCTCCGGCCACGTGAGTCTCGGGCGACCGTTTCCGGAGGCGGTCGAACTCGTCGCTCGCGACGTCGACCTCGGGGCGCTCGACCCCGACGTCGCCGATCTGGCGTTCAACCTCTCGCTGACGACGAACGCCGTGTCGGACGAAGGGCTACGTCCGGCGGCGCTCGACCGGTTCGTCGAGCGCGTCGGAACGCCGCTGGCCGCGCAGACGATGGGCCTCGTGACGGGCGCGCTCGACGCTGGAAGCGACGCGGAGGCGGTGTTCGACACGCTCCAGACCGAGATCGGGCGGCTCTACCACGACAAGCAGGCGCTCCGCTCGAACATGCTCGTCTACGTCGCCGTCGGGTGGACGACGGCGCTCCTGGTCGCGGGAATCGCCGTCGCGGTCAACAGCTACGTGCTCGACGGCTTCGCACAGTTGTCGACGCTGTCGGGCGGGACGGGCGCGACGCTCGACCCCGACGCTGTGCAACCGGCGCGGGACCGGTTCCGGTTCTACGCTGTCACGCAGGCGACGATGCTCGCCTCCGGGTGGTTCGCCGGAACGGCCAGTCGGAGTTGGTACGAGGCGTTGCTTCACTCCGGGTCGTTAGTCGCCGTCTGCTACGGCATCTTCGCGGGGGCGGGGATGATATGAGCGCCGAACCCACGGAAGCGCGACGCCGCGCGCAGGCGAACGTCGTCGGCGTCGCCTTGCTACTGGGCGTCACCGTCATCAGTCTCGGCGCGCTCACCGCGAGCATCGGCGTCGTCGTCGAGGAGAACGCCGCCAGCGCCGACGCCACGCGCGTCGCCGACGACTTCGACGCCGCACTCGACCCCGTGGAGACGACCGGCCCGGCCCGCGGCCGCGTCTCCTTCACCGACGGGTCGCTGCGAACCGCCGAGCGCTCGATTCGCCTGTTGAACGACTCGGGCGTCGTCGTCGAGCGCCGCGTCGACGCGCTCGTCTACGAGTCGGGCGACCGCCGGGTGGCGTTTCTCGGCGGGGGCATCGTCCGCGGTCGGCCGGGCCGGGCCGTGATGTACGAACCGCCGCCGGTCGCCGCCTCCGACGACGTCCTGCTGGTCGGCGTCGCCCGTCTGAACGCTTCGGAGTCGACGGCGATTTCGGGTAGCCGCGCGTCGAGCGTCGTTCTCGAAACGAACGTCAGTCACGAGCGCCGCACCCTCGCCGCGGACGAGTACCGCCTCGCCGTCGAGACGGAGACGCCCCGGCCGTGGGAGCGCCAGTTCGAGCAGGCGGACGCGAACGTGACCCGCCGCGACTTCGACGGCGACGGCGTCGAGAGCGCCGTCGCCGCGTTCGACGACGAGCGGGTCGCGTACGTCGTCGTCCACGACATGCGACTGGAGGTGCGCCGTGGCTGACCGGCGTCAGCCGGACCGGCGTCGGTCGGGCCGGTCTCGCTCAAGCCGGCGTTCGGCCGGTCGGTCACCGGGACCGAGGGATCGGGCGATGGCCCCGGCGGTGGGGAAGGCGCTCGAAGTCGGCGTCGTCATCCTCTACGTCGCACTCGTCACCACGACGCTGTTCGCGGGCGTGGTACCGGAGTACCGGACCGCGGTCGGCCGCGACGTGAGCGACCGGGTGCTCGTGAGCGCCGCCGAGAACGTCGAAGGCGCGGTGCCGCCGGATGCCGCGTACGTCCGAAGCGAACAGCGAGTGTCGCTCCCGACGACGATACGCGGCGCGAACTACCGCATCAGCGTCGCAGACGGCGAGTCGGGAGCGTCGACTGCACTGGTGTTAGAACACCCCGACGCCGAACTCAATGGTCGAGTAGCGCTCGCGCTACCGGAACGCGTCGCCGCCGTCGAGGGGTCGTGGACCAGCGGCGGGACGCAGCGGGTCGTTGTCGAGAGCGACGGGGCCGGCGTCGTCGTCCGCCTCGTCGACGGCGCGGTGCCGTCGGAGACGGAGCGGCTGACCGCGCCGACGGGGTCGGAGGTACCGACGTGACGCGTCTCGAACGCGGACAGGCGAACCTGCTCGTGCTCGCCGTCGCGCTCGTCGTGCTGACCGCCGTCACCGGAATCGGCGTCTCGCTCGCGGACGGCGCGCTCGAAAGCGGGCAACGCGACGCGATGGAGCGACGAGCGGCCACCTCGCTGGCCTCGCAGTTGGTGTCGGCGGACAGTTCGACGACCGTCCGCGACAGCGTCCTCGACGGCGAGGCGGTGGACGGCCTGGTCGTCTCCGACCTCGAACACCTCGCGCCCGGCGTCTCCGGCGCCGACGTGCGCGTCCGGGTCGGCGAGTCGACGGTCGTCGAGCGCGGTACGCCGAGCGGCGGGACGACTGTTCGGCGCGTCGTGCTCGTGGCCGACGAGACGACGGAGACCAGACGAGCGAACGTCTCGGCCTCGGACTCGGTGACGCTCCCGCGACGGACGACCCGCGTCGACGTCTCCGTCGACACCGGCCCGGAGACGACCGTCTCGACGGTCCGGGTGAACGACCGGGTCGCCCTCCACAGCGAGGACGGCCTCGACGGCGAGACGACGCTGCGAACCTCGCGGTACGAGACGTTGACGCTCGACTTCGAGGTGGACGGGTCGGAAGCCGAAGCGACGCTCACGTACTACCCAGAGCGGACGACCAAAGCGGTGTTGACGGTGACCGTCGATGCGTGAGGGAAGTCGCTGCCGGCGGCGCTCGACCGAGACCGGGCCGTGTTCGAGCGCCCGCGGACAACTGTCGCTCTCGGCGGTCGAAGCCGGTATCGGCGTCGTGTTCGTTCTCGCGGTGGTTGCGAGTTTCGGCGTCGCGCTCCCGGAGACGGGCACGCACGAGGCACAACTCGACGCCTACGCCGACGACTCGATAACGGTGCTCTCGAGCGAACCGCCGCGCCACGGCGGCGTCACTCGGCTCTCGGAGGTGTCGTCGTCGCCGTCCGCGTTCGAGCGCGAATCGGCCTCGCTCGAACGTCGAGTTCGCCGCATCGTCCCCGAGAACGTGTTGTTCCGACTCCGCACGCCGCATGGGTCGGTCGGGTTCCGAAAACCGACCGGCGTCCCCGTCGGCCAGGCGACGACGACGACGGTCAACGGTGACGTGACTATCTGGGTGTGGTACGCGTGAGTCGCCGAACTTCGACGGACGGGCGCGAGCGGGCGCAACTCGTCCTCGTCACTGCGGCAGTCATCGCCGTCGCGCTCGTCCCGATGGCGCTTTCGTACCACCAGCTCGGCTACCACGACGACGTAGCCGCGAGCGCCGAACCGGTCGCGAACGGCGAAGACGTCGAGCGCGCGCTGGATAGAGCGGTTCAGGCGTCCGCGACGCGCCATGACGGCGAGTACACGTGGGACGAGCGTGCGGCGGCCGTCGACGCGTTCGAGGAGACGTTCGCAGGCTACGTCGACGAAATCGAATCCGCGCGGGTCGAACGCGGCGTCGTGTATCGAATCACCGCGAACGAGACGGCCGCGCAGCGGTGGGTCGAGGCAAACTGTCCGCGCGGACCGAACCGCGAGTTCGGCCCCTGCGAGTCGTTCGGCGGCGTCGTCGTCCAAGAGCGGGCCGGAGAGACCGTTGTCGTCGCCGTGAGTACGGACGTTCGGGTGACCACGGATTGGGGCGAGCGATGGGTGACCCGCGTCTGGCGCGTCTGAGGCAATTCGTGCCGGTTCATCGAGGACAGAGGTCCGTCGGACGGAAAAAACAGGATGGACGGCCGGTAACGTCGCATTGCGTGGCGGAGTAACCCCGACGGCGTCGAGGTGGGCACACTACGGGGGCTCGCATCGAATATGAGATTCGACAGTTGATTGGGGAAATCTAGGGAGAGAGGCACCGAGAACGTGAGCCACGAGAGACGAAGCATCGGACGTAGAGATGTTGCATCAGTTCCCGTCCCGAATGTAGCAACATCAAAAACAAACCGCTATATGCGAACGTTTCGGTGAAAATCGGGGGTTGCCGTGATAGTCGACCAGACCTACGGAGTTCTATGTACTCAATAACAAGATATGCGTCTGTCATCACTCCTGTAGAGGGTTATACGCGATGGATGGGAATTATATCGAAGGTGGCTACTCGGGTCAGGGAGCGGTGTCGGGAGGGGGAGCGTACGCGCTCGGTGTGGTGCTTGACGAGGGGGAAGACCAACATCTGCTCCGTCTTCTCGCTCGCGCCGCGCAGTACGGCTATCCGCTACTCGCGGTTCGGCGTGACGGAACCGTGCTGTACGCCGTCGGTCTCGGCGACGAACCCGTGGAGGCACAACGGGAAATCGACTACTCGACGAGCGACGGAGAGACGACGCGGGAGGCGCTCGTCGAACTCGCGCGAGCGTACGGCCTCCGCGGACTCGTCGTCCACGAGAACCCGAGCGCACCGATCGACTTCAGGGCCAGTTTCGAGGCGCTCGAATCCGAAGACGCGTTTGTCGTCGAATCGCGGCCGCGACTCGCCGAAGCGGAGGAGCTAGTCGACGCGCCGGTCATTGTGGGGCTCCCCGCGTACAACGAAGAGAAGGTCGTCGGCTCCCTCGTCGAGAAGGTACGTGACAACGCCGACGTGGTCGTCGTCGTCGACGACGGCAGTACGGACCGGACCGCAGAGCGGGCGGCCGAGGCCGGTGCCGTGGTCGTCAGACACCCGGAGAACCGAGGCTACGGCGCGGCGCTGCAAACGCTCTTCGCCGAAGGAAAACAGCGTGGCGCGTCGAGTCTCGTCGTCATCGATGCCGACGGTCAACACGACGCGAGCGACGTGCAGCGACTCCTACGACGACAGCAGGAGTGTGACGCAGACATCGTCATCGGGAGTCGGTACACGGGTAGCGTGAAGAGCGAGATTCCGCTCTATCGGCGCTTCGGGCTCTGGGTCATCAACCTCCTCACGAATCTCGGGCTCGGAACGCTCCGGAAGGAGAATCGGATCGGTGACACGCAGAGCGGCTTTCGCGCGTACGGGTCGAGAGCTATCGAGTCGCTCGCCGAAGACGAGACGCTCGGCTCGAACATGCAGGCCAGCACTGACATCCTGTTTCACGCTCGAAAGCGGGGGTACAAGATCGACGAGATCGGGATTCGAATCCGGTACGACCTCGAAGACACCTACACTCAGAATCCGATTCTGCACGGCTACTCGGTCGTGAAAGGCGTCCTCTATCTCATCGAGCGGGACCGGCCGCTGACGACGCTCGGCGTGCCCGGCTTCGTCAGCACGTTCGTCGGACTCACCGTCGGTTACTGGTCGATGTTCGAGTACGGACAGACCGGCGAGTTCCCGATGGCGCTCGTCGGAGTGTCGGGAGTCCTGCTGCTCGTCGGCTTCTTTACGAGCGTCGTCGCTATCGTCCATCAGTCGCTTCGGGACGCGCGTTCCCGATAGCCCCACGGGCCCCGGACAGCGCCGCGGATAGCAGGACAGTCGTCACTGACACCGTCGAACGACCGACTCGCTGCTTGCGTCTACCCGACGCCGAAGCATCCTTGAGCCGTTAGCTCGTCGGCAGAACCGCCGAGAGTCGCTGTCTCACTTCGTTTACCTCAGAGCGGTCGATCGCGCCGAACAGCACCGCAGCGACCAGAAAGACGACGAAGCCCACCGGCGGGACGACGACCAGTTCGAGGATGTCACCCTCCAGAACGCGCGGCAGTCCGTAGACGGGGACGGCGGCGACGACGGTGGTTGCGACGATGCGTCCGAGTCGAAGGTCGGAGATGGGGTCGAACCCGATATGGCGCGCGGAGAGGACGTGAAACACGACCATCGATCCGTAGCCGATGCTCGTGGAGACCGCCGCGCCGAGAGTTCCGTATCGGGGGATGAGAAGCAGGTTGAGCACGAGGTTGAGCGTCGCGGACGCGCCCGTCGCCAGAATCAGCAGACGGAGCTCGCCTTTCCCCTGTCCGACGGCGAAAATCGGGCGGGCGACGGCGAAGCCCAGCGTGCCGGGGAGCAACAACAGCAGCGGGGCGACGGCGGCGAGATACTCGGACCCGAAGTACAGCGAGACGAACTGGTCGGCGAGCGCACCGATGCCGAGACACATGATGGTCGTGATGAGGACGACGTAGCGCGTCGCCCGACTGGTGACGCTGGTCACGGTGTCGATCTTGTTCTGGGACCACCACTCCGACGTCGACTGAAGCAACACTGTCTGCATCGCCGTCGGGACGAACCAGAGGAACTCGGCGACGATGAGCGCGGCGTTGTAGTAGCCGGTCTGTTGGGCCCCCGACAGCGTCCGAATGAGAATCAGGTCGACGTGGTAGAGCGAACTCGTCAGGAGGATGAGGACGACGCTGAGCGAGTTGTACGACAGCAGTTCCTTCCGAGGGAAATCGGGAGGGACGCGGCGGGTGATTGCGCTGAGAGAGACGTACTTCGAGACGAACCAGAACACGGCGATAGCGACGACCCCGCGGGCGACGACTCGGCCGATGAGGACGCCGACGACGCCCCATCCGATCGCCGCCAGCGGCACCCCGACCAGCGCGAACACGACCCAGCGAGCCATCTTGGTCGGTTCGGAGATATGCTCGTAGCCGAGGCCCATCAGCGTCCCGCGGCCGATCGCCCAGAGCTGCCGGATGACGACCAGCGCCGCGAGCATGTAGAAGTAGATCTCGAATTCGGGGCTGAAGAAGCGCTCGACCAGGCCGAGTTGGAGGACGAGGAGGATGATGACGACGGCGGCGAACGCCAGGGCGAGCCCCACTTGCATGTAGTACGCGAAGACGTTCGAGTTCCAGTCGGCGTCGGGACGTTGCTCGGCGATGTACTTCCGTATCCCGTCGAAGATACCGGCGTTGATGACGATCATCGTGACGCTGAGCACGGACATCACGAACGCGTAGTCGCCGTACTCGGCAGCCGTCAGCACCCGAACGAGAATCGGCGTGATCGATATCGAGAGAATGAGTACGCCCACGTCGGAGCTAAATATCGACAGAAATCCACGTACGACGTTCCGTCCCATCTGGTTTACTGTCAGAAGCGCCTGGCATAAGTATAGTGTCGAATACACGTTCGCTGACCAGTGAGACCGACTCTCACCCGTGGTACGGGCGTGCAAAGGGGCAAAGGAGACGAGACGGAGTAAAGAGGGAAGCGAAGGAACGGACCGAGCGGTTCAGGTGTGGACACCGACGCGTCGCTTGGCCGACTTGAGGAGTCGATACGCCCGTTCGCCGCCCAGCGTCGGAAGCAGGAACGTCACGAACGCCGGCTCGAACGGGTACAGTCTCACGGCGGAGACCAAGAGCGGACGCGCCCGGTCGAACTCGCCGTGCATGACGAGCAGGCGGCCGACCCGGTAGGCGGCCCACGCCCGGAACTTCCGGCCGAACAGGCGGCCGTACTCGCGGGCCAGCGGGTCGAACTTCTCGACGAACAGTCGACGGGAGACCAACGCGTCGTCGACGTCGTCGGTGATTCGTCCGGGTGAGTCCGTCTGATACCGGATGAGCGGTTCGCGGATGCCGGCAAACGAGCAGTGTCTCGACAGGCGGACGTACCACTCTAAATCCTGCCAACTGGGGAACCGCTCGTCCGGCGTGCCGACCTCCTCGACGAGCGCTCGCCGCACCATCACGTTCGAGAACGACCCGATGACGTTCTCGCACAGCAGCGTCTTCGTGAGGTTACCGTGTGCGACGGGCAACACCGACTCCAGTTCGTCGCCGTTACCGTCTATCACCTGCGACCCGGTGTAGACGAGCCCGACTTCGGGGTAGGCGTCGAACACGGCGACCTGTTTTTCGAGTTTGGTCGGCAACCACTCGTCGTCGTCGTCGAGGAACGCGATGTAACGGCCCTCTGCGGCCCCTATTCCCGTCGCGCGGGCGGCAGACCCGCCGCGGTTTCGCTCGTGTCGAATAACGCGGACGCGGTGGCGACCGTCCGAGTTCATCTCGTCGAGAACCGGCGCGGCCGGCCTCGGAGAGCAGTCGTCGACGACGAGGAGTTCGACGGCGTCGTACGTCTGGTCGAACACCGATTGGACCGCAGATCGGAGATACGTTGGTCGGTCGTAGGTTGGAACGACGACGCTGACCAACGGACGAGCTGCCGCAGGCATACCTCTCCGTGCGTCTGCCAGTTAGTTGAACATTGTCACCGTGGGATGTCGTATCATTATGGACGAACATCTTGTCATATGACTTCAATTTTTTATGAGCAGGCGGAGATGTACCCGTATATGGCAGTCGTAGAGAGCGTACTCGTCGCAGTGCTTCTCGTCAGCGTGTTTCTGGTGGTGTACGCCTACGCGCTGTACCCGCTCACACTGTGGGCGATCGCTTCAGTCGTCCCGACGACGACGCCGCGGCGGGAACGAGACGAGCTCCCGGAGGTCGCGCTGATCGTCGCCGCGTACAACGAAGAGACCGTCATCGCCGACAAGCTCGAGAACTGTCTCGAGCTCGATTACCCCGAATCGAAACTCGACGTCGTCGTCTTCTCCGACGCCTCCTCGGACCGAACCGACGACATCGTCCGCTCGTACGCCGACCGCGGGATTCGCCTCGAACGAATCGAAGGCCGCGTCGGAAAGACGGCGTGTCAGAACGAAGTCGCCGAGATGGTCGACGCCGAGGTGCTCGTCTTCTCGGACGCGAACTCGATGTACGAACCCGACGCAGTCCGCACGCTCGTCTCGTCGATGGGGCCGGACGTCGGCTGCGTCGTCGGCGAGCTCCAACTCTCCCGTAAGGCGGACAACGTGGAAGGCGAGTCCATCTGGTGGCTGTACAACCGTTTCATCAAACAGTACGAGTCCCGGCTCGGCTCGGTCGTCAAGGGTAACGGTGCCATCTACGCCGTTCGCTCGGAGGCGTACGTCCCGCTCCCCGCCGACGCCATCAGCGACTTCGCCGAACCGCTCTCGATTCGCAGCGACGGCTGGCGCGTCGTTTACGAACCCGACGCAGTCGCCCGAGAAGACACCGCAAAGAGCGTCGACGCGGAGCTCAACCGGAAAGTCCGTATCACGACGCGCTCGTGGCACACACTCGCGCAGTACCTCCACCTGTTGAACCCGCTTCGCTACGGCTTCTTCTCGGTGAAGTTCGCAAGCGACACGCTGCTGTGGTGGAGCACGCCGATGCTCTCTGCCGTCGCGTTCGTCGCACTGGGAGCGCTCGCCGCGCTGACCGGGTCGCTCCTGTACGTCGTGCCGTTTCTGGCCGCCGTCGGCTTTCTCCTCCTCGGCCTCGTCGGCTATCTCCTCGAAGACGGCCGACGGAAGGTGCCGACCGTGTTCCACGTGCCACATTACTTTCTGATCGGCAACTACAGCCTCGTCGTCGGCGCGTGGAACTTCGTCAACAGCCGAAACGTCGTGACGTGGGAGACGGCCAACGAGTCGTCGACCAAAGACTGACGTCGTGGGCGTCCGCCTCGTACCCGGGTGAGCGACGCCATCGAGGCGTCACCGTCAGTCGGCGACGACGCGCCGCTCCGCGATGTCGGTGACGAGTTCGTCGTACGCCGAGAGGAGTTCGTCCCACGAGTACTGCCGCCCGAGTTCCCGGGCGTTCGCGCTCAATCGCTCGGTCAGGTCGGGCGAGGAGGCGAGCTCTCGAATCGCCGCCTCGAACTCGGCCGCGTCGCGGACGAGCGCCGTCTCGCCGTCGACGATGTCGATGCCCTGCGCGCCGACGGGCGTCGTCACGATGGGGAGGCCCGCGGCGAGATAATCCATCATCTTGAGTTTCGTCCCCGACCCCATCGTCAGCGGGCAGAGCGCGATATCGGCCATCGAGAGCGCTCCCGGCAGGTCGTCGACGAACCCCGGCGTGTAGACGTTCTCGCGGGCCGTCTTCGGCGGGTCGCGGCCGACGATGACGAACTCGACGTCCGGCAGCGCGGGAGCGTACTCGTCGACGATTCGGCGGGCGGCCTCCTCGTTCGGTTCGTAGTCGCACGCGCCGACGAACAGACAGACCGGCCGCCCCTCGCGGACGCCGAGTCCCCGACGGACCGCCTCGGGGTCGCCGCCGGCGGCGATGTCGTCGTAGTTCGTCCCGTTGGTGATGACCTCACATCTGACGCCGTCGGGAACGTCGAACTCCGCGCGGTCGGCGGCCGACTGGAAGACGACGGCGTCGGCGTCGTCGATACCCGCCTGCTCGTGCGCCTGGAGGTTTTCGACCGCGCGCCGTCGAACCGGTGCGGGAATCGGTCGCGAGCGCAACTGCTGGTCGAGCAGGTCGAACATGGCGTTGTGCTTGTTCAAGAGCAGCGCCGCGTCGTAGTGGTCGGCGAGCAGTCGCGCCGCGCGAAGCATCTGCGGCGACTCGCTGCAGACGACGTCGAAGTTCACCGGGTGCCGACGCACCGTTCGGACCGTCAACCGCGTCTGCAGCCGTTCTATCGGCGTGTCCGACCCGAGACCCAACAGCGCGTTCCAGAGGTAGATACGGGTCGTCTTGTAGTCGAGAAACGGGTTGTCGAGGTCGAGCGCGTAGACGCCGGGCGGATACTCCGTGCCGTCGGCGTTCGGATACGCCAGCCACACGCGACCGCTGTCGGCCAACGCTTTCGTCGTCTCCCAGATGCGAACCTCCTCGCCGTTCGACGGGGGATAAACCGGCCCCCGGTGTAGCTGTAAGATGTCCAATCCCATTTCGAGACAGGTCAGCAGTCACGCAGATAGCGTTTGTGTCGGTCTCGACGAGGCGGCGACTCGAAAACTGGTCGACGGACTCAGCGACACCCGGCGAGAATCTCTTCGAGCGCCCGCTGCATCTGCGGGCCGAGCGTCTCGGGCGCGTTCCGTTCTGTGACCTGTGCGGCCGCCGCCGCGCCGAGTCGCCGTCGCCGCTCGGGGTCCGAGAGAAGATCGTCCAGAAGCGACGCGAGCGCCGTCGAGTCGTCGGCGTCGACCAGAACCCCCGTCTCGCCGTCGGCTACCTGCTCGTCGATGCCGTATCCGCGACTGGCGACGACGGGCAGTCCCGCCGCCTGCGCCTCGATGACGACGTTCGGGTACGCGTCGATCTCCGAGACGTAGGCGAAGAGGTCCGCCGAGGCGTACAGCCCCGCGACGTCGCTCACGAACCCGAGCGCGTGGATTCGCGCGTCCAGCGGGTTGTCGCCGACCCGTTCGTCGACGTACCGTTCGAGCGCGTCGTAGTAGAGGCCGTCGCCGGCGACGACGAAACTGACGTCGTCTCGGCGCTCGCCGAGTTCGACCATCGCGTCGACGAGTCGGCAGACGCCGAGATACTTGCCGCGGTACTGGAGGTTCGTCACGGTCAGGACGGTCATCGTGCCGGTGGCGGTGTCGGACGCGCCGTCGGCGACTGTGGTTCGACGGTACTGCGAGGGCGTCACCGGACCGGGAACGACGCGAATCCGCTCTGGCGGGCACGACGTCCGGCGGGCGAGCGTCTCCGCCAGCGACTCGGAGACGGCGACGAAACCGTCTGCGTAGCGAAACGTCACTCGGGTGAGCGCCGAGAGGCCGCAGTACGCGAGCCATCGGCCCCACTGCTTCGTCTGTCGATGCTCGGTGCGTTTCTCGCCGTGCTGTCTGAACAGGTCGCCGTTGGCTCTGACGACGAGCGGCACGCCGTACAGGAGGCTGAGCACCACCGAGACGATGCCCAACATCCCGGACCCGTTGTAGACGACGAGCGCGTCGGTGTCGCCGCCGCGGAGCGCCGCGCGGCCGCGCCGGAACTGCGAGAGCGTTCGCTCGAACGCGCCCGCGTCGGAGTCCAGCGAGACGACGACGCTCTCGGCGTCCATCGTCGACAGCGGCGCTTCGAGTTCGAACGGCCGGAGGTCGGTGAACCCGACGACACGCATCAGGCGCTCACCGTCCCGGGGTCGCTCGTAGTCGAACCGTCTCGTCGCACCGAAGCGCCTACTCGTTTCGCCGCCACTGCTTCGCCCATCCACGTCACCACTCAGGAGCAGCGCCCATAACTGTTCGCCACGTGACAGCGCCGCGACGAGTTAGACCACCCGAGACGTGTCGGCAAGTGCCGAAACGTGTCGGGGGACCGCCGTTTCCCCGCGGAAATATATACTTTCATACAATGTTCTGTACTGGTTTCATCTGGCTGAGATAATGCGTACTATAATACGGATGCTCCTCGAACGTGAGTCTACCGTGGCGGAAGCGCGGTATCTGTGGGAGGTATGCAACATCTATGACCGAGAAACAGCGCTCCGACGTCGTCGAGCAGTCGGAGCAGAACCGACGCAACAGTTCCTCGACCAGCGTCGACCGGCGCGTGGCTGTGCCGGGATTCGACCGACCGGCGCGCGAGCGTGCGCGTCCCGCACGGTGGGTCGTCGCGGCGGGAGTCGGTGTCGCACTGGGCGTTCTCTTTGCGGTAGGGGGACTGTTCACGCAGCGGTGGCTGTTCGTCGCGCTGGGTGCTGTCGCACTGTACGTCGCGGCGCTCGCGTACTACCTCGCGCCGGACGCATCGGTTTCGGAGGCGGTTACGGAACGGCTCTACTGGAGCTACATCGACGGGAGAGACGCCCTCGACGCGTCGACTGCTCACGTGTACCTCCCTTCGGCGTCGACGGCCGGCGAAGCGCACGGCGTCCGATTGACGCTCGTCGACGACACGACGGACTCGTCTGCCAGCGCGTCGGGGGACGCGTCGCCGAGACCGCAACAGCGGCCCGTCGGTGTGGGGCTGCTCGAATCGTACCTCGGTGAGACGAACGAGGCGCTCTCGACGGATCTGCGCCGCCTCGCCGACCAGCTGGCGGAGGCGGTCGTCGACGGCTTCCGCCTCGCCGACGCCGCCGAGATCGTCGACAGAACCGACGAGAGAGTCGCGTTCAGGCTGTCCGGCTGCGCGCTCACGCCGCTGACGCGGCTCGACCACCCCACCGTCTCGTTTCTCGGCACCGCGATGGCGGCGGGACTCGGTCGTCCGGTTCGAGTCGTCGCCGAACGAAACCGGGGCGACGGTAGCTACCGCGTCGACTGTCTCGTCGAGACAGAGTCGAAGCCGAGGTCGCAATCGTCCGACGGCGCTCTCGACTGACGAGCGAGTTAGAACCCGACGTAGAGGTCGTACAGTCTGAGCGGCACGTACAGCCCGAACAGCGCCAGTTGGACGGCGAGCACGTGCCGCGCGCGGACGACCCACGTCGGACGGTGATGCGACGGGGACGCGAGTTCGAGCGCGACGGCGAATCCGGCGATGGCGATAGCGAAGACGAACCCGGGCGTGAGCGCGTCGACGAGGGCGAGCCAGAGCGTTCCGAACGTCGTCCAGACGGCGGTGAGGAGGACGAGACGGTGCGGACCCGTCGGCATCACGCCGACCCTCCCGGACTCGGAGGCGACGGCGCGAGCGACGCGTTGGCCTGGCCGCTCGCTCTGACCGTCGTCCAGAAGTGAACCGTCCGATAGGCGTTCGCCCCCGTCGGTTCGGCGGGCGGCGACCCCTCGTAGAGGAGCAGTTGTACCCGCTGGTTGGTCCCGACGCGCTCCGGCCGGAACTCGAACCGTCGGACGTCGGTCTCGCCGGAGGAGACGCGCGTCTCGAACCGACCGAGTTCCGAACTGGCCGCGACCGTACCGGTGTTCTCGTCGACGTCCTGGAGCAGCACGACGGCGGTGTAGTCGACGGCTCTCCCCTCCTCGTTTTCTATCTGGACGTAGAGCTCGCTGGCCTCGCCGGCGACGACGTCGGTCGGGTAGTCGCTCGCGGTCAACCGCCCTGCGTCGTCTTCGGTCAGTACCGAAAAGCCGGTGAACGTCTCGCCCTGTTCGGGGGTGACGACCGCGTAGCCGACGCCTCCGAAGGCGACCACCACGCAGACCACGAGCAGCGCGGTGACGGCGCGTTCGAGGCCGCTCGACGCGGTGAGAAGCGACGGTCCGCGTGGGAGGGAGACGCGGAACCGACGACCGGGCGGCGTCGACCACCGGCGCTTCGCCGCGACCAGCAGGCCGACGACGTTCACCGCCCCGACAGCGGCGATGGTGGGTCCGGCGAACAGCCCGAACGGCGAACTGGCGAGAACCAGTCCGAGGAGCGCGACGACGATGAGACTCGTGCCGACCGAGAGGACGAGCCGATGGCCGAGCGTGAGTCGCCGGACGTCGCCTCGTAGCTGTGCGGTGGTCTCCGACCGTGGGAACAGCGCCGAGACGATTACGTAGCCCGGGACGAACGCGACGTAGATGCCGCCCAGGAAGGCGATACCCGGCGAGGGGACGCCGAGCGTTGACGCCAGTACGACGTAGCCGACCAGAAAGCCCGCACAGACGGCGAGGTCGAGAAACTGGGCGGCGAGCGATTCGCGAACGGACACAGTTCGGATAACTGTAATCTAGCACATAAATCTACTCTCGTGAATAGAAACTGACTATTGCGTCGCTCACGTCGTCTCCGTCGTCGAAGCGAGTCGAAACGAGTCGAACCGCGTCGAACCGACGGACTCGCCGCGTGGTCAGAGATCGGCTGGTCGTCGTTGGGGCCGCCGCGTCCGGCGAACTGGAATAGAAAATCTAGCTGAAAATACGTGTCCAACCGAAAAATCAGAAGGTTTACCTTCGGCTGTACAAACTGCGGTTATGCGTGGGGAACAGATGTCTACACGAGGAAGTGAGAAACTATGAAATTTGATAGTTCCGGGAGATGGTTTACGCTGAGTCGGCGTCGCGGACGTCCCACGCTACCTGCCCGCCGAGCGACCGAGGCAACGGCGCGGGCGGCGTAACTCGAAGAACTCCGTACGAAAAACGAATATCTATGACGAAAAACCACGGCTACAACACACCGAAGAAAGGAACCGCCGACTGGAACGTACCACTGAACGAGAATTTCAAGAAAATCGATGAAGACATCGAAGTCCGAGACATCGAGTCGAAGCTCGACACGTACGAGCCGACGGCGGGGGCGAAGTTCCTGGCGACCGACACGGGTAACCGGTATCTCGGTGACGGCGAGCAGTGGAACCTCGCGCCGCTGCCGCAGCGCGGAGCGGTCGGCGACCTGACCGCGCAGAATCGGTTCCGCGTTCCGACGCGCGAACAGGACCCCGAAAACGCCGAGGTCGGCGAACTGTGGCTTCGGACCGACGAGAACGCGCTCAAAGTCCAGATGGCCAACGGCGTGCAGACGCTCGCCAGCGGCGAAAGCTCCGGCGACAGCGGTAGCGACGGCGGCGGCACGACCAACGCCGACGTCACCATCGACTTCGCCGACGACTCGTACCTCGACAAGTTCGACACTCGCAGGACGAGTTGGAACACCATCGTCGACGGCGAGAAGGCGCGCACCGACACGGCGCTTCAGGTCCACCTCGAAGAGGGCAGCCACTACGGTACCGACATGAAGTACTACTTCGGCGACAACGGCATGTCGGAACCCGAAGAGCTCTGGACCCGCTACTACCTCCGCTTGGACCCCGGCTTCGAGGTCACCTCCGACGGCGGGAAACTCCCCGGTCCGGCGGGAACGTACGACAGCGGCGGGTGGGGCGGAAAGCCCGCCGACGGGACGAACGGGTGGTCCGCGCGGATGGCGTTCATGCCGGCCAGCGGCGGCGGTGCCAAACTGTCGTACTACTGCTACCACGCCGACATGAACAACTGGGGCGAGTGGTGGGGC
Source organism: Haloprofundus salinisoli (assembly GCF_020097815.1). Taxonomy (NCBI): domain Archaea; kingdom Methanobacteriati; phylum Methanobacteriota; class Halobacteria; order Halobacteriales; family Haloferacaceae; genus Haloprofundus; species Haloprofundus salinisoli. The sequence goes on from NZ_CP083663.1 coordinate 839,283, forward strand.
TGGGACGGCACGATCGAGACCGACCGCTACTACCAGATCGACAGCTACGTCAAGCTCAACACGCCCGGCGAGAACGACGGTATCCTCCGCGGCTGGATAGACGGCCAGCAGGCGATGGAGAAGACCGACATCCGGTTCCGCGACACCGACGACCTGAAGGTGGAGTCGCTGTGGTTCAACATCTACCACGGCGGTGGCGACACGTCGCCCAGCGACAACATGCTCTACTTCGACAACCTCCAGATGTCGACGAGCGGTCCGCTGGACTGACGCGGACGAACCGCCGAAGCGAAGCATCGTCACGGGCAACGACGCTACGACTCTTCGCGGCTGTTTTTCCGTTCCGACGGTGCCCAGACGATGGCGTCGGTGAGAGAGAGCGTGTCGTAGAGGTGACGGTAGAACCGGAGATTCCACGTCGTGTGGTCCGCTCTCGGCGTCGGTCCGAGTCTGAGCGCCGGATACAGCGGTAACACGTCGACGAAGCGACGCTCGTCGATGCCGAGGCCCGAACAGTACGTCGAGACGCAGCGCCCGACCGCGCGCGAGAACGGGCAGTCGCGGAAGAACGCGCGATTCGTTGCCTGGGTGTAGCTATCGAACACGTACAGCGCCGTCTCGACGACGAGTTTCAGAAAGTCGACGAGCGGGACGCCGTCGGTGCGGAAGTACTCGAAGTCGATGACCGACCGGACGTCGAGGTCCGCGCCGACGAGGATGTTCGTCCCGTCGTAGTCGCCGTGGGTCGGCCCGAGGAAGAACTGCTCGGAGTCGACGAACCGGTCGACGTACGCGGCGGCATCTGGCAGCGTCGACGCCGAGAGCCGCCGCCGCTTCTCGTCGGCGTCGTACGTCCGGGCGTCGACCGTTCCCTCGGCGAACGCGACCAACCACTCGGTGGCGTTCGAGAGAAACCGCTCCGCACACTGGTCGAACCGCCGAAAGGTGTAGTGGGCCGGTTGGCCGCCGAGGAACTCCTTGAAGATGACGGGCGTCCCGTCGACGCTCTCGACGGCCAGCGGCGTCTCGACGGTCGTACGGAGCCGGTCGAACGGGTCGACGAGTTCGCGGAGTCGGGCGAGTCGCTCCCACTCGCCGCGGACCTCGGCGTCGTCCCATCTGGCGAACCGACAGACGGCCACCGGGTCGTCGCGTTCGTAGACGAACACCGTGATGTAGCCGGTCGGTCCGCGCGTCCCGCTGTACAGACTGTACGAGAGCGCCGACCGGTCGGCGTCGAACCGCTCGGCGACTCGGTCGAGCAGTTCGTCAATCATGGGGCGTCGGCGCTGATCTTGTACGCCGGTGTGAGTGCACCTATTAGACGTGCGGTCCCCGGCGGAAACGGAACGCGCGACAGCGATTGGGGGGTGACCGAACCGTGAACACAGCTCCCGAGCGACACCAGTTTCCGTCTGAGAAACGTCGCGAGCAGTTGCTCGTCGGAGAAGACGAACGCCGGCGAGCGCCGATTCGGAACGGCGTACGAGACGGCCACGTCCCGAAAGCCCGCACGTTCGAGCAGGCGGACGTACCCGCGTTCGGAGTGGAGTCGAACCGACGACGAGTGACGACGACCGCCGGCGTCGAGAACGGCCGTTTCGACGGCCGCGGGAACGAGAGAAGTGAAGCGATAAACCGGGTCCAGCCGGTTCCACTCGCTCATCAAGAGACGGCCGCCCGGCCGAAGCCAACGGCGGACCCGTCGGAGAAACGAACGCTGTGCGCGAACGGGGTCGTCCGACCGGTCGTCCGCCCCGACGTGTTTCAGCACGCCGTTTATCACCACCACGTCGAACTGGTCGTCACCGAACGGGAGCGCCCCCGCGTCGCCGTGGACGAGCGTGAGGTTCTCCGTCTCCGCGGGCTCCCGCATCGCCGCGGAGAATCGCAACCCGTCGAGATTGGTGTCGACGGCGACGACGTGGTCGGCGCGCCGAGCGAGCGAGCGCGTGAGCGCTCCGTATCGACTGCCGAGTTCGAGCACCGTCTTCCCCGCGAGCGGTTCGATACGGAGCCAGTCGGCCTGGTCGGGGTTGAGCCACGACTCGTACTCGAAGTCGGGGTGGATCCGCTGAAGCTCGGACTCGAACTTCTCGGCCCGCTTGAACGCGGTCATCCCCTCGGTACGCAGCGCCGCGACGAGCGTGTGGATCTCCTCGGAGTCCTCGGCCGCGGCGTCGACGTCGAGCAGCCGGACGATGCCGTCGTCGTCGACCTGCCAGCCGCTGTGGCACTGCCCGTCCCGCGACTCCCGCCGACGGGAGAGACGGGACCCACAGTCCCCACAGACGAACTCCAACTCCGGTGGCCACATCGATACGCCACTGTAGTCCGGACTACATATTATATGTTGTTCACCATACTACTATGTTCTCGGGTGTCGTCAGCGGCGCGTCTCTCGGAGGGTTCGTATCAGTGCTCAGAGATTACACTACACTTAGGGGTTTGGCGCGCGAGTATGTCGTGCATCATGACCGCGGAAGCAGTTTTCCGAGTGCACCGACAATCCTCAGCGATGGCTGGAACTCGTTCGAGTGCACTCGCCGCAGATGGGGCGTCAACGAATGGCTGAGGACGACCGACCGAGCTGGCGCTCGTCGTCGGACACCGCGGCGAGAGACGACGGGACGCTGCCGCGTCGTGACCTTCTGACGGCAGTAGCCGGTGTCGCCGGCGTGTCCGGTCTCGCGGGCTGTCTCGGCCTGTTCGACTCCGAGGACTCGCAGGGAGGCGGCCAGACGCCGACCGGAAACGAGGTTGGAGATACGCCCCCGTCCATCATCGTCTGGCAGGACGGCGAGGGCATCGTCCGCGCGGAGACCGGGAACGGACCGATCGAGTCGGGTCGACGACCCGCGGCGGTCATCCAGGCCGCGCTCGACGCGTCCGCCCAGCAGGCCGGTATACAGAGCGTCGAGGTGGTCGGCAACTACGTTCTCTCGCGGCCGGTCAACCTCCAAGAGCGGACCGTGTTGAACCTCAGAAACGCCCGCCTCACCGTCGGCGGAAACTACGCGGCGATCTCGGTGAACGGCATCTCTCAGGCGGCGATCGTCGGCGGCCTCCTCGACGGGAGCAGCCAGTCCGACGGCGAGCAGTATCTCGGAGTGCTCTCGCTCAGCAACGCAGACCAGGTCGTCGTCGACGGCACGGAGGTGCAGAACGGCGGGTACTACGGGGTCAACCTCTACGAGTGCAACGACTGCGTGCTCAACGGCATCCGCGCGCACGACAACTTTCGGCACGGCATCCATCCGGGGACCGACACGGAGGGCCGAGGGTACTTCAATTGGCTCACGCACTGTATCACCGACAACAACGGCGTCGACGGCGTCAACGACAGGGGTACGACGGTGCCGGGGGAGTCGCTCGACAACGCGTTCTACAACTGCCTGAGCCGCGACAACGGGCGAAGCGGCTTCATTCTCGACGGCGGCGTCGGAGCCGACGACGTGGCCGCGCGGTTCGACGTCGTCGGCTGTCGGGCCTTCCAGAACGGGAGCCACGGCATCCAGCTGACGAACTGTCGCGTTTCGGCGGTCAACGTCATCACACGGTCGAACGGTCAGTCGGGTCTCCTGCTCAACGGAGGAGTTCAGGCGTCGGTGCTGAATCCGCGGTCGAGCGACCACAGTGGCCCCAACGCCGGCGGAATCACGATTCGTAACAGCGATTCGGCCGCGCCGAGACACGTCGTCGTCTACGGCGGCGAGTCGACGAACAACAGTCACAACGTCCGCATCGCCTCGGGGTCGAACGCCGGTCCGATAACCCTTCGGGACATCGACCTCCGGGAGGCCGAAACGCGGCCGCTCTGGCTCGGTGAGGACGTTCCCACCGAGTTGACCGTCTCGAACGTCTCGGGCTACCGGACCACGAACCGGGGAGACCAGACGGCCAGCGGCGACGGTTCGACATCGACGTTCCGGTGGGTGCACGGGCTCGCAGCACCGCCGCGGTCGGTCAGCGTGACGCCCGCCAGCGCCGCCGCCGCGGGACCGTTCAGCGTCACGAACGACGGGGGCGCCATCGAAGTCACGTATCGCACGCCGCCGGAGCAAGGTGATGGCAATCTCCAGTGGTGGTGGAGCGCGCACGCTTACTGACCGGGGTTTCGTTTTATGGCGTATGCGCCCGTGAACAGACACGATGACCGTCAGAGAGAGCCTCCGTCGACGACCGGTCGAGGCGCTCACGCTCGCCGTCTTCACCGCGGGCGTCGCCGCCTTCGTCCTCCTGCACACCGTGACACTCCTGACGAGTCGCGGCGGCGAGGTTCTGGCCCAGGTCCGCCTGGCGTGGCTCGTGTTCGCCGTCGCCGCCGTCGTCGCCGCCGCGTATCTGGCCACCGAATCGACCAGTCGATCGTGACGGGATGTCCGGACTGCGAGACAGTCCGTTGACAGAAACGACGTTTAATGCCGTCAGCTTTCGCACAGAGTTCCTATGACGATAGCCGTGTCCAAAGCGACGGGCAGAGACCGCCAAGCGTGGAACACGTACGTCGAGCGAGCGCCGCACGCGACGCCGTTTCACCGACTGGAAGCGTTGGAGGCGTTGCGCGACGTGAGCGACACGACGTTACACCTGCTCATCGGACGAGAGGGTGAGGAGGTGTTCGGGATATTTCCGCTGTTCGAGGGGAGCGTCGGGCCGTTCTCGTCGGTTCGCTGTCCGCCGACCGAACACGACGTCCCGTATCTGGGACCGGTGTGGCTCGACGTCAACCACCTCTCTCAGCGGAAGCAGGAGATGTGGAATCACCAGTTCGTCGGGGCGGTCTGTGAGTGGATCGACGAGGAGATAGACCCCGACCACCTCGACATCCGAACGGTCGACCGCTACCCCGACGTTCGGCCGTTCATCTGGGCGGACCTCGACGTGCGTCCGGCGTACACGTACGTCCTCGACCTCGAACCGGGAGCCGAGGAGATCAAGAGCCGCTTCAGCCGAAGCACGAGACGGTACGTCCGCGACGTGGACGACTACGACATCGACGAGCGAGGCTACGAGGGCATCGAGTACGCCGTCGACCAGTACCACGAACGCTACGAGAGCGCCGGCGTCTCCGTCGAACTCTGCAAGGCGCTGTACGACGCGCTCCCCGACGGCTGCGTCAGACCGTACGTCCTCTCCGTCGACGGCCGATTCGTCGGCGCGAGACTCACCGTCGAACTCGGCGACACGATATACGCGTGGGTCAGCGCGGCCAACGTCGAGGAAGCCGACGTGCCGGTGAACGAGCTCGTCGAGTGGTACGTCATCCGCGACGCCGCCGAACGAGGGCTCTCGCGGTACGATTTCGTCGGCGGGATGGTTCCGAGCCTCTGTCGGTACAAATCGCAGTTCGCGCCGGTGCCCAGAGCGCTGTACCTCGTGCAGCGACAGCGCCCGTGGATGCGGGGCGCGTCGATGCTGTACAACCGACTGCCGGACCGCGTGCGGACGCTCGTCTGAGTCTCGAACGACGGCGAGTCGCCGGGACGCTACAGCGACTCGTAGATACCGATGGCCCAGTGGTCCGGACCGAACAGCCGTCCGCCGAAGCCGATGTTGCCGTCGACGGCGCAGCGCCACCCGTCGCCGACCGGCCAAGGGTCGAGGTGGTGCATCCGCCCGGAGTTCCACCCCAACCGCTTCTCCGTCCCCTCCAGAATCGGCGAACTGTGGAGCTCGCGGTCCCGGTACGTCGACGGCGTCAGTTCGTCGATGACGTACCCGCGGAGGCGGTGGCCGTAGCAGGCCGCACAGTCCTGAAAGAACGCGACGACACCGCCGTCGCGGACGAGCGGTCGCCCACCTGGACGGGCCGCAGTCGGGCGATCTTCGACGACCGGATTCTCGGCGTGCGGCGTCCAGTCGTCGGTTTCGAGTTCGTCGCTGTAGAACGCCAGGAGGTCGGCGCAGCCGTCGTCGCTGCCGGCGAGCGCCCACCAGCGGTCCTCGTGTCGAAAGACGACGAAGTCGCTCAGAAAGCGGTCGGGCGCGACGAGTTCGGCCACCGGCGACCAGCCGTGGGGCAGCGAGTCGGTTCGGTAGAGAATCGGACTCGCGGGCGTCTCGCGGTTCCAGCGTTCGGGAAGCATGTAGTAGTGGTCCTCAAACCGGAACACGTACGGAAAGGCGAGGTGGTCGGCGGTTTCGAGGACGACCCGGTTGTACGACCAGCGCTTGCCGTCGTCGCTCTCGGCGTGGGCGATGGCGGCGGTCGGCGTCCGGTCGCGGTTGAACACCTCGAAGAACAGGTGCCAGCGGCCGTTCGGGGTGACGAACAGGAACGGGTCGGCGACGAAGTCGGCGTCGCCGAAGTCAGTGACGTCCGCCGCGGTGACGACGGGATTGACGACGCCGCGACCGGGAACCAGCGAGAACGGTCCCGGCGACGGTGTCGGCGTCCGCCGCGGTTCGCCGTAGTCGTCCCACAGGGACTCCTCGACGGAACTCGCCTCGGCGGGGGCACGAGCGCCGTCGGTGAGCAGTTCCGAGCGATGGAGACGCTCGCCGGCCAGCCACGCCGCGTCTCTGAGCGATTTCGAGTCGCCGGGTCTGAACCGGGGACGGGTCATCGAGCGGTCACCCACGCATAGGAGCGTCCGAGCGAGACCAGGAATGCATGCCACAGGGCGAACGCGTGCCACCGACCGCCCGTACTTCGGGAGGCCGTTACCTGCAGTTCGGCGCGAACCATACGGTGTGGACGGTGATGACAAACAAAAAACATGGGTTGCCCGCCGGCAACGTATATGAATGCGTGTTCTGTGAACTGTCGTATGAGTGTCGTCATTCGACTGGCCGCCTCGCAGACGCGACGCGAGGCGATACGACGTGAGCGTAGGTGAGCGATGGACGTCGAGATACACCGCACGATAGAGAGCGTTCCCCGCGAGGAGTGGGACCGCGTCGTCGAGGACTCGCCGCACGGAAGCGTCTTCCACCGGTATCGCTGGTTGGCCGCCGTCGAACGCGGCTGCGAGAGACCGGGGCGGTACGTCGTCGTCTCCGTCGACGACACGCCCGCGGGCGTCTTCGCGGCCACCGTCGACGACGTGCCGTTGACGCCGTTCGAGCGCCTCCGCTCGCCGGACCCGGGGTTCGGCGGTCCGGTCGTCGCTTCCGACGAGGAAGAGACGCTCGACGCGCTGCTCGACGCCGCCGAGCGCCTCTGCGAGGACGGCATCGTCGCGCACGTGTTTCGAACGCTCGACGGAGAGACGGTCCGGTACCAGCGCCGACTCGAAGAGCGCGGCTACAGACAGACCGTCGCTAGCTGTCGGTTCGTCGTCGACCTGGTCGACGGCTGGGAGGCGGTGTACGGACGGATGAGCGGTTCGCGCCGGCGCGCGATACGTTCGGGACACAAAAACGACGTTCACGTCCGGGACGAAGTGCCCGACCGGAGCGACCTGCGCGCGTTCCACCGGGGGTACAGACGCGTCATGGACCGCGTCGACGGCGACGCATACCCGCGGTCGTTCTTCGAGGAGTTGGCGACGATGGACGGCCGGGTGAGGCTGTTCTCGCTAGGGGTGGACGACGAACCCGCCGGGAGCATCCTCGTGCTCCTCGACGACGAGCAGTCGACGGTCCACTACTTCTTCTCGGCGGTCGAACGCGACCACTTCGAGTACAACGCATCGGAATTGCTGCACGAGTACGCGATGCAGTGGGGTATCGCCAACGGCTATCGGTACTACGACTTCGGCGAGACGAGCCCCGACTTCCGGGACGGACTGTTCCGGTTCAAAGAGCGCTTCGGCGGGCGCGCGGTGCCGACGCTCTCGTGGGAGCGCGGGTGTGCGCCGGTCCGCTGGAACGCCTTTCGACTCGGTCGACACCTGTATCAGACGGCGAGTCGGCTCCGGGAGGAGCGGACGTAGGCGGGTCGGTCGAGGGAGCCGACTCCGGGGCGGGAACGAGCGACGACGCGGCGGCCGAGGTCCCCTCCTCCGTCCGGTTCTTCGCCACCAGATACGACTCGAAACCGCCGTTGTCGTAGACGCGGGCGACCGTCGAGCGGTTATCCAGGCGCTGGAAGTCCGCCGGCGCGTGGCGCCAGAACCCCTGATAGCCGGGGTAGAACGTCGGGTTTATCTGCCGGCCGAGGTCGGTGACGAGGAGATAGCGGTACTCCGGCGGCCCGTCGGGAGGGGGCGCGCCGTAGGCGAAGTGCATCGGCGGGTCGGTCCCCTCTGAGCGGATGTTCACGGGGTCGTCGACCTCGTATTCGAGCATCTCCTGGAACCGCGACTGGGTCGTGCCGTACTCGTCGATGAGCAGCGACTCGTTTCGGTGGTCGAGCACCCACTCCATCCCTTCGACTTCGCTCTGAGTGATCTGCCCGTTGGCGCTGTTCGACAGCGGCGACGCGTACAGCGAGAACACCGAGAGAAAGACCACGGCGGCGAGTCCGACCGAGAGCGCTCCGAGGAGCGTCGACCGCTGCCACGAGCTGCTCGCCCGCGCCCACAGCGCCGAGGCCCCGAACCCGATGAGTATCGGCGCGGTGAACCGAGCGTACCGAGAGATTCGGGTGAACCCGACCGTGAGGTCGACGAAGAACGCGAGCACCGAGAGGCCGGTGAACGCGGCGAACACCGCGAGGAAGAACAGCGAGACGTCGCTCAGTTCGGTGTCGCCCCGAAGCAGTCGCACCAGCAGATAGCACCCGAACACCGCGGCGAAACTGACGAGCAGTCCGAAGACGCCGTACGTGTAGAACCCGGTCTGGAGCAGGTCGACGAGTCGGGGCGTCGTTCGAGCGGCGGTGTCGCTCAGGCTCCCGAACTCGGAGGATTGGACCGCCTCGAATCCGAACAGGCGCGCGACGACGAGGTACGTACTCCCCGCGATGGACTCGTACGTGTAGTACCACGCGAAGAAGAGCACCCCCGCGACAGTTCCGACCGCCAGTACCGGAACCGGACGGCCGGTCCGCTGTGCGGTGAGGCGTCCGTAGAGTTCCGGCGCTTTGGCGAGTGCGAACAGGCCGAGCAGAAACAGCGTCGTGAGCGGGTGAAAGAAGACGACGGCGACGACCGAGAGCACGAGAAGCGACGAGTACTGCGTCCGTCGCTCCCACGTGTTCGTCCGAAACAGCAGCGCCAGCACGAACGGAATGAAGGAGAACGCGAAGACGCTGGGCGAGAACATCACGTTCTCGGAGCCGAACAGCGGAAGATACGCGACCGGCAGGACGAACAACACGTCGCGTCGCCGCTCGGTGACGGTGTCGAGTAGGAAGTAGAGGCCACCGAGGTAGAACAGCGAGAGGAACGGCGGCAGCAGATTGACGAGCTCCGCGGTGTCGAGTCCGGTTGCGTGCGAGAAGACGCCGGCGAACGCGTTCAGTCCGGGGTAGTAGTTCTCCGGTTCGAGTCGTCCGGTCTGTACGAGGTAGTCGACCATCCCGACGAACGTCAGCATGTCGCCTTTGCCGACGGCGTACAGTTGGTACCGGAGGTACGGCAACGACAGTAACAGTCCGTTCGCACCGAGGAGAAGTGACACCCCGTATCGCCACCCGGGGCCGGTCGTCTCGTCGTCGACGGCTACAGCGCGCAACACCAGCAGCTGTCCGACCACGAGCGCGCCGCAGATGGCGAGCCAAAACCAGACGGGGTACGCCCCGTAGATGTGTATCTCGTACTCCGTCACCGGCGGCCCGGCGGCGATGTACGCGCCGCAGAGCGCGAGCAGCGCCGTACCGACGAGAGCGAGGAGTTTCGTCCGAAGCCGTCTCCGGTCGTCCATGTACTGAGACAGCGTGCGACGCCGCGCGGCTTGTATGTTGTGTAGCGTTCACGGAGTCGACAGGTCAAAGCACCGGGTTTCGAGCGCAGTAATCACACGTTGCCCGTCAGTCGAACAGCGCCGCGAGACGGCCGCGGCACTCGCGCGTGAGCGACGTGACGGGTCCGAGACCGGGGCGTCCGTCCACGACCCAGAGCGCGAAGACGCAGACGCCGAGAACGAGCGTGACCGCGAGTTCCGGCCCGAGGGGCAGCGAGACGAGGTCGACCAGCACCTCGTCTACGTCGTCGGGTTCGGTGATGGGGTAGAGCGGCCAGAGCAGGAACGTGGCCTCCGAAAATCGCCCGCCGAGGAGGGTGGTGTAGGAGTCGCCTACCAAGTGCGAGAGGTAGCCGATGCCGAACGCTGGGCCGGCCGCGGGATAGCCGCGCCGCGCGGCGACGACGGTGACGACGGCGACGACGACGGCGGCGACGAAGAGCGAGTGCGCGAGCGAGCGACCGCTCGGGAGCAACTGGACGGCCCACGCCAGCGGCTTGTCGACGAGGTCCGGAAACTGCGTCCCGAACGCCAGCGCGAGAGTGGGACCGTCCGCCGGACGCCGCCGGTAGACGGCGTGGACGAACAGCGTGTAGAGGACGTAGCCGAATCCGAGGTGGCCCCAGGGCATCATGAGAGAGGAGCGGGACGGGAGCGTACTGATTGCATCGATACGGGCGTCCGCTCCCGGCCCGCCCGGCGGTCGCCACGGTCGGAGACGCTACTCGATCGATATCTGCTCGACGTCGTCGTCCTCGTCGGTTTCGACGTCGATTTCGCCGCGGAGCAACTTCGTCGCTCTCTCGCGGTCCTCCGGGTAACCGACGTCGACGCGCCAGCCTTTCAGACGGAGGACGTCGATGGTACGCCCGCTCTGGATGAGGAGGTTGATGGCTTCGCTGATCTCGTACTCGCCGCGTTCGGACGGTTGGACGAGGTGGCAGGCGTGGAAGATGGCCGGCGAGAACGTGTAGAAGCCGGTCATCACGAGATTCGACTGCGGGTCTTCCGGTTTCTCGACGACGTCGGTTATCTCGCCGTAGGGGTTCGTCCGGCAGACGCCGTAGCGACTCGCCTCCTCCCACGGTACCTCTTCGACGAGGAACGCCGCGTCGGCGCGTTCCTCCTGCTGTCGCTTGACGACGTCCGCGAGGTTCGCCTGGAAGATGTTGTCGCCGAGCATCAGGACGAAGTCGTCGTCGATGTGATCTTCGACCGTCAACAGCGCGTGCGCCAGCCCGTTCTGCTCGCGCTGGTGGGCGTACGTGATGGGGATACCCTCGAAGCTATCGCCGTAGTGGCTGATGATGGCCTCCTTCCTGTAGCCGACGACGACGATGAACTCCTCGGCACCGAGTTCGGCGAGTTGTTCGAAACAGTGTGTGAGAATCGGCTTGCCGTCGACTTCGACCATCCCTTTCGGCTTGTCGTCGGTCAACGGGCGTAGACGAGTTCCCTTGCCCGCCGCGAGTACTACTGCCTTCATGCCCGGAAGTGTGCGACGCCGAACGGTATTACTATACGGTCGCTACGGGCCGCAGAAACTGTCTTCCGCTGATACAATCTCTCACAGAACACCAACGAACGGTGACAGTTCGTTGGACGAACATCTGTTTTTATATCCGCGTCGCCGGCAGTTTCCCACAATGCAGGTCACCGTCATCGGCAGCGGATACGTGGGGACGACGCTCGCAGCGTGTCTGGCCGAGCTCGGCCACGACGTGACGAACGTCGACATCGACGAGGAGATCATCGCGGCTATCGAGGGCGGCGTCGCCCCGATTCACGAACAGGGACTGGACGCGCTCGTCGCCGAGCACGGCGGCGAGACACTCCGAGCAACGGCGGATTACGCGGCCGCGGAGCGGGCCAAGGTCGTCTTTATCGCGCTCCCGACGCCGACGGATGCCGATGGGCGAATCGACACCTCGATTATCACCGTGGGCGCGGAGCGGCTCGGGGAAGCGCTCGCGGAGAGCGAAGAGACGCCGCTGGTCGTCGTCAAGAGCACCGTCGTCCCGGGGACGACCGAGAACGAACTGATTCCGGCGCTCGAACGCGGGTCGGGGCTGACCGCCGGCGAGGGATTCGACGTGGCCGTCAATCCGGAGTTCCTCCGCGAGGGGACGGCCGTCGACGACTTTCTGCACCCGGACAAGGTGGTCTTCGGCGCGACGGGCTCGCGCGCGTACGAGACCCTCGACGAGTTGTACGCCCCGCTGTTCGCACAGACCGACACCGCGGTGGTCCGGACCGGCGTCCGGGAGGCGGAGATGATAAAGTACGCCAACAACGCCTTCCTCGCCTCGAAGATCAGCCTCATCAACGAACTGGGGAACATCTGCAAGGAGTTCGGCGTCGACGCCTACGAAGTCGCCGACGCCATCGGCCTCGACGACCGAATCGGGCCGCAGTTTCTGCGAAGCGGCGTCGGCTGGGGCGGGTCGTGCTTCCCGAAGGACGTCGCCGCGCTCATCGCCGCCGCGCGAGACGTCGGCTACGAGCCGGAACTGCTCGACGCGGTCGTCGGCGTAAACGACCGCCAGCCCGAGCGGTTGCTCTCGATTCTGGACGGCCACGTCGACGTCGCCGGCGAGCGCGTCGCGGTGCTCGGTCTCGCGTTCAAGTCCGGCACCGACGACGTACGGAGTTCGCGAGCCATCCCGACCATCGAGGGGCTGCTCGACCGCGGGGCGACCGTCGTTGGCTACGACCCGGTCGCAACGGAGAACATGCGCGCACACTTCCCGGACGTCGAGTACGCGGCCAGTGCAGCCGAGGCGCTGGAGGGCGCAACCGCCGCCGTCGTCGTCACCGACTGGGACGAGTTCGCGGCGCTCGACGAGGAGTTCGACGCGATGGAGCGCCCCGTCGTCGTCGACGGTCGCCGCATCGTCGAACGACGAGACGGTATCGAGTACGAAGGGCTCACCTGGTAGTCGCCGCGCCGGACCGGCCGGGGCGTCGACGCCGTCGGCGGCACGTGAACCGCGGGTCGTGACGGGAGTTACGCGCCGTAGCCGTCCGCGCCGTACCGACCTTCGCCGTAGAACGTCTCGATGTCGTCGCCTTCGACGACGACGTAGCCGACCGTCTCGGGTTTGTGCCACTGTTCGTCGTCGACGCTTCGCTCCTCTTCGACGCGGACCTCGACGCTCGTGCGCGTGAGGTTACGGTAGCGGAGCGTGCACGGGTTGTTGCCGTTGAACGTCTCCACGTCGGCGACGAAGACGGGGTTGTCGTACGACTCGTCGAACTCGACGGTCTGCCAGCGGTGGTCGACGTCGGCCGCGTGGCCGGCCTCGAACGGTGCGCCGCCGAGCGTCCCGATTCCGGGTTCGATGGCGACGTAGCCGATAACTTCGTCGTGGTGCCAGTCGTCGGCCTCCTCTTCTTCCTGGAGGCGCGTGGCGAACCGTCGTTTCGAGACGTTGCGGTTCCGCGAGACGACCGCCTGCCACCCGTCGGTCGACTGCGGTTGCGTGAGTACGACTGGTTGCTTGGCGAACGACTGGTCGAACGAGACGCCGGTCCACTTCGTCGTGGCGTTGACCGTTCCCGCCTCGACCTGGAGACCCTCGACGGCGGGCGACCCCGCTTCGACGACGAGACTGCCGATGACCTCCTCTGCGTGCGGACCGTCGAGGTAGTTCCACTCCTGAACGCAGTACTCGAACGACCCGCCGCCGACTTCCTGGAGTCGTGAGGTCGCCGGCTGGTAGCCGTTCGCGGAGACCGGGAGGGCGACCACGACGGGGCTGGAGTACGACGAGTCGAACGCCTGGGTGTCCCAGCGATGCGTCGCGGTGAGACGGTGGGCTTCCATGTCGGGTGCGGAGGCGGCGCTTACGCCCTGCGCGGCGGCCTGGGTTCCGGCGACGCCGAGGACGAGCGACGCTTTGAGGACGCCACGTCGGGTGTAACGGGGTTTCGAGCGGGCGGATTCGGTGGAGGTGTCGGACTTTCTCATTTCGGGTTCTCTCTGTTTAGTAGTACAGTCAGATGACCGGTTATATAGTTTTCCAATTAATTAAGTGTGGGTGGACTTACGCTAGCCGAGAAACTACCGAACAAGGCTAATGAGCTCTTTAACGCGCTCTGAAGCGTTTTTCAGGATCCGACGCTATGGTACAAAATTTGGTAATTCTTGTTAATCTGGTATGAAATGTAGAGAACATATCAGAATAAAAACCAAAATGAGACTGGTTACTGAGGTAATCGACGACACGGGCCCGGGCGGAGACTCTCCAATCGAGAAGAACGTAGCGTCCAACTACTGATAGTAGGCGTCGAAAACGGTCGGCGACGGGGGCAGATCCGATACCGTTCAGGGCGTGAAACAGTCCGGTAGCGACCCGCTAGTGACCGTAGTCCGGCACCTATTGGTGAGAACGAATCTCTTACCCGATTGGGGAGACGAATCGTCAGCGTCGAAGAACGTCGCTGCGGCGATGTGAGCGTTTGATGTGTCAGACGGTTCGGCGAAATCGAGACGAGTCGGCTGAGAAACACCTACTCTCGGATAGCCTGAATATACTAAACTCGGATAGTTCCGTTCGTCCTGTCGGTGCGAAACTGCATGACACGAGAGAATCAGACCCGAAGGCGGTTTCTGGCGGGGAGCGCGGCGACGCTCAGTTCGCTGTCATTACTACCGGGCGGTGCAGGGGCGCAGGCGACGGCGCACACCATCGCTGTCGTCAACGCGACCGGTGACGGTCCGGCGAAGTACCGGTTCAGCGTCGACGGCGAGGTCGAGAAGACGACAGACACCGGCGGCGCGCCGAGAACCTTCGCCTCGCTCGACGACGACGACACGCTGAGCGACGCCACCGCGGAAGGGCGCGTCTACGGCGGTGCGGACGCCTACCGGTTCACCGGCGAGGTGACTAATTGGGTCGTCGAGGGGGGCGCGGCCGTCTACGTCGACGGCGACGCAGTCGACCCCGACGAGTTCCCCACCTCGAGCGTCCTCGCCATCACCGGCAACGGCGAGTACACGTTCGCCGTCGACGGGAGCGTCGAGAAGACGACGCTGACCGGGGGCGCGGACCTCCCGCCCGCGTCGCTCAACGACGCCGACGACGTAGACGGCGGAGCCGTCAGCGGATCGGTGTTCGGCGGCACCGACGCTTACGTCGTCGACGGAGCGGTCACCGACTTCGACCTCGACGACGGACTGACCGGCTACCTCGACGGCACCGTCTACACGGGCCCCGCAGACGGCCGCGGCGACACCGGAGACGACGCCGACGGGGACAGCGGAAGTCAGTCAGCTCCCGAACTCACTTTCCCGGACTGCACAAGCGTCCAAATCACGGGCACGTTCGAATCCGCGTCGCTGGAGCTGCTCGTCGAAGACGACGACCCCGAGACGACGCCGATGGAGCAGGTGTACGAGTACGACAACGCCGACGGCGCGACGGACACCACCGTCACGGTTCCCGACGGCGAGTTCGGACCGTATCAGGTCGTCGAAGCCGCCTCCGTCACCTACGGCGACGGCGAGGAGACCCGAGCGACCAACCCAGACGCCGACGCGTGCCGCGAGAAGACGTTCCCCGCGGTTCGGGACGTCGAGTTCCTCGACTGCACCGGCGTGCGGGTCGCGGGCGCGTTCGAGGAGCTCTCCATCGAGGTGCTCGTTCAGGACGACGCGCCGCAGACCACCCCGATGGAAGAGGTGTACACGGTCGAAGGCGACGGTACCGAGGAGACGACGGTGAGCGTTCCCGACGGCGAGTTCGGACCGTACCAGGTGGCCGAGCGAGCGACAGTCGTCTACCCCGACGGCGAACAGCTCGACGTGGCGAATCCGAGCGCAGACAGTTGCCGAGACGAGACGTTCCCGGAGACGTGAAAATCTCTGACGAAGGGACGTAACCTTCGGTTGTTCGACCGAAGCCGTCGATTGGGCGCGTCTATCGGCGCCGGCGAGGGGTCGAATCTCCACGATAACGGCGCTGTTATCGGTGCCTTCGAGCACCTAATAGCGAGTTGCCAATCGACCGGACTCGGTAACGTTCAGTAGAACCAGATAGTCCGTTTAGTACACAAGTACACGTACCTGAATAAAACTTAAGATGCGACTCAGTGTGGCCTTAGCCGGAAGCGGAGAAATCAATGAAGGAAACACATACAAGCCGCCGAACGTTCCTCGCGGGCAGTCTCACGGCACTCGGCGCAACCACGGCGACGATGACCGTTCAAGCACAGCAATCTGAGTGGAGTTACGTCGTCGTCTCGGGCACTCCGGGGGCGGGCCCGGTTCGCTACGAACTGGAGACGAACGACACGCTCGAGAAGACCACCGAGACGGGCGGCGCACCGGTCGACGGTGCGTCGGTGAACGCGAACGACGTGCTCGAAGGAAGCTTCGCCGGCGGCGTCGTCGTCGGCGGCGTCGACGCGTACCGCTACAGAGGCGATCTGACGCTGCTGTCGGTCGACGACGACGCGACCGTCTACGTGGACGGAACGCAGATAGACCCCGACAGTGTCGGCGAGAACTACGACTACCTCGCTATCGTCGGTGACGGGTCGAAAGCCGACTACAGTTTCGAGGTCGACGGCGACGTCGCCAAGACGAACATGACCGGCGGCGCGCCGACTCGCTACGCCTCGGTACAGGACGGCGACAGCGTCGACGCCGGGTCGGTGAGCGGCTCGGTGTTCGGCGGTGCCGACGCCTTCCGCGTCGCCGGCGACATCACCGAGTTCGACCTCTCGGGCGGCACGGCGTATCTCAACGGGCAGGAGTACACCGGACCGAGCGCCGGAGACGACGGCGACGGCCGCGGGCAGACGGGCGACGGGTCGGAGCCGGGCATCGAGTTCGTCGACTGCACCACCGTCGAGGTGACGGGCAGCTTCGACGAGGTGTCGCTATCGGTGCTCGCCTCCGACGGCGGGTGCGGTCCCGGACCGCGCTTCAGCGAACAGGAGTACGTCTTCGGGCTGAACGCCGACGAAGTCATCGAGGGTACGACCACGATTACGCTCCCGAGCGGCTACTTCGCGGCGTACCAGGTCGTCGAATCCGCCACGGCGGAGGGCACGAGCTCGATGTCGGTGTCGAACCCCGACGCCAACGCCTGCCGCGCCGAGATGGAGTCGCAGTTCGAGGACTGCTAGTCGGTCGAATCGCTCGCAGCCGCCTCCAGGCCGGTCCGGGCGCGTCGTAAGATGCCCTCCCAGACGCCGAACAGCGCGCTGTCGAGTCCGTAGACGCGGTTTATCTTTCTGACCCACTCGTCGTCGGCAAACAGCAACGTCTGAAATCGATGGACGTCAGGTGAGAGCGACTCCCGCCGACCGGTGTAGTAGGCGACGCTCTCTTCGCGCGTCCGCGCGAGTAACTCGTACGGGATGTCGACGCCGGACTCGCGCGCGACGTAGACGAACCATTCGAGGTGGAGTATCGCGTCCGCGAGGACGAACCGCTCGGAGAACTCCGAGACGTACGACAGCGCCGGGCGGCCCTCGATTAAGACGTCGCCCGGCGTGCTGTACAGGGGGCCGGAGACGTGCGGAACCCGTTCCGCGTACGCACGTGCGACGGTAGACAGCCGGCGATCCGCGAGCACGTTCGGCCCCGCCAGCGCGAGTTCGTACCACAGCGGAAGCCACTCACAGAAGGGGTCGCAGAACGCGGCGTCCGCCAGCAACGTCGCCGCGATGGAGCGCGCGACGTTCGGCGCGACGTCGGTTCGGTTCGCTCGCATCGCGGCGACGCCTGCCGCCGCATCCTCGTGAAACGGGCCGCAGTCGAACTCCATGCCCTCCGCGACGTGGGCGACGTAGTCGGCACCGATTCGATACCAGTCGGCGAACTCCTCGGCGGTTCGCAGCGTCGCGAGTCGGAAGACGGTCACACCACGCGTAGGGACCGCCGCGACATGAACGGATGCGCTCGGCGAGTGTCGACGTGCCGTGACTGTCCGGAGGTCCGACTGGTGCACGAAACTATAGCCGACGCCGTGGCACGAACCCCGATGACGGATTCACGAACGAACGCGCTCCGAGAGACGGTCGAGTCCGGCGGCGTCGCTCTCGGCGTGCTCGACAGCCTGTACAGCCCCGACGTGGTCGAACTCTGCGGCGACCTCGGCGTCGACTTCGTCTGGCAGGACCTCGAACACGCCGGACCGAGTCCGTGGGACGCGACGACGCTGTCGAACCTCCTCCGCGCCGCCGACGCGACGGACACCGAGCTACTGGTTCGCATCCCCGTCACCGAACCCGCGCTGATGCGGAAGGTGCTGGATGCGGGCGTCCGCAACGTGTTCCTCTCGCGGGTCCAGTCGGCGGCGGAGCTCCGCGAGACGGTCCGCGCCGCGCGCTTCGAGTACGACGGCGAACCCGGCCAACGTGGACTGGCCGCGCCGCGGGCGAGTCGCTGGGGCCTCGCCGACGACTACCCGGCGACCGAGGACGAGGAGATTTTCGTCGGCGTGACCGTCGAGAACCAGCGGGCGGTCGACGAGATCGACGAGATCCTCTCGGTGCCGGAGCTGGGGTTCGTCTTCGTCGGCCCCTACGACCTCTCGGTCGACACCGGCCACCCAGGCGAAGTCGACCACGAGGAGGTGCAGGCGCGCGTCGAGACGATTCGAGACGCGACGCTGGACAGCGACGTCGCGCTCGGCGGCCTCGGCTTCGGGATGGACGACGTGAACGACAAAGTCGACCAGGGGTACCAGATTCTCAACGTCGGCAGCACAATGGCCGGCGTCTCGGAGATGGTGTCGTCTCGACTCGACGCGTTCGAGGGCGAGCGGTAACCTCGATTCGGCCGCGAGTTACTCCTCGTCGGCCAACTGGTCGGCCAGTCCCCACTGTTCGGCGCGCGCTTCGGCTTCCGCCCGCGCCTGCTCGCGAATCGCGTCGAGTTTCGCCTCGTCTTCGAGGAACGCCTCCACCGCGCTCGCGCCGCTCTCGCTCCGTTGCAGCCACTCGTCGGGTGCGGCGTCGCGGGTCCGCTCGGCGAGGTCGGGAGCGTCCGCCAGCGTCTCCGCGGGCGACCCCGGCGGCACCCGTAGCTCGTCGGTTCCGTGGGCCTCCGAGAGCGCCGATGCCGGCAGTTCGAAGGCGTCGACGCGAAACGGGCCGGGGACCGCGAGGTCGACGAGGGCGTCCGTGCCGCCGCGGTCCGTCTCGACGCTGTACGCCAACACGGGGACGCCCGCATCGAACGTGAGAACGCCGCGCGTCTCGCCGCCGAGCAGCAACGCGTCCTGCGGTTCGAGAACGAGATAGCCGGTCAGCTCGCGCGTCAACGCCGCCGACAGCGCCTCGTCCGCGTCGGTGACGACCCGGGACCGAACGAGGTTACCGCGGGGGATGGAGAACCGGTCGTCCGAAAGGTCGCCCAGCGCGTTCATGGCGTGTCGGGGACGACGGCGCTGCGGAAGCGGTCCGCCACGTCACCTTCGTCGCCCGCACGAACGTCGATTCGGTCGGCGGCGGCGCGGTAGGCGGCCGCCGGTGTCGACTCCGGCGCGTGTGCCAGGAGGGGTTCACCCGCGCGTCTGGCCGCGCGAACCACGTCGCTGTCGGGCACCGTCGCGAGCGTCTCGCCGCCGAAGTACTCGCCCGCTCGGTCGACGATACGGTCGATTCCCGCCTCGTCGTGAACTTTGTTGAACAGCACGCCCGCCGTCTCGGTTCCGTACGAGCGGGCGTACTCCTGTACCTTCAGGCCGTCCGAGAGCGCCGGCACCGTCGGCTGGAGGACGACGACGATACGGTCGGCGAGGACGATGGGGAGAACGGCGCTCTTGGACCCGAGCGCCGCGGGCGAGTCCAGAAGCAGCACGTCGGTGTCGGCGGCGAGGTCCGCGACGACGTCCCGAAGGCGCGCGGGGTCGGCCGCCTCGAACGCCGCGAGACTCGTCCCGCAGGGGACGACCGACATTCCGAACCGCTCGTACGTCGCCTCCGAGACTCCGGTTCCGGTCTCCTCGACCAACAGGTCGTGCAGCGTCACCTCCACGTCGTCGAGACCGGCGTGAAACAGCAGGTTCGCCATCCCCGTGTCGGCGTCGACGACGGTGACGTCGTATTCTGCGGCGAGCGCCATCCCCAGCGCGAGCGTGCTCGTCGTCTTGCCGGTGCCGCCTTTCCCGCTGGCGACGGCGAACGCCTCGACCATGGATTTCGTTAGCTTCCTTTCCTAATTTAAATTCTCCGTCTCCCTCCGCAGTTCGAGTTGGGTCGACGCGGGAGCGGCGCCGCCCGAACGCCTATTTCGCCGTCTATCGAACGTAGTTCCATGGCCGCTGCGAGAACAGCCGACCGGAGTCGCCGCATCACCGTCGCGACCGCAACCACAACGGCACTGCTCGTCGGAGTGACCGCCTTCTGGCTGTGGCGCGAGCACGCACCGCTGTCGCGTCACGTTCGCCGAAGAAAACGCACGTCGTCGCGGGGCTCTCCTCGACGACAGTCACTCACACCGCCGTTCTGAACTGGTGACAGCGAATCGCACAGTCGGTGGCGGCGGGGTAATCTTTTCCTGATACGGCGTCACACGTACACGTGATGACAGACGACACGGAACCGAGCGCCGTCGTCCGCGTCTGCGTCGGGAACGCGACAGACGGGGCGAGAGCTACAGCGGACGCCGCACGGGCGTCCGCGGGCGACGCGCGAGTCGTCGAAGTCGGCCCGTCCGGGATCGCCGGCGACGCGCCGCTCGTACTGGTGACTGAAGGGGGTGAGACGACGTTCTACTACGACTGCGGACCGGACCGGGCGACGCGCGTCGTCGAGTCGCTCGAAGACGGCGAACTCGAATCGGGGGAGGCGACGGTCGAACACGAGAGAGAGTCGAAGACGCTGCCGGTTCCCGAGATCGGGCCGTTGACGGTCGGGGCCCGGCGCGTCCTCGGGCGCTGCGGGTGGGTCGACCCCATCGACGCCGACGCGAACGGGGAGTGGGCGTCCGACGTGGTCGACGACGACGCCGACGCCGCGATGGAACGCGTTCGAGACGTCGGCCTCCTGGGTCGGGGGCGGGGCGACGCGACGCCGGACGACCCCGTGGCGAGCGAGTGGGACGCCGCCCGCGAGACGGCGGGCGACCCGGTGCTCGTCGTCAACGCGAACGAGAGCGACCGACGAAACGACACCGACCGGACACTCGTCGAGGGCGACCCCGTCGCGGTGCTCGACGGTGCGTTGGCCGTCGCCGAACTGGCGGGCGTCGATACCGGAGATATCGTCGTCTACCTCAACGAGGCCGACGCGCTGGCGGGCGACCGGATGCGCGCGGCCGTCGAGTCGCTGGCCGACGCGCGTGACCTCGACGAGAAACCGCAGGTCGTCGGTGGTCCCGACAAGTACATCGCGGGCGAACCGACGATGGCGCTGGAAGCACTGGAGGGCAACGACCGACTGGAGGCGCGACTACGACCGCCTTCGCCCGCGAAACACGGTCTCTACGGTCGCCCGACGCTGATTCACACGCCCCGCACGCTCGCGCAGGTCCGCGAACTGCTGCTCCGTCCCGAAACGTTCGACGCCGACGACGCCGACCCCGGAACCCGTCTCGTGACCGTCACCGGCGACGTGGACGCGCCCGCGACGGTCGAACTCTCGACCGGCGGGTCGCTGTCGGCGGTTCGAGCGGCCGTCGAGTTCGACGGTCCGCTGAAGATGGCCTGCGTCGGCGGGCAGTTCGGTGGCTTCACGCGCACGCTCGACCACGCGCCGAGCGCCCCCGCGCTCGCGGGCGCGGAACTCGGCACGGAGGGCGTCGTCGAACTGTTCGACGACTCCCACTGCGCGGTGGCGACGGCGGGCGGGCGCTCCCGGTTCGCCCGCGACGAGAACTGCGGCCGGTGCGTCCCCTGCCGCGAGGGGTCGAAGCAACTTTTGAACAAACTGCGCGGCGTCTACGACGGCGAGTTCGACGACGACGGCCTGCGGGAGTTGACGCGGGTGATGCGCGGGTCGAGCACCTGCGCGTTCGGCTCGTCGGCCGCGCGCACCGTCACGACGGCGATGAATCAGTTCGAGACCGAGTTCCGCGCGCACGCCGACGGTCGTTGTCCGAGCGGCGCGTGCGAGGAGGCCTGAGATGAGCACCGATAATCCGGAAGATATGAGCAGCGAACCGAGCAGACCGGGGCCGGTCGACTCCGCCCCCGCCGAATCGCTCCCGGGCGTCCCGCGGATCGACGACCCGCGACCCAGCACGCCGCTGACCGAGGATTTCGTCACCGGCACCGCCAACGACCCCGAGGTCGGCTCCGAGGGGACGGAACTGACCACCGTCACCGTCGACGGTGAACCCATCGCTTTACCGCCGGGGTCGACGCTCCTCGACGCTGTCGAAGCGCTCGACACCGAGAGCGACGTCCCGGCGCTGTGCCACTACGACCGCGACACCGAACAGGGCGAGAACGTCGGCCCCCGCTCGGAGTGTCGGACCTGCATGGTCGACACCGACGAGCACGGCCTCGTTCCGTCGTGCAGTTTCCCCGCAGAGGACGGCCTGACGGTCCGGACCGACGCTGCAGAGGCCGAGGAGGCGCGGGACGTGAACCTCGACCTCGTGCTGTCGAACCACAATCTCCGATGTACGACCTGCGGACAGAACGGCCGCTGCGAGCTGCAGGACGCCTCCATCGACAACGGCGTCAACGAACCGCGATACGGCGTCCTCGACGACCGAGACGAGTACGTCCCGCTCGACGACACCTCGTCGGTCATCCAGATCGACCGCAACAAGTGCATCCTCTGTAACCGCTGCGTCGAGGCCTGCAACGACGTGCAGGTCGAGGGCGTCCTCCGGATGGAGGGGCAGGGACCGGAGATGCGAATCGGCTTCCAGAGCGACGCCGAGACGATGGGCGACTCGACCTGCGTCTCCTGCGGCCACTGCGCGACGGTCTGTCCGACGGGGTCGCTCGTCGAGAAGGGACTCGTCGACGCGACGACGCTCCCGCTTCCCGGCTTCACCCAGAAGAACTCCATCGGGAAGGTCATCGAACACGAGGCCGCGGAGACGGCGGACACGTCGCCGTCGCCGAACCGCCGCGTCCCCGGCGAGTTCGAGGAGCTCGACGACGGAACGGACGCGGAGATCGCCGAGAAGTCCGGCGTCGCCCGCTTCATGGCGAAGGCCAAGCAGCGCGCGCAGTCGGCGGCGAGCCGCGTCGCCGACGAGTCGGTAAAGCGGGTCGAACACGCCGCGGAGTCCGCCGCCGAGGAGTCGCTCACCATCGGTCAAATGTTCGACGCCGCGACGGTCGTCAGCACCGGTCGGATGCAGCGCGTCACGAAGGCCGAGACGACCTGCCAGTACTGCGCCGTCGGCTGCCGGTTCGAGCTGTACGGCAAGGACGGCGAGGTGCTCGGCGTTCGCCCCGCCGACTCGGAGGCCGCCCCGGCCAACGACTTCTCGACCTGCGTCAAGGGGAAGTTCGGTTACGACTTCGTCAACAGCCCGAACCGCCTGGAAACGCCGCTCATCAAGGAAGACGGTGAGTTCCGCGAGGCGTCGTGGGACGAGGCACTCGATTTGGTCGTCGACCGCCTCTCGGAGATTCAGGCCGAACACGGCGACGACTCCGTCGCCGTCACCTCGTCGTCGAAGGCGACCAACGAGGAGAACTTCCTCAACCAGAAGTTCGCCCGGCAGGTACTCGGGACGCCGCACGTCGACAACTGCGCGCGGCTCTGTCACTCCTCGACGGTGTCGGGGTTGAAACAGACCGTCGGATTCGGCGCGATGACCAACCGCATCAACGAGGACATCGGGAAGACCGACTGCTATCTCATCACGGGGTCGAACACGACCGAGAGCCACCCCGTGCTGGCGACGCACATCAAGCAGAACGTTCGCGACGGCGCGGACCTGTTCGTCTTCGACCCGCGGAAGATCGGACTGGCCGAGCACGCCAGCCAGTACATCCGGACGCAGCCCGGCCAGGACATCGCGTGGCTCAACGGGATGGTCCGCCACATCATCGACGAGGACCTCCACGACCGCGAGTTCGTCGAGGAGCGCACGACCGGGTTCGAGGAGCTGAAGGAGAAAGTCGAGCCGTTCACCCCCGAGAAGGTCGAGGAGCTCGCGGGCGTTGCCCCCGAGGACCTGAAGCGCGCCGCCGAGACCATCGCGGAGGCGGACACCTGCATCTTCGGCTGGGCGATGGGGATGACCCAGCACGCCCACGGCACGCGGAACGTGCTCGCCATTGCGAACCTCGCGCTCGTCACCGGCAACCTCGGCAAGCCGCGCGCCGGTCTCTCGCCGTTCCGCGGGCAGAACAACGTTCAGGGCGGCGGCGGCGACATGGGACCTGCGCCGCACAACCTGCCGGGCTACCAGGACCTCACCGACGACGACGTGCTCGACAAGTTCGAGGACGCCTGGGGCGTGCGCCCGCCGTCGCAGGTCGGCCTCTACCTGCCCGAGCAGTACGAGGCCGTCCACGACGGGAACATCCGCGGGATGTTCGTGATGGGCGAAAACCCCGTGCTCTCGGAACCGGACATCCGCGACGCCGAGGAAGCCGTCGAGAAACTCGACTTCCTCGCCGTCCAAGACATCTTCCTCACCGAGACGGCCGAGCACGCCGACGTCGTTCTGCCGGCGGCCTCCGCCGCCGAGAAGTACGGCACCTTCACGAACACGGAGCGCCGAATCCAGATGGTCCGCCCGGCCGTCGAACCACCAGGCGAGGCGCAGACGGACATGGAGATCCTCTCGGACCTCGCCGACCGCTTCGGCTACGAGTGGGAGTACGACGGCCCGGCGGACGTGATGGACGAAATCGCGTCGCTCGTGCCCATCTACGGCGGCGTCGGCTACGACCGCCTCGAATCCTCGCCCGACGGCCTCCAGTGGCCCTGCGAGGACGCCGAGGACCCCGGGACGCCGTTTCTCTACGAGGAGCGGTTCAACTTCGAGGACGGACTGGCTCGCTTCGTCCCGGCGGACTACGCCGGCCCCGTCGAGATGCCCGACGAGGAGTTCCCCTTGATGCTCACGACCGGGCGGGTGCTCTACCACTGGCACACCGGAACGATGACCCGGCGCGTCGAGGCGCTGATGCACCACGTCCCCGAGAGCTTCGTCACCATCCACCCGAAGATGGCCGCGGACCTCGGCGTTGAGGACGGCGAGTACGTCCGCGTCGCCTCCCGCAGGGGGAGCATCGTCGTGAAGGCGAACGTCGAGGAGACCTCCGATCCCGGCGTCGTCTTCATCCCGATGCACTTCGCGCAGGGGGCGGTCAACGAACTCACGCAGGCCGAACTCGACTCGACGTCGTACATCCCCGAGTTCAAGGTGACGAGCGTCCGCATCGCGCCGCTGGGCACCGACCCCGACGAGGAGCCGTTGACCCACGAGCAACCGGACTTCGGCGCGGACGCCGACGAGGACCCAGAGCGCGCCGGCGCGGACGACTGAGGCGGCGGCCCGTTTCGCCGCCGGCGACGCCTATTCGGGCAGTCCGAGCGCCGCGAGGTCGACGTGGTCGGCGACGAGGCGCGCCGCGCGGTCGTACGGCGAGCGCGGGTCGTCGTCCGTCGTCGCCGGTCGCTCCTTCCCGGCCGACGCGAACACCGAATCCACGAACGCTCTCCTCGCGTTCCCGTTCTCGAACAGCCCGTGGAGGTACGTTCCGAGCACCTGCCCTGACGCCGCGCCGAGCGCGACCGACGCCTCGTCGCCGCGCGAAAACGGGGTTTCGACGGCGCCTGTCTCGTCGACAGCATCGGGAAGATGCGTCTCTCCGGCGTGAATCTCGTAGCCCGACACCTCGCCGTCGACGCCCGCGAGCGGCCCCGTCCCGACGACCGAGAGCGTCGACTGCTCGACGCGCTTGTCGGTCGAAAACGCGGTTTCGACCGGAAGTAAGCCGAACCCGGCCACCTCGTCGTCCGCACTCTCGCCGGCGCTCTCCACCGTGGCGTTCGTGATTCGTTCACCGAGCAGCTGGTAGCCGCCGCAGAGCCCGACGACCAGGCCGTCGAACGATCGGAGCGCGTCGTCGAAGCCGGCCTCGCGGAGCGAAAGCAGGTCGTCGACGGTGTTCTTCGTGCCGGGGAGGACGACGGCGTCGGCGTCGGTGAGATCGTCCGACGGCGGGACGTAGGCGACGCGGACGCCGGGTTCGGCCGCGAGCGGTTCGAGGTCGGTGAAGTTCGAGATACGCGGGAGTCGCGGGACGGCGACCGTGACCGCCGCATCGCCGGGGAGGCCGTCGTCGCCGCCGACGACCGTCCGTTCGCCCACGGCCGGAAGCGAGACGCTGTCCTCCTCGGGGAGTCCCGGGTCGTCGTAGGGGAGGACACCGAGCACCGGCACGCCCGTTCGCTCCTCGAAGGCGTCGAGGCCCGGGTCGAGCAGCGAGACATCGCCGCGGAACTTCGTGATGACCGCGCCGACGACGCGCTCGCGGAGGTCGTCGGGCACCAGTTCGAGCGTCCCGACGAGGCTGGCGAAGACGCCGCCGCGCTCAATGTCGGCGACGAGTAGCACGTCGGCGTCGGCCAGTCGCGCGGTCTCGACGTTCGCCAGGTCGCGGTGGTGGAGGTTTATCTCGGCGATAGAGCCCGCGCCTTCGGCCACGATCACGTCATACTTAACGGCGAGTTGGGCGTGGGCCGCCTCGGCGGCGGCGCGGGCGCGCTCCCAGTGCTCCTCGTAGTAGCTCCCGGCCGCGAAGTGGCCGACCGCCCGACCGTCGACGACGAGTTGAGATTCGCCGTCGCCGCGGGGTTTCAGCAGGACGGGGTTGTGGTCCGTCGTCGGTGCGACGCGGGCCGCGCGCGCCTGGACGTACTGGGAGACGCCGATTTCGCCGAAGGCCGTGCCGTCGTCGTTCGCGGACGGCCGCGGGACTGCGCGGGCGTTGTTGCTCATGTTCTGTGCCTTGAACGGGGCGACGGAGACGCCGCGGTCGGCGAGATGACGGCAGAGACCGGCGGCGACGGTACTCTTGCCGACGTGGGATGCGGTTCCGGCGACGAGAAGCGTTCGGACCATCGTTCGACGTCACGGTCCGACGCGCCGGCGCTTCAAGAGCGTATCCGTCGCCTCGAACCGCCGCCGGAGGTGTGACGACTGCGTTTACGCGGCTGCTCGCCCGTTTCCGTCGATTCTCAGCTCACGTCTGCGCTCGCGGCCCCGTCCCGACGTTTCAGCCGGACCGAGATAACGATAGGTAACGGACACTAATCCTTTAGGTAGCAGTACTAACATCCCTTAATCACACTACTACTACTAATGAGTTCAACACCGGGCTATCAGTCGAGTCGTGCGGGAATCGGCGAGCCGAGCAGTCAGTTTCGGGGAGAGATGTTCGAGATGCTCGCGAACGACACTCGCCGGGCGGCCGTGTCGGTTCTGCTCAACGAGCGCGAGGCGGTTCCGGTGCGGGAGTTGGCGAGTCGGGTCGCCGAGCGAACGTTCGAGAACCCCGACGCGAGCGACCGAGAACGAGTCCACGTCTCGCTCGCCCACAACCACCTGCCGACGCTCGAAGCCGCCGAATTCGTGAACTACGATTCGGAGACGGTTCGCGTGAGCAGCGAGTTCGCCCGTTACCGGTGCACGGTCGAGACGGTGCTGTCGACCACCGCCGACCGGTCGTGCGACGACGCCGACGAGGCGTTGGAGGCGCTCGCGGACCGACGGCGGCGGCTCGTCCTCGCGGTACTCGACAGCGCGTCGAGCCTGCCGCTCGACGAACTCGCAGCACGCGTCGCCGAGCGCGAATCCGACGGCGACGAGAAGGACAACGCGGCGCGCGCCGAGATTCGTCTGGCCCTTCACCACGCGCACCTCCCGAAACTGGACGCGCTGGGATTCGTCCGCTACGACCCCGAGACGAAGACGGTCGAGCGAGGCGAGGGCGACTTCGTCGACTGCCTCGGCGACACCGCGCTCCCCGACGTCGAACGCTGAGCGCGAGCGGCACGGGTCGGTGACGGCCGCCGCCCGACTCAGTACTCGGTCCCCCGACGCGCCCGCTGTCCGGCGTCGATGGGATGTTTTCCCTTTTTGACCTGCGTCACGAGGTCCGCGGCGTCGTAGACGTACCCCGGCTCGGTGTGGCTTCCTGTCAGCACGAGTTCGAGGTTCTCGGGCTTGGCGTCGACGAGTTCGAGCACGTCTCCCTCGTCGAGTAGCCCCTGATCGACGGCGTACAGCACCTCGTCGAGGATGAGCATGTGAACGCCGTCCTCCGGCGGACCGTCGAGTGTGAGCGGCGAGTCGAGGTCCGCCTCGGCCGCACCCGCGAGCAGCTCTCGCGCGCGTTCGAGTCCGCCCTGCGCCTTCGCGCGGTGGTCGTCGTCGTCGCTGCCGTCCATCAGGCCGTGCCAGCCGTAGTGGCCGGTGTTCTCGTAGCTGTAGCCGGGCATCGCCGCGACGGCGTTGTACTCGCCGCGGACGGCGTCGACGCTGTCCGCGCCGCCCTTCATGAACTGGAGCATGTGGACGCGGAAGCCGTGGCCCGCGGCGCGAAAGCCCATCCCCATCGCGGCAGTGGTCTTTCCCTTCCCGTCGCCCCACCACACCTGCACGAGTCCGAACTCCTCGGGAGCGCTCGGTTCGATGCGGTGAGCCTCGGGCGTGACGCCGCGGCCGGGGGTGTTCTCGCGTAGTTCGTCTTTCGAGGTGGTGTCGTCTGTCATCGAGAATCAGTCATCGGTCGTCGGTCAGTTCGAGGTACAGCGCCGCGCTCCACGAGAAGCGGTCGCTTCCCCTTCCTCCGCCCGTCTCGGGGTTGAAGTACTCGCGGAAGCCTCCGCGCTCGACGAGGCGGCGGCTGTCTCGGTCGATTCGGTCGGCGAGGTCGGTCGCGCCGTAGCGACGCAGACCGTCGGCGACGAGCCAGTTCGTGTTTATCCACACCGGCCCGCGCCAGTAGCGGTCGGGGTCGAACGCGTCGCCGACGTAGGAGCGGACGGCGAACTCGAAGTCGAGAAACTCCTCGCGGAGCGTCCGGCGGAGTCGTTCGAACTGCTCGTTCGTCGGTATTTCGCCGAAGACACCGGCGAGCCCCGCGACGGAGTTCGCTCGGAGCTGTCGGTCGCCGACGCGGTCGTAGGAGACGAACGTGCCCAGGTCGTCGTCCCAGAGTCGGTCCCGAATCGCCCCCCGAGAGCGGTCTGCCTGTTCGCGCCAGGTCGACGCCGCCGCGTCGTCGCCGCGTGCAGCGGCGAGCGCCGCGAGGTCGTCACACGCGCGGACGAAGATGGCGTTCGTCAGCGCGTCCTCGACGAGGAACGGACACGACTCGCGGAGGGACAGTTCGTCCCAGTCGGCGGCGCGGGCCGAACGGACGAGCGAGACGTAGCGGTCGTAGTCCCAGTCGGTCGGCCGCTGGTCGGCCAACTCGTCGGATTTGCGGTCCTCGCGCTCGTACTCGATTTCGCCGGGGTCGAACGCCGCGAGCGCGTCGGTCCACGCCGGCGAGTCGTCCATCCCCGTCTCCCACGGGTGGCGGACGTACACCGCACCGCCGTCGGCCGACCGCTCGCGG
This sequence comes from Haloprofundus salinisoli, assembly GCF_020097815.1. Taxonomy (NCBI): domain Archaea; kingdom Methanobacteriati; phylum Methanobacteriota; class Halobacteria; order Halobacteriales; family Haloferacaceae; genus Haloprofundus; species Haloprofundus salinisoli. The sequence continues at coordinate 868,586 of NZ_CP083663.1, forward strand.
ACCCACCACTCCAGATGGCGTTCCAGCGCCGGATACACTCGGTCGAGGAAGTCGTCGTCGCCCGTCGCCTCGTAGACGCGCCGGGCCGCGGGAACGACCATCGGCGGTTGGGTGATGCCGCTGGTGGCGACCCCTTCGACGTCGACGCCCCACTCCTCGGGGCCGGGGAAGTAGCCCTCGGCGTCGGTGTGGAAGACGATGTGCGGGAGCAGGCCGCTCTCCCACGTCGCCGCACAGAGCGTCTCCAGCTCCGCCGTCGCGGCCTCCGGGTCGACGCCCGCGAGGCCGAGCGCGATGAACGCCGAGTCCCAGTTCCACTGGAAGGGGTAGAGCGTCGCCGACGGGATGGTGTAGCCGTCGGCGCGGTTCGACCGGAGCACGTCGAGCGCCTCGGTTCGGCGGTCGGTCGAGTTGGTCGTGTGTTCGTCACCCATAGTCGACTCGTGCGCGGCGGGCCGCGAGTAACTACCGGTTCCGACGACCGCGTTCATCTCTGTCGACCGGAAGGTCAAACGGATACTTGACAGTACAGAAGAGGTTTATCACCTCCCTGAGACGGCCGGGTATGGACCTCCACCGACGCCGCCTCCTCGGTCTCTCCGCCGCCGGACTCGCGGGATTGGCCGGGTGTGCGACGTTTGCCGTCGAATCGGACGACCCCGCTGACCTGACGACTTCGACGCCGAATACAGGAACCGAAACGCCAACCGACGAGACCAGCACGCCGATCAACGACGAGGACCGACCCGCGTACGCGGAAGGTATCCCGGACCTCGACTGGGCGGACGTCGTCGGCCTCGAAACCGCGCCGCTGACGCTCGCGCTCTCGCCGACGCAGTACTACAGCGACGACGAGGCGCAGGTCATCCTCTGGTTCGCAGAGACGGCGACCGAAGAGCATCCGGCGAAGATTCGCGCACGGTTAGTGAACCAGAACGATTTCCCTAACACGTTCAGACTGCGCGAGACGCCGCCGTTCGGGAAGGGTAGCCAGTTCAGTCGTATTCCGCGGGAACTGAACGAGGTGTACGGCAGACACGAGGGCGGATATCGAGTCGAACTCGTGCTCGCTCCGACAGAGAACCACGACCTCGTAGAGAACGTTCCGAAGTACGAACTCGCCGACGACGGCACGTGGCGACTCGCGTTGGACTCCCCAGGGGGGAACCTTCCCGAGCACGTCCGGTTGGAACCCGGCGAGTACATCGACGGCGAGTACGTCCTCGTCGGGCGACCGCAGGGCGTCGAGTACGGTCGCCCGACCGGCACGTACGAGTTCGGCTGGCGCGACGACGGATTCTCCATCACCGCGTGGGATACTGATTCGCCCGGTCCCGACGAAGAGTCTCGGTTCGCCGGAACGGACCTCCCGTCGCTCTCCAAGGAGTCGGAAGTCGCGTGGTACCACGACGCCGACGAATCGACGCCCTCGTACGTGTTACCCGAACGTGAGGTGACCGACCTCCCCGCAGGGGTCAGGTTCACGTTCGTCAACCACGACCGCGAGTCGACGGGGTGCGGTCACTGGGATCTCTACAAGTTGGTCGACGACGAGTGGTATCACGTCGGGCCGTGGGCGCAGACTCTCGAATGTCGAGGCCTCTCACCGGGCGGTACGGTCACGTGGACACTCCAGGCATTCCACGGGAAGTCGATACCGTACTACGAAGGCCGCGGCCTGAGCATCGGCCACATCGGCGGCGGGACGTACGCCGCGGTCGCGGGCTACGGTCACGCGACGCCGAAGAGCGGTGCCTTGCTCGAAATCGACGCACCGGAAGTAGAGATTACGCCGACCGACGACGTGACGCGCGAACGCGACGGCGATACGGTAAGGCTCACTGCGCCGGGGTACGGCGACGACAACAAATACACCACGGATGCGACGCTCACCGCGACCGAGACAGAGAGAGAACCCGACCAGACGCTCGTCGCCGAGCAGGTGATGCAGGAACGGTATCACGCGCTCAGAAACGTCATTGTGCAGTTCGAGGAGGAAAATGGTATCGAGCGCGTCGTCCTGCGGACCGACGACAGTGGGGTCGACGCGATTGTCGGCTACGACGATTCGCAACGACGAATTCGAGTCCGCGGAACGGCGTACGAATTGATCGCGGAGATAGACGAAGAGTAGGCCCGTCGCTAAATGTGTCGGCACCGCCGAGTCGCCGACGCCACCGCGTCGACGAACCGGTCGAACGCGCCGCTCTCGGGGTGGACGTGCGCGTACGTGCCGAGCGTCTGATACTCCATCAACCCGTCGCGCTCGCCGTCGATACCCCTGCCGCGAATCACGTCGAAGGCGTATCGGGCGTCGGTCGCCGGGTCGGCCTCGGAGTAGTGGAACTCGTGGCCGCGGAGCGTCCGCCCCTCGGGGCAGGTGAGCGCCGTTTCTCGCCCTCGGAGTTCGACGTGGTCGAGCGCCTGATACCGCTCGCGCATCGTCACGTCGGCGGGCAGAACGCCCGCCATCTCGTAGGTGTCGCCGTCGACGGTCGTCAGCGACTCCGTGAGGGCCATCAGCCCGCCGCACTCGCCGAAGACGGGGAGTCCGTCGGCCGCGCGGTCGGCGAGCGTCGAAAGCGCCGGACTGTCGGAGAGTTCGGCGGCGTGCAGTTCGGGGTAGCCGCCGGGGAGGTAGACGCCGTCGCAGTCGGGCAGGTCGTCGCCCGCCGTCGGCGCGAACGTCACCACCTCGGCGCGCTCGCGGAGGCGTTCGCGCGTCGCCGCGTAGACGAATCGGAAGGCGTCGTCGCGGGCGACGGCGACCGTCGGTCGGTCGTCGACGTCGTCGGAGCGGGGCGACGCGTCGTCCTCCTCTTCGGCCGCCGTGAGCCACGCCGGTTCTCTCGCGGCGTCGAGGAGTTTCTCCACTCGGATACCGTCGGCAGCGGCGTCGAGCGCTTCCGCGGAGAGCGGCGACTCGTCGCCCATCTCCAGCCCGAGGTGGCGCTCGGGGATTTCGAGGTCCTCGCGCGGCGGAATCCGACCGAAGTACGTCAACTCGTCGGGAAGCGCCTCGCGGACGCCGTCCTCGTGCCGTCCTCGATGCGCGCGCGAGGCGAGCACCCCCGCGACGTCGAGATCCAGTCCCGCCCGGGCGGCGTACTCGCGGAACCCGAGCGCCGTCGCGGCGACGCTCTCCATCCCGGCGCTGGCGTCGACGACGAGGACGACCGGCAGCGAGAGCGACTCGGCGACTTTTGCGGTGCTCGTATCCATCTCGTCGACGTCAGGTCGACTCGTCGTGCTTCCGTCGTACAGACCCATCATCCCCTCGACGACGCAGACGTCTCCCGACCCGCGGGCGTAGTTGCGGCGCATCCCGGACTCGCCTTCGAGCCACGGATCGAGCGTCCGCGAGGCGCGCCACGTCGCCGCCTCGTGGTGACTCGGGTCGATGAAGTCCGGTCCGGCCTTCGCCGGTTGGACCACCCGCCCGGTCCGCTGGAGCGACCGACAGACGGCGAGCGTTGCGACAGTCTTTCCGACGCCGGAGGCGACGCCGGCGATGACGATTCCATCCATTTCTACTCTAGTGGTTTTACTGCAACTGTATTTGAGTTGTTCGGTAGGCGGAGGCCGATACTCGTGAAATCTCGTCTCTCGGGTCGCGGCGGCCCGGAGGATTATATCACCTCGTCGTGACCAATCGGCCATGCAACTCGATGGACAGACGGCACTCGTCACCGGCGCGGCGTCGGGAATCGGGCGAGCGACCGCGGAACGTCTCGCGGACGCCGGCGCGCGCGTCGTCGTCACCGACGTCGATATCACCGGCGGCGAGGAGACGGCCGACAGAATCGAGAGCGACGGCGGGAGCGCGACGTTTCACGAGCTCGACGTGCGCGATCGGGAGACGTTCCTCTCCGTAGTCGAGGCCGTCGACCAGAAATCCGGTCTCGACGTCCTCGTCAACAACGCCGGCGTCGGCCACGTGCCGAAACCGGTCGAAGACATCACGGAGGCCGAACGCGAGTTCGTCTTCGACGTGAACATCTCGGGGGTCTGGAACGGCTGTGCGGCCGCACTGCCGACGATGAAAGCCCGCGGGTCCGGCGCGATCGTCAACGTCGCCTCGCTCGCGGGCGTCATCGGGTCGCCGAACCTCGGCGCGTACTCGCTGTCGAAGGGTGCGGTCGTCAACTTCACCCGCACGGTGGCCGCCGAGGCGGGCCCCCACGGCGTCCGAGCGAACGCAGTCTGTCCGGGGTTCGTCGAGGGTGGCCTCGGCGAGCAGTATTTCGAGTCGTTCGAGGACCCCGAAGCGGCGCGCGAGCGGTCACGGCGCGGCTACGCGCTTCGCCGCCTCGGGGAACTCGACGAAGTCGCCGACGCCATCGCGTTCCTCGCCAGCGACGCCGCCTCGTTCGTCACCGGCGAGTCGCTGATGGTCGACGGCGGCTTTTCGATTCAGTGACCGCGTAACTCGACGGCGTCCTCCTGTTCGAGAGAGCTGGGCCCGCTTACGCTTCGGTCGGGTCGTTCTCCAGCGATTTCCAGAAGAACGTCGCGGCGACGACGGCAGAGAACGCCCAGACGAGCGTCTGCGCCGGGTTTCCCTCGATGACGAACAGCCCGGCGATAGCGATAGCGAGGAAGAACCAGAGGACGTAGAGGAGTCGCACGACGTTCATCGCGTTACTCGGTGCTGAGCCACCGCAGACCAAATCGGTTTCGTTGAAAAGCGGTCACTCCGACCGAGAGCCCCGAGCCGCGTTCACCCGACGCGCGACACGTCCGCTCGCTCGTCGGTGACGACGCCGTAAGGCGCGTCGGTGACGCTCGTCGGCATCGCCTCGTCGGCGTAGCGCGACTGCAGCGACGCGACGACGGCGTCGCGGACGCAGGCCCGCGCCGCCGCGCCGACGTCGGTCGAAGTTCCCGAGAAGCGCCTGCTCTCCCCATCCGGGTCGCAGCCGACGACGACGGCGTCGCTCGTCGTCCCCGGCACGTTCGCACACGAGAGCAGCGTCGCCGCCTTCGCCTCCGCGACGACCGTCAGGAGGTTGGCCAGCGCACCGGGTTCGAGCGCCCACGTCGTCCCGACGAGGAGGTTCACCGTGCCGGGACGAGGCGGCGAGTCGCCGTCGTCGCGGCCGACGCGCCCGTCGACGGCGTCCGCGCTCGTCTCGGCGGCTTCGTTTCCCGTCTCGACCGGTAACGCCGCCGGGTTCGACACGCCCGCCGTCGCAACGACGTCGACCGACCCGATCCGGGCCCGCCGAGCGTGTCGCATCTCGACGCCCGTGAGAAGCGTCGGTCCGTCGTCGTCGAAGCCGACTGCGTCGCGTCGCTCGCGGGCGAACGCCGCGAGGTCGGTACGAGAGAAGCCGTCGGGGACGGTGACGTTGTACGCGGCGGCGGCGCGCGACTCGCCGCCGTCGAACCCCGAGGAGACCCAGCGCGTGTTCGGACGCGAGAAGCGGAGCACGCCGTCTCGGACCGTCGCCTCGAACGCGCCGTTCGTCGACTCAGACATCCGCCAGCGCGTCGAGCAGTCGGTCGTTCTCGTGTTCGCGCTTGACCGCGACGCGGACGTGCGAATCGAGGCCGCGGAACGTCGTCGCGTCGCGGATAGCGATGCCCTCGGCGCGCGCGGCGTCGACGACGTCCGACACCTCTCGGTGTCCGACGTCGAGCAGGAGGTACGGCGCGTCCGACGGGTAGACGTCGAACTGCTGTGAGAGCGCCGCGCGCATCCGTTCGCGTTCGGCGTCGACCCGCGTTCTGGTCTCTTCGACGAACGCGGACTGTTTGAGGCAGTGCGTGCCGACCTCCGCGGCGGGCGTCCCGAGCGACCACGCCATCCGTGCGGTGTCGAGTCGGTCTCTGAGGTCGCCGGTGGCGGCGGCGAAGCCGACCCGGAGACCGGGAAGTCCGTACATCTTCGTCAGCGAGCGAGCGACGACGACGCCGGGCTCGCCGGCCATGCTCGGCAGCGGGGTGAAGTCGAGAAACGCCTCGTCGACCAGAAGCGTCGTGTCGGTCTCCCGGCAGCGGGCGGCGAAGGAGCGGAGCCGGTCGGGGTCGGCGGCCTCGCCGGTCGGGTTGTTCGGCGTGCAGACGACGACGGCGGCGTAGTCGACGGGGTCGGTGTCGAGCAGCTCGTCGTGGTGCAGAAAGGACGGGTCGCCGCCCTGCAGGCGAACCTCGCGGGCGTACTCGCCGAAGCTCGGCGCGGGAATCAGCACCCGGTCGCCGGGACGCACCGTCACCGAGAGCGCGAGGCGAATCGCCGCGAGCCCGCCTGACGTCGGAATCACCGACCGGGGTTCGCAGTCGACGGTTTCGGCCGCTGCGGTGCGGAACTCGCAGTAGTCGGAGGGGTAACGCCGAGCGACCGACAGCGCCGCGTCGTAGACGCCGACGACGCCCGGCGGCCGTTCCGGGTTCGTGTTGGCGCTGAAATCCAGAACGGCCGGGTCGTCTACGCCACCGTGCGGCACTCGCTCGACGGATTCGAGGGCCTCAGGGTCCATGTGCAACACCCGCGGCGTCAACCACCTTAACTGTTTTTTCGGCGACGTGTTCCAACTCGCCCGCGCGGTCGGCGAGCAGCAGCGCGCCGCCCATCCCCGCGCCCTCCTTGCCTTCGCCCGCCGCGTATCGGGCAAGCGCGTCGTCGCGTTCGCCGAACTCGGGGTCGGTGACGACCAGTTCCACGTCGAGCGACCCGGCCGCGTCGTCGAGGACGGGGACGTCGGCGGCGAGATAGCTCGTGGTCGCCAGCGTCAGCGGCCCGGTGACGCCCTCGTGACGGACGAGCGCAGCGGCCGTGAGCATCTGGGTCCCGCCACCGAGAATCACGTCCTTGTCGGCGTCGAGCGCGCCCGCGGCGAGCCCGGCGACGACCGCCAACACGGGGTCGCCCATCGCCCGCACCGCCAACAGCGGTTCGTAGGCGAACGCACCGGCAGCGATGCCGCTGGCGTCGAGTCCCTCCGCGACGACCGACGATTTGAGTTCCATCGGGTTCTCGGGGAACGACGAGGAGACGGCCCACTCCTCGCCGAGCGCGCGGAGCGTCCCCAACGCCGTGGTCGTCCCGCCGGGAATCGTCTCACCGACGACGAGTTCCTCGTCGGGCAGAGTCCGGCCTAGTTGGCGGGCGGCGAGGAACGACCCGGGTGCGGTCGGCACCGGGTCGGCCTCGCGGATGTCGCGGCCGCGTTTCGCGCCGACGCTCACCGTCGGCGCACCCGTCGGCACCGAGAGACCGGCGTCGACGGCGAGGAAGTTGAAGTCCAGCAGTTCCCGGACCGCCCGCGTCACGGCCGCCGGAGTGGGGCACCCCGTCGGACTCACCGGCAGTTCGGGCGCGCGGACGAGCGACCCGTACTCGACGAGTTCGAGGTCGGCGCTCGGCGTGTGCGCCAGGAGGTCCGAGTCGGCACCGGCGGCGCTGATGCCGTCGATTTCGGCGGTGTCAGTCGCGCCGGCGACGAGTATCAGCCGCACAGCGCCTCCGCGAGCGCGATGTCTGGCGGGCGGTTCACGTTCACGGCGAGTCGGGCGTCGTAGCTCACGTGTACGTACTCACCTCCTGCGGCGACCACGTTTAGCCCCGTCGGAGCGAGAGTGCGCCCGCCACGTTCGAACGTCGTGTCCGTACTCGCCCCGAGACGCCGCTTCAGCGCGTCGGGAACGCAAACCGTGACCGAGCGAGCGTCGTCGGCCGTTCCGCCGTCGGTCGCGACTTCGACGACTTCGTCTGCGTGCTCGGCGGCGAAAAGCGGCAGGTCGGCGGCGACGGTGACCACCGGTTTCTCCGCGGTTTCGAGCGCGAACCCGAGGTCTTCGACGTAGCCGTCGCCGGGCGCGTCGAGAATCGCTATCCGAGACGAACCGGCGCAGCCGGTGTCGGCGACACCTATGAGATGGTCGCGCGTCCGCGGCGTGTGCGGCGAGACGACGGCGTAGACGGTGTCGACGCGGCTCGTCAGCAGCGCCGCGAGCACGCGGTCGACCATCGGTTCCCCCGCTACCTCGACGAGCGGCTTCTCCGTCTCGCCGCCGAGTCGCGTCCCCCGTCCGCCGCACATCAGAAGAGCGTCCACGCGACCACCCCCGCGTGGAGACCGACGACGCGCCCGAGCTCGTTCGCCGCGCCGAGGACGTCGCCCGAGACCCCCCCGACCGCACCCGCCGCCCACCGGCGGAGCAACAGCGCGACGGCCGGCCCCGACAGCAGCGCACAGACGAGCGCGAGGGTCGCCGACGGGGGCGCGGCCAGCACCGCCGGGAGCGCGGCGACGGCGACGGACAGCAACCCGGTGGCGTCGTTTTCGGCGACGACGGCCGAGCCGAGACCCTCGTGGGCGGGCGCGCCGAGGCAAGCGAGCAGCGCCATCCCCGCTTTCGCCCCGACTTCGGCGGCGACGACGATGCCAAGGGCGACGATAATGCGGAGGTCGACGACCGGATTCGCGGCGGCGGCCGCGACGCCGAACGCGCCGAGCGCGAGTGTGACGACCGAGAGCGCGAGCGCGAGCGCGCCGCCGACGCCGGTCTGCGAGTCCTTCAGCACGTCGAGGCGTCGCTCGGCGTCACCGTGGACCACCGCGGCGTCGCCGACGTCCGCGAGGCCGTCGGCGTGGGTGATACCGGTCACGAGATAGAGCGTGCCGAGATAGAGCGCGGCGACGGTGCCCGGTCGCGAAACGGCGTAGAGCAGGGTGAACGGGAGCGCCGCCAGCGCGCCGACGAGGTAACCGACGAGCGGGAACGTCGCGGGAGTGGTCCGGAAGGCGTCCCACTCGCGTTCGCCGCCGCCGACCGGCAGGCGCGTGAGGAACGCGACGCCGCCGCGCAGCGCGCTCAAAACCACGTCAACACCTCTGAGACGACGGCGACGGCGGAGACGCGGGCGGCCACAAGCGTCGCCGCCAGCGCGAGCCCCCACGCGAACCCGCCCGCGACGGCGACGACGCGGATGCCGTGGTCGGCGTCGGCCGGCGTCGGGAGCGCGACGTTCCGGTTCAACACGTAGACGCCCGGTTTGTCGAGTCTGACGTCCAGCACCGCCGCGAGCGTGGCCATCGGCCACCCCGAGTTCGGCGACGGGGGTTCCCCTGACCACCCGCGTGCGCGCGCGAGCGAGCCCAGATTGCCCGCGGCGACGGCGACGAGCGCGGCACTGAGGCGCGCCGGGAGCCACATCACCGCGTCGTCGAGTCGCGCGGGTGCCCAGCCGACGGGTTTGTCTCGATAGCCGAACATCGAGTCGAGCGTGTTCACGGCCTTGACCCACGCCGCCCCGGCCGCCGCGAGCGGAAGCGACAGCGGCGCGAGGAGCGCGAACGCCAGAAGCGGGGCGACGAGTCCGTCCGCGAGGTTCTCGGCGACGCTCTCGACGGCCGCGCTCCGCAGCTCGCCCGACGAGAGGTCGGTCGGGTCGCGTCCGGCGAGCGCGCGAAGGTTTTTCTGGGCCGCCTCGGTGTCGGTGTCGCTGTCCTCGACGACGCGCCGCGCCGCGTCGAGGAGCATCCGGAGACTCGTCGTCGAGAAGAGCACCAAACCGGCGGCGACGAGCGCGGCCGTCGACCCGAGCCACGCTGCGAGGGCGACGACGCCCGCCGTCGCCCCGCCGGCGGCGAGCGGGAGCGCCAACGCCGCGACGACGCCGACGAGCTTCGGACGTCGCCACTGTCGGTCGGCCCGTGCGGCGAGACGACCGAACAGCGCGACCGGATGGATTCGAGCCGGCGGTTCGCGGAGCGTCCAGTCGAGGGCGGCCGCGAGCACGACAGCGCCGCTCGCGGCCGGTAGCATCACTTCACCCCCGTACTCGGACCGTCGCCGGCGGGGGCGCTTTCGAGTCGCGCGACCAGCGCGGCGAGCGACGTCTCGGTCACGTCGACGAACTCCCCGCCGACGGCTTCGACGCCGCCGTCGGTTCGGGCGTCGTCGCCGACGTGGAGGAGGTTCTCGGGGGAAGCGCCGAGCGCCGAGGCGACCGTCTCGAACGCTCGCGCGTCGGGTTTTCGCCAGCCGCAGGCGACGCTCGTCACCGTCGCGTCGAAGGCGTCGTTCGGGATGGCCGACCGGATGAGCGTCCGACGGGCGAGTTCGGGGACGCTGCAGTTCGACAGCAGGCCGACGGGGCCGCGGTCGGCGGCGGCAGCGACGGCGGCGACCGCATTCGGCCGCGTCTCTACCACGGGGTCGAAGGCGTTGACGACGGCGCGACGCGCGGCGTTGTTCGGCGCGTCGACGTCGCGGCTTCCGAGGGCGGCGCTGACGTGCGCCGGGAGCGGGACCTCCGCCCCCTCGGGGGCGTCGATGTGGACCTCGCGGTACGCGTCGCCCCAGTCGTCGGGGACGGCGACGCCGAGGGTTTCGAGTTCGGCGGCGACGGCGGCCGCGGGGTCGGACGGGGAGGCCGCCTCGACGAGCGTCCCGAAGAGGTCGAACGTGACTGTCACTGCACGGTGATTGGCTAAATCGAACTTGAAGATACTGATGCGAGGGCTCTCGCCCCGTCCGATAGGCGAGGCTGACAGACACGAATCGGATACAGACACGCCCCCGTTATTATAATACAGAAAAGATTATGTGAATCTTAATCAAGAGCTGCGCTACTACGTTAACGAGATAGATGTCCGAGAGAATCAGCCAGTACCGGGTGACGACGCTGGTCGTCGTCGCCGCGGTCGTTTTTTCAGCAGGGGCAGTCGGAGTAACGACAGCAGAGACGCCGAACGAGTCCGGAGAGGCGGTCGAGCTCTCGGAGTGCACGTCGATCTCGTCCGCCGGGACGTACCGCATCGGCGGGGACCTCCAGACGAACGGGTCCGCCTCGTGTCTGCGCGTGACCGCCGACGACGTCCGAATCGTCGGCGACGGGCACGCGCTCTCGGGTGACGGCGACGGCGTCGGCATCGTCGCCGACGGCGTGACGAACGTCACCGTCGAGAACGTCTCGGTCACCGGGTTCGAGTCGGGCGTCCGCTTCCGCGGCGTCGACGGCGGGTCACTCCGCGGCGTGGCCGCCGTCGGCAACGCCGGCGACGGCGTCCAACTGCACTCGACGACCGGCGTGCTCGTCGTCTCGACGCGTGCCGACGAGAACGTCGACGACGGTATCGTCCTCGACGACGCCGACGACAACCGCATCGAGAGCAGCGCGTTCCGCCGCAACGGCGGCGACAACGGCGGCGACGGTATCCTCCTTCGGAACGGCTCCGACGGCAACGTGGTGCGGTTCAGCGTCACCGACGAGAACGTCGACGACGGCATCGACCTGGACAACGCCAGCGGCAACCTGCTGGAGTCGAACCTCGTCCGCGACAACGAAGGGTTGGAGAACGCCGACGGCATCGAACTGCGCGACTCCGACGACAACGCCATCCGCCGCAACACGGTCCAGAACAGCCTCGACGACGGAATCGACCTGGCCCGTTCGGACAACAACACCGTCTCCCGGAACACCGTCACCGGTAACCGGAACGACGGCATCCCGGTCGGCGTCGCCGAGAACAACCGCGTCGTCGGGAACGTCGTCCGCGACAGCGGTAGCGACGGTATCCTCCTCCGCGGAGAGGCGTCGAACAACCTCGTCGGGCGTAACACCGTGACCGGCAGCGTCCGCGACGGGATTCTGCTCCGTCTCGGTGCCCGCGAGAACCGCATCGTCGACAACACCGTCACCGACAGCGGCCGCGACGGAGTCGTGCTCAGAAACGTGACGGCGAACGTCGTCCGCGGGAGCGTGGTCCGCGACAACGCCGACGACGGCATCGAGATCGACTACGGCGGCGACCGAAACCTCGTCCAGCAAAACGACGTGTTCGACAACGGAGCCGAGGGTATCAGGTTCCACCGGTCGGTGGGGACGCGACTCCTCGACAACCGAGTGTGGCGAAACGGCGCAGACGGCATCAACGTGACCGATGTCCGCGGCGCGGTGCTCGCGCGCAACGTCGTCAACCAGAACGCCGACAACGGCGTCGAGCTCACGCGCGTCACGGCGTCGGCCGTCGTCGAGAGCACGACCAAAGAGAACGGCGCGAACGGCATCAGACTCGACCACGTCCGGCGCGTCGTCGTCGCGTTGACCGACGGCGACGACAACGGCGACGGCGACGTGTCGGTCGTCGAGTCCCAGAGCGTCTGGACTATCGACCGCTCCGACCCGCGGTCGGAGCCGGCGGTGCTCGAAGCGCTGATCCGCCGGGTGACCGGCTTGGACGTACCGATTAGCGAATGAAAAGAGCCGGAGCTGAGATAACGGAGGACCGGGAAAGCCGGAAGCGAGCGGTCGCCTACCGGATGATGTTCGATTCGAGGTCCCGCGGGAAGAACGTCAGCCACTCGACTCCCCGCTCGGTGACGGCGATGGTGTCGGAGTGGCGGTAGCCGAACTCGTCGGTGTAGATGCCGGGTTCGATGGTGTACACCTGTCCGGGTGCCATCTCGGCGTCGGCGGGGTCTTCCTGGGCCTCGTCCCATCCGCGGTCGATGTACGGCGGTTCGTGGCCGCCGAGACCGATGTTGTGGCCGACGTGGTGCTGGGCGAGGTCGGCGACGCCCTGCTCTTCGAGGTAGTCCCAGACGACCTGGTCGACGTGGCTGATGGAGACGCCCGGCCCGAGCGCCTCGATGGCGATGGTCTGGGCTTCGAGCATGAGTTCGAAGTAGTGAACCTGTTCGTCGGTCGGTTCGCCGACGAACATCGTCCGCTCCAGTTCGGAGTGGTAGCCGTCGACGTTCGCCGACGCGCCGGTGATGAGCACGTCGCCCTCCGAGAGTCGCTCGTTCGGGGTGTGACCGTGCGGGAGCGCGGTTTCGGTGCCGCTGATGTAGCCCGCGTTGACCGGGCCGTTGCCGCGCACGCGGACCGAGTAGCGGTCGCCGAGCGTGTCGAGCATCGCGCGGGAGGCGTCCGTCGACGCCTGCTGGCTGACCGTCGCCGGATGTGCGCCGACTTCGGTGTAGTCGGCGAGGTAACGGTGGCCGAGGTTCGCCCACTTCGCCGACTCGCGGATGAGGTCGACCTCGACGTCGGTCTTCTCCCAGCGCATCCGGCCGACCCAACCCTGGGATTCGACCTCGACGAACTCCGAGAGCTTCGGTCCCTCGTAACCCATCACGCCGAGTGCGCCGTCGCTGTCGGCGGCGACGGCGTCGACGCCCATCCCGCGGAGCATCGAGACCGCCGTCTTCAGCGGTTCGTCGCCGGGGTAGTCGAAGTAGTGATGGACGGCGTCGATTCGGGGGTTCGGTTCGACGCGCTCGACTTCGAGCCGCGGCACCGTAATCTCGATGCGGTTCGGCGTCACCGCGAGGACGACGGGTCGCTCGGTCTGGATGTGGTGGAAGCCGGTGAGATACTCGATACTCGTCGCGCCGAACCAGACGCCGGCGTCGGCGTCGGTGTCGGCGAGCGCGCCGCGGATGCTGTCGAGACGCGCCTCGAACTCGGAGGGCGGGAGTCTGGTTGCCATGGCACTGACTCATCCGAGTGGCTGAAAAACGTATGGCGTCCGGCAGGGCGCGCCGGTTCGTTCGTCGGACGCTGCCGCGCGGACGTTACTTGTGACCGGGACGCTGGTCGGACTGCGATTCGACCTCTTCGGCGATCTCCTGCAGATCGCGGTCGGTGTTGTACTCGTTCTCGCCGCCGGCCTCGCCGGTGAGTTCGCCGTAGACGGCTTCGCGGACCTCCTGGGCCGACTCGTACTCCTCGTCCTGTTCGAGACGGTCGAAGACGCTGCCCATCGACTCGGTCTCGTTGGCGAGGTCGGTTCCCTCCTGTCCGTACATCTCGGCGATCTCCTCGCCGCGGACGGGGAACTTCTGGCCTTCGAGGTGGCGGTCGACCTCGGCCATGATGTTCTCGACGGTGTCCGCGCGTTCGTCCTTCCGCTGCCGCGAGCTCTCGATGACGCTCTCGTGACTCGGGTCGGTCTGGGGGTTCTCGTCGGGTTCGTCGGCCATGGCTCACAGTACGGCACGGAGTCAAAAAGGCGTAGTGGCGGCGCGGGTGGCCGCGGCCGACGAACGACCCCGGACGCTACAGGTTGACGCTCACCCAGTCGCCGTCGCCGCGGGCGGACTCGTACGCCGCCTCGGTGACCGCGGTGACGCGCAGGCCGTCCATCGGCGTCGCGGGCGGGGCCGTCCCCTCGCGGATGGCGCGGACGAACGACTCGGCTTTGTTCGGGTGTGACTGGCCGCCGAGATACGGCGTGTGCGTCGTGCTGTCGGCGTCGATCTCCGAGAGCTGGCGGTCCTCCCACTCGCGCCCGTCGAGATACACCGCGCCCTCGTCGTCCCAGATGTGGATGTGTTCGCGCGTGCAGGGCGTCTTCCCGTACACCGAGACGCTGGCGTTGGCACCCTCCTCGAACTCGATCCACAGCTCCGCACGCTCGTCGACGCGCTGCTCGTCGTCGACGAACGTCATGTCCGCGCGGACGGCCGTGGGCGTGAGGTCGGTCGTCCAGAGGATGGCGTCGAGGATGTGGCTCCCCGTGTCGTAGAGGTAGCCGCCGCCGCTAAGGTCGGGGTCCGACCGCCACGTCCCGCTGAACCGCTCGACCCAGTCCTGGCTGATTTCGGCGGTTATCCACTGCGGCGTCCGGTCCGTATCCGTCCATCGCTGCCGCGCTTCGACGAACGCCGGGTTGAGGTGGCGCTGGTAGCCGACCATCAACACCTCGTCGGCGTTCTGCGTGCGCTCGTAGAGGTCCTGTGCCTGTTCGAGATCCGTCGTCAACGGCTTGTCGCAGAGCACGTGGAGCCCGCGCTCCAACGCAGCGACGACCTGATCGTAGTGGAGCGTGTGCGGCGTGCCGATGAGAACCGCGTCGAGGTTCTCGCCCTCGAGCATCTCCTCGTACTGTTCGTACCGCGACTCCGGCGGCACCGAGAACTGTTCGCCCGCGTCGACGCGCGCGGACTCTGCCAAGTCGCACACCGCCGCGACGCGGGCCTGCGGGTGGTGGGCGAACTCGCCGCCGACGGTCGTTCCGATGTAACCGAGGCCGACGATACCAACTCGAATCGGGGCGTCGCTGTGTGTCTTCTCCGACATCGTGACCTGCGCTTGTACGACGACGACGAGCATAGTCGTTGGGTGAGTTCGCGGCCCCTGCGAGCGGAGCGAGGACCGGGGAGGGTCTCGCGAACGGAAGCAGTGACCAGCACCCGGCGATTACCAGCGGTGGTGGACGTGGTCGCGGACGCGCTCATCGTACACCTCGTGGATGAGTTCGTGCTGTTGTGCCGACGGTTCCGGCAGGTCCGCGGCGGCGACGTTCTGGCGGATGTGTTCGGGACTGCTCGAGCCGGGGATGACGGTGCTCACGGCGTCGAACGAGAGAATCCAGCGGAGCGTGAACTGCGCGAGCGTCGCGTCGTCGGGAACCGCCGCGCCGAGTTCGTCGGCGGCGCGGACCCCCGTCTCGAACGGGACGCCCGCGAACGTCTCGCCCATATCGAAGGCGTCGCCGTCTCGGTTGTAGTTGCGGTGGTCGTTGTCGGGGAACTCGTCGTCGACCGAGAGATTGCCGGTGAGGAGGCCCGACGCCAACGGGACGCGGACGATGACGCCGACTCTGCGGCGGATGGCTTCCCTGAAGAACAGTTCGGCGGGCCGCTGGCGGAACGGGTTGAAGATTATCTGGACCGTCTCGACGCCGTCGTACTCGATGGCTTTCAGCCCCTCCTCGACTTTCTCGACGCTGACGCCGTAGTGGTCGAGTTTCCCGGCTTCCTTCAGGCCGTCGAGCGCCTTGAACACCTCGGGTCGGTAATACGCCTCCGTCGGCGGGCAGTGAAGCTGAAGCAGGTCGAGCGAGTCGACGCCGAGATTCTCGCGACTCCGGTCGACGAACCGCTCGAGGTTCTCGCGGGTGTACCGCTCAGCCTCGTGCGGGTCGAGGCGACGACCTGCCTTGGTGGCGACGGTAACGTCGCCGCGGGCGTCTTCCTCGTCGAGCACCTCCGCAATTCGCCTCTCGCTCGCACCGTCGCCGTAGACGTCGGCGGTGTCGATGAAATCGATACCTGCGTCGAGCGCCGCGCGGACCGCCGCGCGGCCCTCCTCCTCGCTCACGTCGCCCCAGTCGCTACCGATGTTCCACGTCCCGAGGCCGATTTCGGTCACGTCGTATCCGGTGGTGCCGAGTTCGCGGTGTCGCATACTGCGCCGTACGCGCGTGCGACCGTAAGTGTCCCCACGGCGGAAGGGTTTTCCCGGAATCGACGCCGGGTACATCCGCACCGAAGCGACTGTTATGCTCGCTCACGCGGCCGCTGTCGGCCTTCGAACCGTCCTGACGCTTTTCATCCTCTCGACTGATTATTCCCACATGTCAGTAGCTCCCGACCCAGCCGAGATATTCAAGCGAGCCGTGAAGGAAGGCGAGCGACGCCTCGACCAGTCGCTGCTCGAACTCGCCTCGACGAGTTTCATCGCGGGGTTCACCGTCGTGTTCGGCATCGTCGCGCTCGGCTACGTCCACGCCGCAGTGGGGCGGCAGTTCGGTCCGCTCGCCGAACTAGCGGGTGCGCTCGCCTTCGGTGTGGGAGTCGTGTTCCTCATCGTCGGGCGGACGGAACTGTTCACCGAGAACTTCTTCGACCCGACAGCGAAGGCGGTCGAAGCGGATTCGTGGATGCTCTCGTCGCTCCTTCGTCTCTGGACCGTCACCTTCGCGTTCAACCTGCTCGGCGGCGGCCTCTTCGCGTTGGTCTTCGCCGTGGAGGGGACGCTGTCGGCGCACACCACAGAGGCGCTGCGAGCGTTCGCCGTGGAGTTCGTCCGCCGAGAGCCGACCGCGGAGTTCGCCAACGGCGTCGCCGGCGGTGCGCTCGTCGCGCTACTGTCGTTTCTCTTGGCGGCCGTCGACAGCGTCAGGAGCCGTATCACGATGGCGTACATCGTCGGGTTCCTGCTGGCGCTCGGCCCGTTCGACCACGTCGTCGTCACGATGCTCCACGTCTTCTTCGGCGTGCTGTTCGGAGCGGAGATCGGCGTCGTCTCGTTCGCCGTCATGACGGCTATCGTCACGGCGGGGAACTTCGTCGGGGGACTCGGCTTAGTGACGTTCACCCACGTCACTCAGTTCAGGGGCGCGCGCGAGTCGGACAGTTGACCGTCCTCGTGGTAAGGGCCTCGAATAGGACGGGTTACAGGCAGTCGATTGAACAGTCCGCTGTTCGCTTCGCTCGCGGAGCAGCGACGCAAGAAGTCCGCTCTCCCCGATTTGAACGGGGGGCAAGCCGATCTACAGTCGGCTGCTCTGCCAGGCTGAGCTAAGAGCGGTGCCCTTCCGTACCGCGCTCTCGCGTATAACGATTACTGTTCGGCGCGTCGTGCGTGAACGAATCACGCGGATTGGGCAAGATTCAAATAGTGTGGCCGAATTCCTCTCAACGAAGATGAGTAAAGTCACGTTCCGCGCGGACGACGACCTCGTCGAGCGACTGGAGGCGTTAGACGCCTCCAAGAGCGAGGTCATGCGCGAGGCGCTTCGTGCGTACCTCGACACCTCGGAGCGTGACGACGGCGCGGCCGAACCAACGCCCGCGCACATCGACGACCTGGTGCGCGAACGCGTCGACGAACTCGTCGGCGAGTATCTCCGACAGGCCGAGAGCCGCCGACCACAGGACGTCAACGTCAACATCAGC
Source organism: Haloprofundus salinisoli (assembly GCF_020097815.1). NCBI lineage: Archaea > Methanobacteriati > Methanobacteriota > Halobacteria > Halobacteriales > Haloferacaceae > Haloprofundus > Haloprofundus salinisoli. The sequence continues at coordinate 886,229 of NZ_CP083663.1, forward strand.
CTCGACGGCGCGACTGACGACGACGCCGAGCAGCGTAAGACAACCGTCGACGATGCGGAGGCGATGAACGAGAAATCCTGCAGTCAGTGCGGCGAAGAGCTGTCCGACGGGCAGATGTACTGCTCGAACTGCGGCGAGAAAGCGTCTCGTCGGCTGTTCTGCGACTGCGGCGATGAGGTGCGGTCGGACTGGGCGTTCTGCCCGGGGTGCGGTCGACGGACCCCGGCGGCAGACGTGCTAGACCGTCGTTGACGCCACAATAGCCCCGCGCAAACACCGTTTCGCGGCCGTGTCTTACACTCGCCGTTACATTTATATCCTGTCGCTCTGTGCTTACGTTCGCGTAAGACGGTCGTCTTACGTTCCGAATCCGAGGGGGTCAAGTCGTCCTCTTCGCGCGATTTCGGCACGTGAGACGGTGTCGGGCATGCGCCCGACCGTCTTACCGGGGGAATGTAAACATGGAGCGTGTGACACTACGAATTCCGAAGCAGCAGATCGAAGAGGTCGAACAGATGGTGGAGACGGGAGAGTTCCCGAACCGCAGCGAAGCCATCCGTTCGGCCGTCCGCGAGATGCTCAACGAGCAGGCCGATGAACGCGACGCGAAACGTCCCGAGCGCACCAAGCGCAGCTGGGCAAAGGTGTAATCGATGCAAGATATCGTTCAAGACGCACTCGAAAACGCCGAAGCCGAGCAGCGCGATATGGAGGCGCAGAGCGACGACGACGAGTTCGGGGAACCCCGTATCGTCATCGTCGGCTGCGGTGGTGCCGGGAACAACACCATCAACCGCCTCTACAACATCGGCGTCGAAGGCGCTGACACCGTCGCTATCAACACCGACAAACAGCACCTGAAGATGATCGAGGCCGATACGAAGATTCTCGTCGGCAAGTCGCTGACCTCCGGCCTCGGTGCCGGCGGCGACCCCTCGATGGGTGAACGCGCGACGGAGATGGCCCAGGGAACCGTCAAGGAGGTTCTCGGCCAGGCAGACCTCGTCTTCGTCACCGCGGGGATGGGCGGTGGCACCGGGACCGGTGCGGCCCCCGTCGTCGCCAAAATCGCCAAAGAACAGGGCGCTATCGTCGTCGGCATGGTCTCGACGCCGTTCAACGTCGAGCGTGCCCGTACGGTGAAAGCCGAGGAAGGACTGGAGAAACTCCGCAACGAGGCGGACTCCATCATCGTCCTCGACAACAACCGCCTGCTCGACTACGTCCCGAACCTCCCGATCGGCAAGGCGTTCTCGGTGATGGACCAGATCATCGCCGAGACGGTGAAGGGTATCTCGGAGACGATCACTCAGCCGTCGCTCATCAACCTCGACTACGCCGACATGTCCACCATCATGAACCAGGGTGGCGTCGCCGTGATGCTGGTCGGTGAGACCCAGGACAAGAACAAGACCGAAGAGGTGGTCCGCGACGCGATGAACCACCCGCTTCTCGACGTGGACTACCGCGGGGCGTCCGGCGGCCTCGTCCACATCACCGGCGGCCCGGACCTCACGCTCAAAGAGGCCGAGGGCATCGCCGACAACATCACCGAACGCCTCGAAGCGAGCGCCAACGTCATCTGGGGCGCGCGCATCCAGGAGGAGTACAAGGGGAAAGTCCGCGTCATGGCCATCATGACCGGCGTCCAGAGCGCGCAGGTGCTCGGCCCGACGACGCAGAAGCAGGCCGACCGCTCGCGCGCCAGTCTCGACGGGAGCTCGGAGTTCGAGACGAGCCAGAACCGCCAGCGCCGGACAAACGCGAACTCGAACGGCTCGTGGCAGTCCGACGGCGGACGCGACGAGGTCGAACGCAACAACGGCCTCGACGTCATCCGCTAACTGCCGGCGACTTCGACCGTGCTCGGTTCTCAACTACTCGAATTCACGTGACGAGCGACGCCTCGTCATCTACCCACGAGTAAACTCGTGGGCTGCCGCCTCGTAGCTGTGTGAGAGGTAGATTACCAGAACGCGGGTCAAGCGAGCGGTTTCCGCGAGTTCCGTTCGGTCTCAGACCGCCTGAACCGCTTCGATGAGTTTACACTTTCTGCAGACGGTGCCACCCGTCTTCGACCCGCAGCGTTCGCACTCGTTGAGTTCGACGTCCTCGTCGCCGTCGCCGCGGTACCGCTCGGCGGCCATCTGCGCGAGTTCCTCGTAGCCGGCCATGATGGAGTGTCGCGTTCCGGGGTGGTTCTCTTCGAGTTTCAACAGCAACTGCTGAATCTCCCCCCTGTACGCTTCGCTCGCGTGTGGGCACTCGGTGATGTGCGCCGGGAGGTCTTTGAGGTGCGCGTACAGCGCGACCTCCTTCTCGGGCACGTCGCGCAGCGGTTTCGCGCGGGGGACGAAGTCGTCGGTGAGCGCGCGCTCGTCGAACCCGCCGATGCTCGCGTCGAAGTGCTTGGCTACTTGGGTCACGTCGCCTTCGAGGAAGTTCATCAGCGCCGTCTGCGCCTCGTCGTCGAGGTTGTGGCCGGTCAGCAGCTTATTCGCGCCCAGTTCCTCGGCGTACTGTTCGAGCAGGTCGCGTCGGAAGACGCCGCAGTACGCGCAGGGGGCCATATTCTCGGGGTCCTTCTCCACGACGTCGTCCATCCGGACGCCGAGTTCCTCCTCGTAGGAGACGACCTCGTGACGCAGCGAGAGGTCCTCGCAGAGTTCGACGCAGGCGTCGAGGCTCTTGTCGCGGTAACCCTCGATACCCTCGTGGATGGAGAGCGCGACGAGTTCGATGCGGGGATCCCGGCCGAACGTCTCGTCCAAGATGTGGGTGAGCACGACGCTGTCTTTGCCGCCCGAGAGGCCGATGACCCACGTGTCGGGGTCGTCGGGGCTGGCGTCGCGGGGGACGAGGCTGTCCTCGCGGACGCGCCGCCGGACGCGTTTCTCGACCGAGGCGCAGAAGTGGTTCTCGCAGAGATGCGCCCCCGAGTAGCTCGCGACCATGACGGCGTCGCGGTCGCACTTGTCGCACTCCATTTCGTGGGTGTTGCCGTCTCACGCGTATGACCGTTTCGTCTCCGCGAGAGCGGGGTACCGCGGCACCGGCCCACATCCGAACTGACTTCCCGCAACTCTGCGACGAACGCCCATGAGCGAATCGCTCCGAACCCGTCTCACGCGCCTCGGGTTCAACCTCCACCCCACGTATCGGAGCACCGGCGGCAGAGTCCGGTACATCGCCGCCGACTGGAGTCGCGTGCAGGTCGAACTCCCGCTGACGTGGCGGACGAAGAACGTCTACGGGACGATGTTCGGCGGGAGCATGTACGCCGCCGTCGACCCGGTGTACGTCATCATGTTGAACCGACGGCTCGGCGACGGGTTCACCGTCTGGGACCGCGCGGCGGAGATCGAGTTCAAGCGACCGGGCGACCGGACGCTGTACGCCGACTTCCGCCTGCCCGACGGAGAGATCGAGACGATTGGGGAGGCGCTCGACCCCGGCGAGTCGACCGACCGCGAGTACGAGCTGCGGTTGTTCGATGCCGACGGCGACGTGTACGCCGAGGTTTCGAAGACGCTGTACGTCCGCCGCGACGAGTGAAGCCGCTCCGGGTCGAAGCCCGCGATAGTCCGCCCCGTGTTATTTTGCGCTGACTCCTGTACATCTCGTATGGCGAAGGTCGCAATCACCGGTGCGGCGGGAAACGTCGGCAGAGAGGCGCTGGACGCGTTCGAGGACACCGACCACGAGGTGACCGCGATAACCCACCGCGAGCACGACGACATCGACAGCGTCGTCCTCGACGTGACCGACCGTGAGGCGTTCTCGGACGCGCTCTCGGGACAGGACGTGCTCGTCCACCTCGCGGCGAACCCCTCGCCGACCGCCGACTGGGAGGGCGTCTTCGAGACGAACATCGACGGGACGCGAAACGCCTACGAGGCGGCCGTCGACAACGACCTCGACCGTGTCGTCTTCGCCTCCTCGAACCACGCCGTCCACCAGTACAACGTCGGCGAACCCGACGAACCCGAGTCGATGACCGACCGCGTACGGACGGTCCGCCCCGACGACCCGACGCTACCGGACTCCTTCTACGGCGTCTCGAAAGTCTCCGGCGAGGCGCTGGGTCAGCTGTACGCCGCGCGCCACGACGTCGACGTCGTCAACCTCCGCATCGGCTGGTTGCTCACGGCCGACGACCTCCGCGACAAAGACGCCGACGACGAGGTCGACTCGCAGTTCCTCCGCGCGATGTGGCTCAGCCCCCGCGACTGCCGAGCGGTCGTCCGCGACGCGGTGACGTCGTCGCTCGACGGCGACGGACTCGGCGATACCGGCGGCGAGGCGGTGACCGTCCACGGCGTCTCCGCGAACGACGACCGCTACCTCTCTCTCACCGAGACCCGACACGCACTCGACTACCGGCCGCGGGACAACTCGGCGGCCGAACTCGACGAGTGACGGCGGAGAACCGAAGAGAGCGGACAACGGGCGCGGCTCTCAGTGCTTTGAGCCGTTGTCGACGCGCACCCTATGGGCACGGTGCCGGGCGTCTGCTCGGGAGCCGGGCCGAACCCGGTCGGAAACCGTTTTCCCCGCGGCGCGCGGATGCTCGGACGATGGAGCGACAGGAAGCTCTCGACCGCGTCGAAGCGCTCGTCGACACGGTCGAGTCCGAACCGATGCCGGTGCCCGTCCGCGAGATCTGGGTGTACGGCGACGTCGCGCTCGGACTCGACCCCATCGACCGCCTCGACGTCTACCTCACCAAGGACATCATGATGCGCGGCGACGCGGACGCGGAACGGGCGGGCGACCTGGAAGCCCGGTTCGGCGTGAAAGGCATCGGCAAGAGCGTCTCCGCCAACTGGGCCGAACAGTTCCCCGGGCACGTCCGCGCCAACGACAACGGCTACGCCGCCCCCGAGAAGTGTCTGGCTGCGCACCTCCTCGACGACGGCGAACCCGTCCACCTCGAAGTCTGCAACGCGAGTTTCGACGACAACGTCACCCAGCGGTTGAAAGGCGCAGTCGCCCGCGACGCCTACGAGGAGATTCTCGACCCCCGCGGCGTCTGTCTCTGGCTGGACGGCCAGCGCGGCGACGAGACCCTCGAAAAACTCCGCGGCGGCGAACTCCCGTTCCCGACGCTCTCCGGTGCCTTAGAGATGCTCGGAATGGACGACGAGGAGGCGCAGGCCGCCGCGACGCGGATGCGCGAGTACCGCGCCGAGCAGACGGGCACGACGGTCCGCGGCGACGTGGTCTGAGCGCGTGACCGTCCGAGATACCTGACAGTCCGACGTTCTATTTCCCTCGACGGTGACCGTTCGCCCGATGAGTCGAGACCGCACGTCGAGACGACGGTTCGTCCGCATCGCAGGCGCTACGAGTGTCGCCGCCGCAGTCGGCTTGGCGGGGTGTTCGACCCCGGGCGGCGGGGAAGGAGACGACGAGAGCGGAGAGACCGGCGGTGGCGGCGGAGGGGGAGAGAACGGCGAGGGTGGAGAAGGGGGTGAAGAAGACGACTCGCTCACCGGACCGAGCGCCGACCAGTAACCAGAGGCCTCCGTTTCCGCTCACACCCGACCGACGGTCACGTCGAACGGGACCACTTCCGCGCGTCGATACTCTTGCTGTCGCATCTGGTCGACCACCGACCGACCCATCTCGCGCCATTCAGCGCGGAGCGCGTCGAACTCGGCGTTCGAGAGCGCGCGCCGCAGTTCCGTCTCGTACCTGTCGAGACCCTCGCCGGTCGCCTTCAACCGGGCACTCTCCACGTCGCCCTCGTCGTACGGCGGTTCGACGACTTTCCGCTGGTGGTGTCGGCGCGTCCGGACGTCGGAGAGCCCCGCGTCGGCGAACAGCTCCGACACTCGACTCCCCAACGAGACGTCCGTCCGGACGCCGTCGAGATACGCCTCTCTGACGCTCCGTTCGAGCGTCACCTCGGGGTCGACCGTCGAGTCGACGCCGACCGACGCGTTGTCTGGTTCGACGGCCGCGACGAGCTCCGAGGAGACGCGGGCGAACTCGGCGACGACCGCGCTCGGGTCGGGGAGGTTGCTCAGCAGGGCTTGACAGACCACGAGGTCGGCGGCCTCGTCGGCGACGGGGAGTCGCGTCGCGTCGCCGGCGACGACCGAGATTCCGGTCTGCTCGCGGGCGACGCGGAGGAGCGTCGGGTCGGCGTCGACGCCGGCGACCTGCGCGTCGGGCGCTTCCTCGGCGAGCACGCGGGCGAGTTCGCCCGTCCCGCACCCGACGTCGAGAATCCGACGCCGGTTCGGCAGGTCGAGGTCGGAAAGCGCCTCCCGCGACCCGCCCCACATGCCGTCACGAGTTCGTTCGAGGTACTCGGCGGAGAACCGGCGCATGGCCGTCGATTCGGGGGCGTCGCTGATAAGCGGGGGGATTCGGCGTCGTAACAGGGAGGAACGTCAGTTCTCGCGCAGTTCCTTGACGCGCGCGATGTTCCACTCGAAGCCCCTGTCGGCCTCGTTCGGCGTCTCCAGCACCAGCGGAACCTCGGCGAGGTCCGGGTGGTTGACGAACGCCGTCATCCCCTCCTCGCCGATGTAGCCTTCGCCGATGTGGGCGTGTTCGTCCTTGTTCGTCCCGCACTCGTGTTTGGAGTCGTTCAGGTGGACGCATTTGAGATGTTCGAGACCGACCTCGTCGTCGAAGGCGGCGACCGTCTCGTCGACGCCCTCCGCCGTCGAAAGGTCGTAGCCAGCGGCGAACGCGTGGGCGGTGTCGAGACAGACGTCGATGTCGAGGTTGGCCTTCTCGATGACGGTGGCGAGGTGTTCGAAGTCGCCGCCGAGTTTGGTGCCGCTGCCGGCGTCGCTCTCGACGAGCACCGTCACGCCGTCGGGGACGTCGAGTTCGTCCAGCGCCGACGCCGCGTTTGCGAGACCCTGGTCGACGCCCGCGCCGGTGTGCGCGCCGAGGTGGACGTTGACGTACTCGACGCCGAGTTGCGCCGCGGCGTCGACTTCCTTCTGCATCGAGTCGATCGACTTCTCGCGGAGGCCGTCTTTCGGCGTGCAGAGGTTGACGAGGTACGACGAGTGGATGACCCACGGGCCGTCGAGTTTCTCGACCGTCCCCTCGCGGAACGCCGCGGCGTCCTCGTCGCTGATCTCTCCGTGTTTCCACACCTGCGGAGAGTGAGTGAATATCTGCCCGCAGTTGCCGCCGACGGTCGTCTGCCGGTCGACGGCGTTGTTGACGCCACCCGCAATCGAGACGTGTGCTCCGACTCGCATATCAGCGCGGAAGAATCCAATAGGCAAAGGAACTTCGGAGTTGCGGCGACGCCCCGACGCTCCTGTTTCCCGCTCGACGAGTCGTTGACTGTTCGGTATAAGCGGGTCGGCGAAACCCACGAGGCGGTTCGCGGAACTCGGCGACGAAGAGGAGACGTTCGGGTTCTGAGTCGGGCTACCGCGACTCGGCTCGGCGGCGGACCCACTCGTCGGACTCGTACTTCTCTCGTGCGCGCACGCGGGCCCGCTCCAGTTCCTCGTCGGTCCACTCGCCTTCTTCGGCGTTCACCCACTCCCCGAGGGCGGCTTCGAGCGCCGATACCGCCTCGTCGCGGGAGACGTCGGCTCGTTCGTCGATTCCCGTGACGCGTTCGCGGAACGCCTCGGCGTCGATACCGGGGTCGGCGAAGACGCCGAGGTGCCGGTCGGCGAGCACGCTGTACGTCAACGACCCGTGTTGGATGACCGCGTCTTTCCGGCGGTACTGGGCGTTACCGCTTATCTTTCGGCCGCCGGCGACGACGTCGTGGGCGGGGTGTAGTTCCCGGAGGTAGCACGCCGGTTGGTGGATGGCCGGCAGTTCCTCGTCGGCGAAGTCGGCGGCGACACCCATCCGCTCGAAGCCGTCGAGGACGGGCGTACAGAGCAGGTGGTAACAGTCGAGCAGTCGACTCGGCAACTCCGCGGCCGGGGCGGTGATGGAGTAGGAGATATCGCCGAACCCGTCGTGGTAGATGCCGCCGCCGCCGGTCTGACGGCGCGTGACGGTGATTCCCTCGCGCTCGCAGAACGCCCAGTCGACCGTCTCGGGCGCTTGTCGGTAGCCCAAAGAGAGCGTGCTCGGCTCCCAGCGGTAGACGCGAACGGTTCGCGGGCCGCCGTCGGCGGCCGTCTCGGCGGCAATCTCGTCGAGCGCCATGTTCATCGGACCCGACCGGGACTCCTCGCGGACGAGTCGCCACTGCCGGTCGGCCGACGGTGCGTCGTCGGTCATAGACGACGGTAGGCGGGACCGTCGGAAAGCGATTACGGCGTGCGGTGAAAGAACGGAGACTCGACCGAAACCGACGACCTACGGGCCGAACTGTTCGGCGGCGTAGGCCGCGAGGTGACCGTGTGCGCGGCGGAGGCGTTCCGAGAGCGCCTGGTGGCTGATGTCGAGTTCGGCGGCGAGTTCCGACAGTTCGGCCCCGCGGGGGACCTGGTAGTAGCCGCCGTCGAGCGCCGCCCGGAGCGCCTCGCGTTGGGAGGCGGTGAGCCCGAACGTGTCGTCGACGTCCGACTCGTTTCGCGCGGTGTCGAACTCGCGGATGCGCTGGACGGAGAAGCCGGCGGCCTCCTGCTCGGTGACGCGCAGCGTCCGCGACAGCGAGTCGCGGTGCGGGAACAGGATGCGGAACGTCCACGCGTCGTTGCGGGCAGAGGCGTTCATGATGGTCGCGCCCTCGTCGTCGAGCAGTCGGGCGACCGGTTCGAAGCCCTCGGCCCAGTCGAGTCGGTACAGTCGTCGCTCCCCCTGTTCTTTCAGCAGTGCGGCGTCGGTCAGTGTGTGGTCGGTGGCCAGCGCCTGGTCCAACGCCCCCCAGTCGTCGCAGCGCATCCAGACGAACGCGAGCAGCCGGTCGGTTCCGTGGGCAGCGACGGACTCCGCTTCGATCTCGAGACCCGGGACGCTGGCGAGCGTGCTCTGGAGGGGGAACTGCTCGGTTGGATGTTTGAGGGTTGCGACGACGCTCATACCGAGTTCGAACGCGCTGAAAGGGGATTAGTAATGGCTCGGAAATTCGGAACGGTCTCGATTACTGAGAGCTTTCGTCGCTGGAACAGTCACGCGTTCGTGCGTAATCTCATCCTATCTCGTCGTCTCCGTTCGGCGTCATCGGCGTCGGCCGAGCTCCCGAAAACGGCCGTTCCCCCCGCGAGCCCCGCAAATTCTCCTCTCGCCGGCGTGCTCGCTCGCGCGTCTTCTCGTCCCAGTCCGAAAGGAGCCCGTACTCCAGCATCGTCTCCATGCCGGCGAGCGCCGCGCGCAGTTGCACGCCGAGAAGCGGGATGTCCGCCACGGTGACGATGAGGTCCGCCTGAATCATCACCCCCTCGGTGAGCAACACGTCCAGAAGGTCGACGACGGCGTCGTCGTCCCGGCGCGTCGGCCGCACCGCTACCGACCTCCCGCTTCGGAGCCCCGGTCGGCCGACCCGGAACCGGTGTCGTTTGACTCCTCGTCGTCGAGCGACGGCGCGAACGTGTACGGCGGCCACGGGCCGGTGTACTGTACGTCGGTCGTCTCCGGGTTCGACTTCACCTCGTCGAGCACGTCGCCGATGGGAATCTCGTTCTCTTCGGGCGCGAGGACGGCGACCCGAAACGAGGGACCGGAGTCGGAGCCGTCGGCGTCCTCCAGCGACACCGCCGGTCGACCGAGTTCCTCCATCTCCTCGACCAGCGGGTCGAGGCGTTCTGCGAGCGCCGCGACGCGCTCCTCGCGTTCGGCGTACACGAGGTCGGAGAGGCGCTTGTCGTACTGCTTCTGGACGAGAAACGACGTTCCCTCCGAGGAGTCGTCGAGCGTCTCGGCGAGTTCGGCCAGTCGGTCGTCGGACGCCTCGACCGTCTCGGCCAGCGCGTCCTCCTCCCAGCCGACTTCGATGCGGTACTCCCACTTGCCCGCGAACGCGTCGAGATGTCGTCGCTGGGTCGCCGCGGTCTCGACAAGCCACTCTCTGACCGCCGCGTCGCCGCCCTCGACGACCGTGCCGAACCGAAGCGGCAGCGGCGTCCCGAACGCGTCGCCCGCCGCGTCGACGACGTGCTGGTGGCGGAGCAGCGACCGTTTGACCGTCGAGAGATCGTTGGGGTTGGGCGTCCGCTCGCAGCGGTGGACGACTGCCCCGATGCCGTCGGCCACGACGAGATACGCCTCCGCGTCGTCGACGGCGTTCGACTCGGTCCAGTCGGTCCCTGCCTCACCCTCGTCGACGGCGACGACGCAGTAGAGATAGCGCCCGTCGTCGACAGTCGTACCGGGGTCGGCGGCCGGCGCGCTCATCTCGACTCTACCCCCAGTTCGCCGTCTCGGAGGTCGACCAGCGCGTCGTTGACGAGCGCGTCGAGGTCGCCGCGAAGGCGGTCCACGTCGTCGCCGACGTCGACCTCTTCTTTCAGGCGCTCTATCTCGGCTTCCAGTTGCGCGAGGTGGCTGCCGAGGCGCTCTATCTCCTCGTCGGTGAGCGACCCCGACTCCATGCGCCGAATCGCCTCGCGCTCGAGCGCGTCGATCAGTATCTCGACGACGGCGACGACGAGCGCGAACAGTCCGTCGGAGGCGTCCTCGCCGTCGATATCAACCGTCGGCATCGTCGCCCTCCGGTTCGGCGGTCGCTTCGGTCGTTTCGGTGTCTCCGTCCGCTTCGACCGCTTCCTCGGCGTCGTCGCCTTCGTTCTCCTCGTTCGTTTCCTCGGTGTCGGCGTCGCCGTCGTCCTCCTCGCTCGTTTCCTCGGCGTCGCTTCCGTCGGCGGCGTCGATGACCGGCGCGAGCGGACCCTCCTCCGCTTCGGGGAGCTGGTCGCGTCCGGACGCCGCTTCGACGCGCTGCATGTTGGTTCCCTCGGGGAACTGCAGGCCGTACTGGGCGGCCGTCTCGAACGAGGCGATAGCCGCCCGCAGTTCGATGCCGAGCAGTTCCGTCTGGCCGACGGAGACGACGATGTCGGCGTTGATGACGATACCCTTGTCCAGAAGCATCTCGACGACGTCGGCGAGACTGTCGCTCGTCCGCGTGGGGCCGGCGCTACTCATCGCCGCTCGCCTCCTTCTCGAATCGCGGGCCGTAGATTCGGTCGAGCCCTTCCACACCGGAGTGTCGAACCTGCTTCGGTACCGTCGAGTGCCGAGTCGCGCCGGTCGCCGGCTGCGAGGACGGCACCGACGAGTAGGCCGTCGGGTTCCGCGAGCTCGAGGTCGAACTGGCCCGCTGTCGGAATCGCTTCTCGTTGTACTCGCGCATCCGATCGAGTTTCCGGTGGGCGACGATGATGCCGCGGCGGAACTCCCCGATGGCCTCCTTCAGTTCCGATTGGATCACCGCCTGCGACACCTCCATCTGCACCATCGAGGTGTCCTCGTCGGAGGCGAGAAGCGAGTCGTCGCTCTCGTCGCCGTCGAGACTCCCGAAACCGCCGCCGCTCTCGTCGCCGTCGCCGCCTTCGTCGCCGGTCTGTACCAGCCCGTCGTCGGTGAACGCGTCGACGGCCTCCTCCAGCTCGCCGTACTCCTTGCGCGTGCGCTGGAGGTCCGTCTCGGTCAGGAGTGCGCTCAGGTTGACGAGTTGGACGAGCTTCGAGAGGTTCAGCGCCGCCCGCGGATTGCCGTCGGCGAGCGCCGCCGGCAGTTCCTCGAACGAGACGGCCTCCGGCAGTTCCTCGACGTCGACGTTTTCGAGGAGCGTGTCGACGTCCACCGCCGAGAGGAGTTCGGCCGCTTCGACGGCGACGTCCACGAGCAGGTCGAGGTCCGTCGCTATCTGTTCGCCCGTGGTCGCCTCGCCACCGTCGCCGGTGAGGCTGCCGAGAATCTCGACGGCCGTGTCGTGGAGGTCGTCGACGTCGGCGAGCGCGTCCATCGGTCCGTCCTCGGGCGCCGAGTCGGCCTCGTCGCTCATGCTACCTCCCGGAGTTCGAGTCGCGCGTGAAGGACGTGGTTTCGGACCACCGTCTCGACGAGTCGCATCGGACGGTCGAACGACACCCGACCGACGGGCTGGTCGTCGACGGTGACCACGAGCGTCCGCCCGTCGTCGCGCAACTCTGCGTCGATACGCGCCGCCGAGATTCCGGGAACGTCGGCGACGATCTGGTAGCTGTCGCCGTCGACGCGACTGTCGAGGTGGACGTTCGAGGGGTCGAACGAGTCGTCGGAGGGGGTGTGGTACGTTCGTTCCGGTCCGTCCTCGGGTCGGTCGGAGATGCCGGTCCGAATCGAGTAGCCGAAGTCGACGTCCGCGGAGCCCACGTTCCCCTCTCCGGTGCCGATTCGCCGGTCCTCGTCGCTGCGGTCCATCGCCGCGAGCGTCTCCAGGAGCGACTGGACGCGCGCGACGATGCCCCGGGAGGGCCACTCGTCGGGGTCGTCGCCGTGTCTGTCTACTGGGTCGTCGGTCACGTCTGTGCCACCTGTACGTTGCCGCTGAGCAGTTTCTGTTGCATCTCTTCGGCCAGTTCGAGGTCGTCTCGGAGCTGTTCGCTCCGCACTTCGTACGTCTCTCTGTCCAGTTCGCCGAGTTCGTACAGCAGTCGCGTCTCCTTCAGTTCGTCCTGAATCGCGCCCACGTCGTACACCTCGTTGACCGCCATCGTGTGCAGCGTGTCCGCGATGGTCAGAAACGGCTTCATCAACAGTCTGTCGAGGATGAACATCACTGGGCCTCGATTTCGATATCGACGAAGTTGTACGGAGCCCACGGCCCCGTGTACTGTACCTTCAGTTCGCCCTCGTACGCCTCCGTCAGGTCACCCATCACCTCGTTGAACGCTTCACGGTCCTCGTGAGCGACGAGGTAAGAGTCGTTGACGACGAGGCGGTCGCTGAACAGGTCGTTCTCGGCGCGCTCGTCGCTGACTTCGCCGAGGCGTTCGGTCACGTCCTTGCGGACGGCCTCGCGGTCCACGTCGACGCCCTCCTCGGTGACGAGTTTGACGCCGAGTTCGACTTTCCCGTCGACGTTCATCAGCGCCCGGCGGAAGGCGCGCTGGCCGCCTCGGAGGACGCCTTTCAGCGCGCGGCCGTTCTTGAACGTCATCCCGAAGCGCATCGGGACGACGGTCCGGTCTTCGATGAGCGTCTGAAGGACGTCATCGTGGAGGCGGGCGTTCTCGTCGGTCTGCTCGGGTTCCATCGTCTCGATGTCGGAGACGATAGCCGAGTACCGTCGGTAGTCGACGGTGTACACCGGCGTCGCGTTGTCGACGCCGGTGAGGTCCACCTCGAACGACCCGTCGTTGGTCACCCCGTACGCGTAGAGATACTGAGTCATGGGAATCGACTGCCGTTGCCGTCAGTATCGGCGCCAACGCAGTGGACCCTTGTGCCGGCATATGCAGGGTGTTTATAAGTCGGCGGCCATCAAAAGGGACAAGAGTCGAACAGGTGCGTCCGGATAGGGTATGTACTCCCTGCATTTGCAGGCCAAGTGGCTAACCGTCTCGTCGCTGTTTCTACGGTACGATGCAAAATACTCCAGACAGCACGAGTCTCGCGGAAGTGCTCGACCGCATTCTCGACAAAGGAATCGTCATCGACATCTGGGCGCGGGTGTCGGTCGTCGGTATCGAGATCCTCACCGTCGAGGCTCGTATCGTCGCCGCTTCGGTGGACACGTTCCTGCACTACGCACACGAGATATCGAAGATAGAGCAAGCGACGGCGGGTGACACCGACTACGACATCAACGAGATCGAAGTCGAGACGCCCACGAGGCCGAACGGGCCGAACGCGAGCTAAGTCGGCGCACTCGCGCCGACGGGCGGTCCGGGCAGGACCCACGGCGACAAATGAGGAATCCGACCGGAGCCATCGATGCCAGAGTTAGACCCAACCAATCACACAGTCGACGAACTCAAAGACGAACTGCAGGAGATAGGCGATCAAGCGGTGCTTCGAGACGCCTACGAAGCCGAACAGTCGGAAGAAGACCGTTCGAGCGCCAAAGAAGCGATTCGTCGGCGGTTGGACGAAGTCGCCGAGGGAGAGCCGCAACCGGAGACTGACGGCTCCGGGGAAGAAGACGAGGACGAAAGCGACGACGAAGACGACCTGTCGAGCAACGGTGAAACCGCCGACATCATGTCGGTCAAAGACTCCGTGCGCGATGTCGCCACCGAACTCATCGGCCACGAACTCGACGGCGTCACCGAACTCCGTCGGGTCGACAGCGGATGGGAAGGCATCGTCGAAGTCATCGAACGGCCGTCGGTTCCCGACACCCAGGACATCCTCGGCGCGTACGAGATCCAGCTCAACGACGGAGGTACCGTGACCGGCTACCGGCGGGTCGACCGGTACCGCCGCGCCGACACCGACCGCGAGGAACACGTCTAGGTCGATGGCGGATTCGGCGACGCTCGCGCTGTTTTGTTGCTGTGGGCTCCTCTGCCTCGACGCCGCCCACGACGCGCAGGGACGCTACCGGCTCGGGTTTCTCGCCGGAGCGACGGCGATGTGGCTCGCGGCGCTGTCGGCGGCGGGCGTCGACGCCGCGTTGACACCCGTTCTCGCGCAACTGCTCGTCGGGGGCGTCGTCGTCGGCACTGCAATCGCCTCGCTGACGGGCGTCGCGTACGTCGTCCGCGGGCGGCGGGCGCGAACCGCCTGAGTCGGCGTCGCGTGCGTCGTCGAGATGCGTCAGCGGCCGCGTGAGCAGTTGACTGTCGGCGGGCCACGTCCGCCGGTTGTGGCCGTCATCGACACACCCTTTTTGTATCGCAGTAAAGAGTTTATCAGCACGAGATCCGGCGACACGTGGCGCTTTTAGGCGACGACACCCCACCGAAAGGTATGGTGAAGAACATCGCGGGCGTGATGGTGGACCTCGAACCCGAGGACTTCTATCTCCTCTCGGGTGTCGAGCAGGGGATGCGCTTCGGAAAGTGGGTCAACCGCGAGAAGTTACCCGACTACTCGGGACTCACCGCAGAGGAGGTCGACTACCGCCTCGACCGGTGTATGCGCCGAGACCTCGTCGAGAAGCAGACCATCCAGTACGAGGGCTACCGCCTCACCTTCGAGGGGTACGACGCGCTGGCGTTGCGGGCGTTTGCCGAGCGCGATACCGTCGACGGCGTCGGCGCGCCGCTCGGCGTCGGCAAGGAGAGCGACGTGTACGAGGTGCAGTCGTACAAGCCGCTGGCGCTGAAGTACCACCGCGAGGGGTACACGAACTTCCGGGAGGTGAACCGCGAGCGCGACTACACCTCCGAGAACCAGCACGTCTCGTGGCTCTACACCGCCCGGAAGGCCGCCGAACGCGAACACGAGGTGCTTCACGATCTCTACCCGAGCGTCTCGGTGCCACGACCCGTCGACCAGAACCGTCACGCCGTAGTGATGGAGAAACTCCCCGGCGTGGAACTCGCGCGCGCGAAGCTCCCCGACGAACAGGCCGTCGGCGTGCTCGACCTCGTCCTCCGAGAACTCGTCGTCGCCTACGGACTCGGTTACGTCCACGCCGACATGAGCGAGTACAACGTCTCAGTCAGCGAAGACGGCATCACCATCTTCGACTGGCCGCAGGCGGTCGACACCGGCCACGACAACGCCGCCGAGTTCCTCGAGCGCGACGTGCGGAACCTGGTCGGGTACTTCCGCCGAAAATATCCCCAGTCGACGCCCGATTCGGTCGATATCGGAGCCGTCGCCGAGGCTATCGCCGACGGGTCGTTCGAAACGGTCCGGGAGTACGAAAGTCTATAAACCACTTTTTGCGATACTAAATCGATATCGACTCCGCCACCGTTGCCGAGAGCCAGTACTTTCCGAGACGAGCGGTAGAGAGACCTGTAGTCTGTGAGAGCGGCCGACCGAGAGATGAGACCCCGTGAGTGACGTACCGGCGACGAACCGACGGGGACTCGGCCACGCCACTACTACCCCGAAGCGAACGGAGGAAAGGACAGTCTGACGTTCGATATCGATTCAATGGGGCAAACTCACCTGGCGATAATCGGGAAGTCGTGGATCTGTCGGCGAGATAGGAACGGATAACCGACCGTGCGCAGAGCAGTTGACATGGACTTGTCACTCGACGGGAAGCGAGCGTACGTCGTGGCTGCCAGCAGCGGTCTCGGCCGAGCGGTGGCTGAACAGTTCGTCCGAGAGGGCGCGTCCGTCGTCATCTCCTCGCGGAGCAAGGAGCGACTGCTGACGGCGACCCACGAAATTCGAGCGGCGACGGACTGCGAGCACGACGCTATCGACGCCGTCGTCTGCGACCTGAGCGACGAAGACCAGGTGCGCGAGGTGACCGAGGAGGCGATAGGCCGTCTCGGCGGCCTCGACGTTCTGGTGACGAACCACGGCGGTCCCGAGACGACCCCGTTTTCGGGTCTCTCGGTGGCGGATTTCGACGACGGGTATCGAAGCGTTCTCCGAAGCACCATCGTCGCGTGCAAGACTGCGTTACCGGCGCTTCGAGAACGGGGCGGCGCGATTACGCATCTGGTCGCCGCGTCCGCGCTCGAACCGTCGGCCCGAGGTGCGCTCGGGAACGTGTTTCGACCGGGGATATACGGCCTCTCGAAGGTACTCGCGGAGGAGTACGGCAGCGACGGTGTTCGCGTCAACTGTGTCTCCCCGCGGGGCGTCGTGACCGGTCGCATCGACCAGAAAATCGCGGAACGGGCCGAACGCGAGGGAGTGAGCGAGGCGGAGGCGACGCGGCAGCGGACCGCCGAACTACCGCTCGACGACCTCGGAACGCCGGAGTCGTTCGCACGGGCGGTGGTATTCGTCTCGTCGCCCGCCGCGGAGTACGTGACGGGGGCGACGCTCCCGGTCGACGGCGGATGGCACCGCCACGCGTTCTGAGACGTAGACGGCGCCGAGTTGGGCGAACGAAGGCGGCGACAAGAACGATACGCTCGGCGCGCGTAGGAAGCCCGTGCCTTCCGGACTCACCCAGACGGCGCTAGACCTCGTCGCCCAATACGGCTATCTCGCCATCTTCGTCTTCACGTTCCTCGAATCCTCGATGCTGTTTCCGCTGTTGCCGAGCGAGGTGGTCCTCCCCGTGGCCGCCGGCCTCTTGGTCACGGACCCGCTCTCGTTCGCGCTGTTCGTCGCGTCGACGACGACCGGCGTGACCGTCGGCAGCGTCGTCGCCTACCGGTTCTTCGGCGAGAAGGGACACGACGCACTGGAGGCTCACGGCGGTGCGGTCAACGTCTCCGAGCGACGGCTGGCGTTCGCCCAGCGGTGGTTTGAGAAGTGGGGCGAGAGTTCGGTGCTGTGGGGACGACTGCTTCCCGTGCTTCGGTCCGTCATCTCGCTGCCCGCCGGATTCGCCAGGATGCGGATGTGGAAGTTCCTCCTCTACACCACCGTCGGCGGGGTGGTGTTCAACGCCGCGGTCGCCGCCGTCGTCTACTACGGGCGGCGGCAGTCGGTGTACCACGTCGCAAGCGAGATGCTCCGAACGCAGTTCGACCGACTTCTCGGGGTCGCCAGCGCGAATCCGGCGTTGTCTGCCATCGTGGTCCTCGCCGTCGTAACCGTGGCCGTCGTCTGCTGGCGCGTCGTCCAGAGAGAGGTAGACGGAACTCGGTGAGCGCTTCCGTGCGGTGACGTCCGTCGTGACCGACCAGCGATGGTGGTCGCCTGGTCAAGATCATGCGTGCGGAGTTCTCACATGGTCCATGACGGACGTAGCAGTCATCGCCGGCGGTCTGGCAGGCTTGAGCGCGGCGCTGTTCGCCGCGAAAAACGGCCTGGAGACGAGCGTCGAGGGTGCGTACGCGACGGGTGCGATGATTCGCGACCAGGAGTGGCAGGCGGTCATCTCGGCGGGCGAGGGCGGCGCTGGACATCCTCTCGAAGGAGAAAGTCGAGCACTACCACGATTTCGACACCCCCGGCGACGTGCCGTCGCTGCGCGACGAGAAAGCGTAGCGAACTAAGTGAGTCGGCGGCACACGCATCGGCGATGGTCGGTCCCGATACGCTCGCGGCGTTCGTCCCCGCGTCGCTCGCGCTGATTCTCGCACCCGGCCCCGACACCATCTACGTGCTCTCGCAGTCGGTCGGCAGTCGCCGACGCGTCGGCGTCGCCGCCGCCGCCGGCGTGAGCGTCGGCGTCCTCGTCCACACGGCGGCGGCCGCCGTCGGTCTCTCGGTCTTGCTCCGCGAGTCGACGCTCGCGTTCCGACTCGTGAAGTATCTCGGTGCGGCGTATCTGGTGTATCTCGGTATCCAGACCCTCCGTGGAACCGACGCCGAGCGTTCTGAGTCGCCGAGTCGCGGCGGGGCCGATGCCGACGCCGTCGAGAGCGTCGTCGACTCTCGTGACGGCGCGGCGTCGACCCACGTGCAGAGCGGCTTCCTCCGCGGCGTCGCGGTCAACGTCTCGAATCCGAAGGTGGCGCTGTTCTTCCTGGCGTTTCTGCCGCAGTTCGTCAGCAGTGGCGGAACGACGGCGCAGTTGGCGACGCTCGGGTGCGTGTATGCGGCGCTGACGCTCGCGTATCTCGGCGGTGTCGCGCTGTTTGCGACGCGAGTCGGCGCACTGGTCGGTGACGACGGAGACGGGCGAGCGTTTCGGTGGCTCAGCGGCACCGTGTTGCTCGCGCTGGGTGGGTCACTGCTCGCCGAGACGACCGGATGAAAACGGCGAACGATGCGGTGAAAACGGCAGACGATACGGCGAACCGACCGCGGCGCGGTCCGTACGGTCAATCTACGAGTCGTCCGTCTCTCGGATCTCCGCGAGTTCGAGCGTCACGCTCTCGGCTTCGACGTCTTCGACGAACGCCCCGCCGCCGCCGACGGTGACCAGCCCGTCGGCCGTCTCGACGACCAGCGTGTTCTCGACCGGGAAGGAGTTGTTCGAGGGCGCGGCGAGCCCCTGTCGAACGTCGACGACGTGGCCGACGAGTT